>NZ_JBVISS010000009.1:0-468484 GCF_055575395.1 Streptomyces sp. NPDC034103 | reverse complement strand
CTTCGAGGGCTGACCGTCCCGACCCGCCGCGTGAGCAGACCTGGCGCGCGGCGGGGCGAGCGACCGTCGTTCCGGTGAGTCGTACGGGCAGTCGGAGTTCACGTGTCCCCGCGGGGGGCGGCCGACCGCGGCGGACGGGCACCCCTGTGCCGCCGGGGCCCCCTGTTGTCTTCCCAGTTGTCATGCATGCGAAGACCACGGTTCAGCGGGCGGACCGTCGAGAAGGCGAGCTTCTTCTTGTCCAAGAGGCAAGTGAGGCAGGGGAGTTCGCTGATGACCGGAGCAACACCGCCCGACCGACGCCGCTTTCTGACCGCCGGCGCCGCTGTGCTCGGCGCCGCCGCCTCCGCCCAGCTGTGGGTGCCGGGTACCGCCCGGGCGGCCGGATCGGCGCTGCCCGACGGTGTGTTCAGCCTCGGTGTCACCTCCGGCGACCCGCTGCCCGACGGCATCGTCCTGTGGACCCGGCTCGCCCCCGACCCGCTGAACGGCGGCGGCATGCCCGACCGGGCGGTGCCGGTGCAGTGGGAACTCGCGGAGGACGAGCGGTTCAGGAAGACCGTGCGCCGGGGCGTGGCCCAGGCCCGGCCCGAGTACGGGCACAGCGTTCACGTGGACGCACGCGGTCTGCGCCCGGGCCGCACCTACTGGTACCGCTTCCGCGCGAGCGGCCAGATCTCGCCCACCGGCCGCACCCGCACCGCCCCCCACCCGCACGCCAAGGGCGGCAGCCTGCGCTTCGCCCTCGCGTCCTGCCAGAACTACCAGCACGGCTGGTTCACGCCGTACGCCGACATGCTCGCCCAGGACCCCGACTTCGTGCTCTTCGTCGGTGACTACATCTACGAGTCCTCGCCCGCCTCGACCGGGGTGCGCCGGCACGAGGGCACCGGGGAGCCGTACACCCTGGTCCAGTACCGCAACCGGTACGCCCAGTACCGCTCGGACCCGGACCTGGCCGCGATGCACGCCGGCGCCCCCTGGATCGTCACCTTCGACGACCACGAGGTCGACAACGACTTCGCCGGCGAGATCCCGCAGGACCCCGACAAGCAGGCGCACGACGCCTTCACGGCTCGGCTGACCGCGGCCTACCAGGCGTACTACGAGCACATGCCGGTCCGCGCGACCTCCGTGCCGAACGGCCCGCACATCCAGATGTACCGCCGCCTGGAGTTCGGCCGCCTCGCCCGTCTCAACGTGCTGGACACCCGCCAGTTCCGCTCCGACCAGGCCACCAGCCAGGAGGGCGCCCAGGACCCCGCGCTCACCATGCTCGGCGCCCGGCAGAAGGAGTGGCTCCTCGACGGACTGCACGACTCACCGGCCCGCTGGAACCTCGTCGCCTCGCAGATCATGATGGCCGAGACCGATCTGAAGGTCGGCGAGGGCAAGCTCTGGTACTACGACGCCTGGGACGGCTACCAGGCCGAACGCAACCAGCTGATGCGGGAGTTCGAGGACGTCCGCAACCCCGTGGTGCTCACCGGCGACCGCCACCTGACCATGATCAGCGACCTCAAGGAGGACTACGCCGACCCGGACTCCGACGTCGTCGGCGCCGAGTTCGTGGGCACCTCCATCTCCAGCAACGGCGACCAGGACCAGGACGCCTTCCGCAAGCAGTGGGACCCGCTGATGGCGGACAACCCGCACTGGAAGCTGCTCGACGCCCACCGCGGCTACCACCTCTTCGACGTCGACCGGCACGGCATCGACGCCCAGGTCAGGGTCGTCGACACGGTGCGCCGGCCGAAGGCGACGGCGGGCACCCTGGCCAAGCTGCGGGTGGAGTCGGACCGGCCCGGGGTCGAGCTCGCCTGACCGTGGACCCGGGGTGACGGGAGCCTGGGACTCGTCGGTGTCCCAGGCCTCTCACAGCGTCGTCTCAGGAACCTGAGGGACCGGCTCGGTGCGCACGGGTTCACCTGGCCGGCCACCACCCGGCCTCCGATGGAGGGCCGCGCTCGCCGCGTGCGGCCGACCCGCGATGACGGGCGACATCGCGCCCACCGTTGGTCGAGCGCTGGGCCCGGGCGGTCGGGCCGGAGCGGATCACCGTCGCCGTGGTCGACGGCCGCGACCGGGGCGGACTGACGCGCGCCTTCGAGCGGCTCCTCGGGCTGCCCGAGAATCTCCTCCAGCCGGTCCCGGACGCCGCGAACCGTTCGCTCACCCTCGGCGAGACCGAAATGCTGCGGAATCTTAATAAGGAATTCCGCGGCAATGGACGGCCCGACGAGTTGTATTCCAAGCTCGTCGGCAACGGCGCCGTCGTGCATATGAAGAACACGTGCAGTCCCTCGTCCGAGGACGTGAAGATCGGCGCCCCGGACCGGGCCGTCGAGGCCGCCGCGCGGATCGGCGCCGAGACGGTCGGGCGGATCGCCGCGACGGGCGTGCGGGTGCTGGGCGATCCGGCGCTGCCGGCCGCCGTACCGCCGCCGCCCGTGGGGGAGGCGCCGGCTGAACCGCACGTCGCACCCGAGGTGACTGCCCAGGCACGGTACGGCGCCCTCGCGGCCGCCTGCAGCGCACACCGCGCCCGGCGCGGCGCTCTCGGTGCACCAGACGCACGCCCTCCCGGGAACTCGTGAAGGTGTTGGGGCATCGCTGTCTGAAGAAGCTCCGCGGACATTGACCGTTTGTGCGCTTACTCACAGCAATTCCGCGGGCGCCCGATTCGGGTCTCCCGCCGTCACCTGGAGTACAAGGTGAATGACAGATGGCGCGCACATATGCGGCGGAGGGCGCTCACCTTGCACTGCGGTAACCCGAAGTGGGACCATTTCCGAGTTCCCTGTCGCCCCGAGGTAGGTCATCTGTGTCCCAGCACATCGCCAAGCCCCGCACCACCGCAGTGATCCTGGCCGGGGGTACCGGTCAGCGCGTGGGTCTCTCGATCCCCAAGCAGCTGCTGAAGATCGCCGGCAAGGCAGTCATCGAGCACACCCTGACCACCTTCGAGAACGCCGACTCGATCGACGACATCATCGTCCTGATGGCGCCGGGCTATGTGCCGGACATAGAGAAGATCGTGGCCAAGGCCGGGTTCACCAAGGTCAAGAAGGTCATCGAGGGCGGCTCGACCCGGAACGAGACCACCGAGCGCGCCATCGAGGCGCTCGGCGAGGGGCTGGCCGAGGGCGAGGACCTCAACGTCCTGTTCCACGACGCCGTTCGCCCGCTGCTGTCGCAGCGCGTCATCGACGACTGCGTGGTCGCGCTGGAGCGCTACCAGGCCGTCGACGTCGCCATCCCGTCCGCGGACACCATCATCGTCACGCGCAAGCACGGCGACGACGGCGAGTTCATCACCGAGATCCCGGACCGCTCCCGGCTGCGCCGCGGCCAGACCCCGCAGGCCTTCAAGCTGTCCACCATCAAGCGGGCCTACGAGGTCGCCGCCGGTGACCCCAACTTCCAGGCGACGGACGACTGCTCGGTCGTGCTCAAGTACCTGCCGGACGTGCCGATCCGCGTCGTCGCGGGCGACGAGTACAACATGAAGGTCACCCAGCCCGTCGACGTCTTCATCGCCGACAAGCTCTTCCAGCTGGCCTCCACCGCCGCGCCCGAGCAGGTCTCCGAGGAGGCCTACCGCGAGCTGCTGACCGGCAAGACCGTCGTGGTCTTCGGCGGCTCGTACGGCATCGGCAAGGACATCGCCGAACTCGCCGAGGCCTACGGCTCGAAGGTGTACGCGCTGGGCCGCTCCACCACCGGCACGCACGTCGAGAACCCCGAGGAGGTCGACGACGCGCTGTCCAAGGCGTACGCCGAGACCGGGCGCATCGACTACGTCGTGAACACCGCGGGCGTGCTGCGCATCGGCAAGCTGGCCGAGACCGACAACGCCACCATCGAGGAGGCGCTGAAGGTCAACTACCTCGCCCCGGTGCAGATCGCGCGCTCCAGCTACAAGTACCTGGCCGAGACCAAGGGCCAGCTGCTGCTCTACACCTCCAGCAGCTACACCCGCGGCCGTGCCGAGTACAGCCTGTACTCCTCGACCAAGGCCGCGATGGTGAACCTCACCCAGGCCCTGTCCGACGAGTGGGCCGGTGACGGCGTCCGCGTCAACTGCATCAACCCGGAGCGCACCGCGACCCCGATGCGCACCAAGGCCTTCGGCCAGGAGCCCTCGGGCACGCTGCTCTCCTCCGAGGCGGTGGCCCGTACCTCGCTCGACGTCCTGCTCTCGGAGCTGACCGGTCATGTGATCGACGTCCGCCAGCAGGACCCGACCGCGGCCGCCGGTCAGGCCTCCGGCTTCGAGCAGGCGCTGGCCGCCGTGCTGGACCGTCAGGACGGCGTGGCATAATCGTCTGCAATTGAACATCTGCTATTCAGGCCTCTGTGGCTGCCCGTTATCGGAGCATTCGCAGGGGCCTGAATAGCTCCCCCTCGCGAATTCCTCACATGTTCGCTGCACGTCAGAACCACACCAGCACTCCCCCTCCAAGAGCAGGTTCCTCTGTGATAACCAGAGCCATTCGCGTCGCCCGGGTGGGCAGCGCGGCCGAACTGGCCGCGGCGGCCCTCATGATCCTGGGCTTCCCGGCGCTCATGCTGGCCGCGCTCGTCCCGAGCGTTCCCGCCTTCACGGCCGCCGCCGCGGTGACGTACCTGGCGGACCACTTTCTGCACCGCAAGGGCAGCTATCTGATCAACCGCCTGAGCAAGGTGCGCGCGGGCCTGTCGATCCGCTTCCTGATCAGGCAGCTGCTCCTGGTCCTGCTGCTGGCCCGCCTCGGCCTCGCGGACGGCCTGGTCTTCTACGGCACGGTCGCCTGCTTCATCGCGTTCTACGGCCTTCAGGCCCCGCACGGCGCGCTGGTCACCCTGATCCGCAACCGCCGCCGGATGCCGGTCGCCACCCGCAACGTGGACCTGAAGTCCCGCATCCGCATCCCGGACGCCCCGCCGCGCCGGCTGCTCAACCGCTCCGCCGAGAAGATGCTGCACCTGGACCTCGCCGCCGTCGTCGGCGTGCTGGTCGGCGCGGCCGTGGACGAGACCGTCCCGGCCCTGATCGGCACCGGTATGACGATAGCGCTGGGCTGCCTGTACGTCCTCGCGCTCATGCCGTACGTCCGCGGCAGCAAGACCCCGCCCAACGCGGATGCCGTGCTCGCCGCCGTCGACGACTGGCTGGCCGCCTACCGGCCGGAGACGGTGCTGTACTTCTCCGGCTCCAAGGACTCCGCCTACCAGGTCAACATGTGGCTGGAGACCATGGAGCAGCTGGACTCCAGGCCGCTGATCATCCTGCGTGAGCGGGTCATCCTGGCCAACCTGGCGCCCACCACGGTCCCCGTCATCTGCGTGCCCGGAGGGGTGCACCTGATGAACATGGACCTGACCAACGTGCGCGTCGCGCTGTACGCGGCGAACGTCGGCAAGAACATCCACCTGCTGCGGGTGCCGACCATGAAGCACGTCTTCATCGGCCACGGCGACAGCGACAAGCTCGCCAGCGTCAACCCGTTCAGCAAGGTGTACGACGAGGTGTGGACCGCGGGCCGCGCGGGCCGCGACCGCTACGCCATCGCCGACGTCGGTGTCCGCGACGACGACATCGCCGAGGTCGGCCGCCCCCAGCTGGCGCCCATCCAGACCTGGCAGGGCGTGCCCGAGGGCCGTATCCCGACCGTGCTGTACGCGCCCACCTGGGAGGGCTGGGACGGCAACCCCGGCAACACCTCGATCGTGCTGGCCGGCGAGAACATCGTGCGGCGGCTGGTGCAGGCCGACCCGCCGGTCCGGGTCCTGTACAAGCCGCACCCCTTCACGGGCACGGTGAGCAAGGAGGCGGGCGCCGCGCACGCGCGGATCACCGCCCTGGTCGAGAAGGCCGCAGCCGAGCGTGCCGCCGACGCCCGCTTCACCGCCGACGCGGCCGCCCAGGCGCGGGCCAAGGCGGACCTCGCCCGGATCGAGGCCCGGATCGCCGTGCTGTCCGGCAACGGCGGCGACAAGGGCGACGAGGCCGAGGCCACCCGGGACGGCGTGGTCGACGTGGCCAGGCACGAGGAGATCGCCCGGCTGCGCGCCGAGTGGAACGACGCCTACTGGCGTTCCTTCGGCAGCTTCGAGCACCGGGTCATCACCGGTGCCGAGCCGCGGCTGTACGACTGCTTCAACGTCTCCGACGCGATGGTCTCCGACATCTCCAGCGTGGTCTCCGACTTCATCGCCAGCGGCAAGCCGTACGCGGTGACGGACTCCGCCGAGCTGGGCGTGGAGGAGTTCAAGCGGCAGAACACCGCGGTGCGCGCCGCGACGATCCTGTCCAACAGCGCCGTCGAGCTCGGCGCTCTCCTGGACGCGGCCCGCGACCCGGCGGGCGACCCGCTGGCGGCGGACCGCAGGGAGCTCAAGCAGTACCTGCTGGGCCCGGACGAGCCGACCTCCATCGAGCAGTTCAACACCGCGGTGGCGAACCTCGCCCTCAAGGCGGAGGCGCGCAACGTCGGCCAGGAGTCACGGGCGGCGAGCGGAGCGACCGAGGCCACGACCACGGCCTGACCGACGCAGCGTCAAAAAGGGCCCTGTTTTCGAGAAGTGATTCCCGGAAACAGGGCTCTTTTACGTATGTGCAGCAGGGACAGCAGGGACAGCAGGGACAGGAGGGATGCGTGTCCAGGGCTCGGTGACCTGCGCCACAAAAATGGTATGAGCAGGCAACCGCTTCCCGTCCTCGTCCGTCTACTACGTTGCGAATAAGCCAATACAGGGGGAATGCCCTATGACCAAGGGTTCCTCATGATCTGGGGGAAGTGTGACCGTGCCGCAGCCTGATGTGACCGTGATCATCGGGGCGTACGAAGCGATGCCGTACCTGGTCGACTGCCTCGCCTCCGTCGAGGCCCAGACCATCGACCCCACACGCATCGAGGTCATCGCGGTGGACGACGGCTCCACCGACGGCACCGGCGAGTGCCTGGAGCGGTTCGCCGCCCGCGCCGACATGCCGGTCACGGTGATCCGGCAGGACAACTCCGGCGGTCCCAGCGGCCCGCGCAACGTCGGCCTGGGCAAGGCCGCCGGACGGTACGTGTTCTTCCTGGACGCCGACGACCGGCTCGGCCCGGAGGCCCTGGAGCGGATGGTCGCGATGGCCGACCGCAACGGCACCGACGTCGTGCTCGGCCGCGTCGAGGGCATCAACCGCAAGCCCCCGAAGTCGATGTGGGGCAAGACGCTGGAGCGCACCGACATCTGGTCCTCCAACATCAAGTTCACCCTGAGCGCGCAGAAACTCTTCCGCCGTGAGCTGCTGGAGCGTCACGGCATGCGCTTCGACGAGTCGTTGTGGACCGGCGAGGACGCCCTGTTCACCATGGAGGCCTATCTGCGGGCCGACGGCGTCTCCCTCATCGACGACTACGTCTGCTACTACCTGGTGGGCCGTGAGGACGGCAAGCACGTCACCAAGAGCGGCAGCTACACCCTGCGCTTCGACTCCGCGCGCGCCCTGATGACCCTGATCGCGGAGATGGTCCCGGCCGGCCCGCGGCGCGACATGCTCATGCTCCGCCCGTTCCTCGTCACCCTGCTGCCGCAGTTCGGCCCCCGCTTCCTCAAGGACAGCGAGCAGGTCCGCCGGCACAAGCTGGAACTCGCCAAGCCCCTGATGGACGCCTACTGGACCGACGAGGTCGCCGTCCGCCTCAAGGTCGAGGAGCGGCTGCGCCTGCACCTGATCGCCGAGGAACGGCCCGATCTCCTCCTGGACGTCCTCAGATTCCTGCGGGACAAGAGGCAGGCCGCCGCGCTCCTGGAGAAGCGCGGCCGCCGTCTGTACCTCGCCTACCCGCACTTCCGCGACGCCGCCGCCGGTATCCCCGACGCGGTCTACCTCGCCGAGCCGCGCGAGGCCCGGAACTTCCCCGGCTACCGGGAGGGCGGGCTCGACTCCTTCACCCGGCGGGCGGCGCGCAAGGCCCGCCGGATGCTGCCGGGCCGGGGCGTCAAGCGGGCTGCGGCGGTGTGACCGGCGCCTCGGCCTCGGTCTGCCGCGGAGCGGGGATCTCCGTCGCCAGCCGCTCCCGCATCCGCGTGCGGTGCTCCCCGGACTTCGCGCACAGCGTCTGCACGGCCGCGTCGAAGCGCACCTGCGACACCGGCTCCGCCGGACCCAGCAGATGGCGCTTCAACGCCGCCCGCTCCTGGGCCAGCCCGTCCTTCTCCGGCCTGCGCACCGCCTCCAGCAGCGCCGGCACCCCCTGCCCGTCCGGCGTCAGCACGGTCGCCGCCCGCACGGTCGGGAAGGTCTCACGGAACGCCTCCTCGGCCAGCCCGCTGGTGTTGGCCACCGCATAGGGCTTGCCGCTCGCCAGGAAGTCGCTGACCACGCTGGACACATCGCTGATCAGCAGATCGGCCTGGTTGAAGCAGGCGTACAGCGCGGGCCGGGCGTCGGTGACGACCTGGTGCTCCCACTCCGGCAGCGACGCCCAGTACGCCTCCTCCCAGGCGGCCGTGGCCCGCTCCACCGCCTGGGCCCGCCCCTTCGGCGGCACCGACTGCAACAGCATCCGCTCCACCTGGTCGGCGCCGTCCCGGAAGTCGGCCGTGGTGAGCCGGTCCAACTCCGCCGTCCGCAGCGCCAGTTCCCCGTCATCGGAGGGCCGCGGCCCGGTCCGCCGCCGGTTGGCCGCCCGGATCAGCTCCCGGATGCGCTGATCGGCCGCCCCGGCCCGCGGATCGACCGAACCGGTCAGCGGGTGCGGCTTGTACAGCAGCCGTACGCCGTCGTCGGCGAGCAGCGCCCGTACGAGGTTCTCGCCGGCCGCGATCACCGAGGTGTTGCCCGGGTTGCCGTCCCAGCCCTCCCACGTCGGCGCGTAGAGCACCGTGGTGTACGCGCCGGTCGGCGGGCCCGCGTACGGCGTCACGGCGTCCAGCTGGGGACGGCCGATCTCCACCACCTCCCGGTCGTCCACGCCGACCTCGGCCAGCGCGTAGCGCTCACGGGCCGCGGGACCGGCCACCCACACCTCGTCGTACGCCTTCGCGTACGGGTTGCACGAGGACAGCTTGTCGCTCTCGCCGTGGTTGACGAAGGTGTGCTTGAGCGTCGGGATGCGCAGGACCTGGGAGGTCTTGCCGGAGTTGGAGGGGTGGATCAGGACCTGGAGCGTGGACTGCTCCAGCCGCATCAGCGTGGTGACCTTGGGCAGGCAAATCACCGGGATGTCGGTCGCCGCGATCTTCTGCACCATGAACCGCTCACGCAGCACGACCACCGGCCGCGCGTCCAGCTTCGCGAGCGGCTCCAGCCACATGTTCGCCTGGTACGCCGAGGACGCGCCGCCGGAGAAGTACAGCCCGACGGTCGGCCGGTACTCGGCCAGCCACGCGTCGAACCAGTCCAGCACCTCCTGCTCGCCCGCCGGACGACGGCTCGGCAGCAGCCGCAGCAGCAGCTCACCCAGACCCAGCAGCGCCAGCAGCAGCGACAGCGCGACCCCCGCCGCCGCGGCCGCGGGCACGTCGGTGGCCGCCGTCGCCGCGAGACCGGCGGTGGCCGGCAGCCCGAACAGCAGCAGCCGGTGGCCCGGCCGGCGCAGCAGCAGCGCGGGCGGGGCGGTGGACAGGCGCAGCGCGGAGGCGTCGATGTTCCGGGTCACCACCGGCAGGGTGCGGGTGCGGCGGACCAGGACCGAGACCGCCTGGATCGCGAAGTGCAGACCGTAGAAGATCAGGACGCCGGCGACGAGCGGGGCGTACACCGACTCGCGCTCCTGCTCGCCGACCCGCAGCAGACCGGCCACGAGCAGCAGGTCGCGCAGCACGTGCCGCACGGTGATGTCCGCGTGCGACTTGGCGAACATCGACATCATGGGGCGCTGCCACCGGTACAGCACACCCTCCCCGGCCACGGAGGCGGCCGTCGCGGCGAGCAGCAGCGGGATGTCGGGCAGGAGGGCCGCGACGGCCTGCGCGGCGAACGCGGCGGCGAGCAGGGCGATGACGGACAGCTGGGCGGCGCGACGGCGCAGCGGGAGGGCGACCCGGCGCCTGCGCGGCCGGCTGAAGGGACGTTTCACGAGACCCGCGAGCGAGCGTGTGCGCGGGCGCCTCGGGGAGCGTCCGAGGCGGAGTCTCTTCGCGGGCCGTTTCGGCGTCTTGGACGCCTTCGGCCTCTTCTTGAAGCGCCGGCGGGCAAGGGAAGGGGACACTGCGTCACTCCAAGGTCGTCGCAGGACGTGCGCCCGGGTTAACGCCCGCCGACCTCTGGACGACACGCGCGTGTCCGGGCGCCTTGCGACGACCGTGGAGTGCTGGTGCCGCGGCACCAGGGACCGGCTCTCGCCGACCGGCCTACGGGCGGCCCGACTGAAGAGCCCGGCGGATGGGGGCGCCCACCACCCGGCGCGCCCGGCGGTAGACCGACGGCGCCGGAAGGCTCGCGGACGTCCGCGAACCGGACCTCGCCCGGGCCAGGTCCCGCTTCAGCCGTTCGTTGTCCCGGCTCAGTTCGGTGATCTGGCGCTGCATGTACGCCATCCGCCCGGCCAGCGAACCGAGGTCCGCCTCGAGCCAGGGACGCACCCCCGGCGGGAAGGAGAGCTTGCTCATCCGCTTCTCGAAGGCCGCGCCGCCGTCGCCGTGCGTGAAGGTGTTCCGCAGGCCGTTGCGCTCGAGGAACCCGGTGAACCGCTCGAAGCGCTCCTGGTGACCGCTCACCAGCGCGCCGAAGTCCGCCTCCTCGTACAGCCGCGCCGGGTCCAGGTCGGCGGGCACCTTGTCGATCGGGACGTGCGGGATGTCGAAGTAGCGGCACAGCTCCAGCGTCCGGGAGTCCCCGACGAGCACGGTCGCGGGGGTGCCCGCCAGCAGCGCCGCGATGTTGCCGTGGATGCGGGAGCCGAAGGAGAAGTCGAACTCGCGCAGGTCGTCGATCCAGGTGATCGGGTCGAGGTAGACCCGGACCTTGTCCTCCTGGTACATCGGGTGGTCGGGGTGCGTCGGTATCGCCGTCACCTTGGCGTTGGGGTCCGACAGGTCCCGCCAGTGCAGCTGCCGCGCGTCACTGAGGTTCTGGCCGATGAAACGCAGGTGCGGGTAGCGGGCGTGGGTCTGGGCTATGAGCTTGCCGAGGCCCTGCTTCTGCACCGCGTTGTGCGAGCCGTTGATCGCGATCCGGGACTCGGTGGTCAGCGCGGGCGTCCGCTTGCGCACGTCGAGTTCCTTGCCGTTCATGAACAGCGACGGGCAGCCGATCGTCTCGACGTCCCGGAACCCCATGTCCCTCAGGTACTGCTCGGTGAACTCGCCGCGCACCCCGATGGAGGCGCTGTGGTCGAGGACCGCCGAGACGAACGCGCGCACCGACGGCTCGATGGGCTTCAGGCGCGAGGGGTCGTAGTTCAGCCCGGTCTGCGCGCCGACCCCGACCACCACGACCGGGATCTTCAGCCGCTGGATCAGTCGCGTCAGGCGCTGGAGCTGGGCCTCGAACGACGGGCGGAAGGCGTTCGCCAGCGGCACGACGAAGGCGTCGTACTCCTCGTTGATCCGGGCGGCCTCGGAGACCAGGGACTTGATCCCGTTCGAGACGACCTCGGTGTCGGGTGTCTCAAGGATCTTGTGGGTGGCGTCACTGAAGATCAGGTTGCCCGAGTTGGTGGCGATGACGTCCCGTTGGAGGGATTCCTCCACGGGGACGACGTCGAACGGACTCTTGCCGGACCGGATCAGGATGCGCTGGGAGTTGCGAGCTTTGGGTGGCACACACTTCACAATAAGTTTTGATCTCCTTTGATTCCTAGACGCAACCCCTACAACCTTTTTGCCGTGCGCAAAGGGTGAGGGAGCGGTTACCTCCCGATGCGTCCGGGGGGTGGACCAGGACGTCTCAAGCGGGCCGCTTCGCGTAGATTGCTGCCAGGCGTGAGGAAGTGGGGACCGTGCAGGTGGCAAGCGCAAGGCAGGCCGTGGGCGAGGCCCGCAGGATCGTCGTCAAGGTGGGCTCCTCGTCGCTGACCACGGCGTCGGGCGGCCTGGACGCCGACCGGGTCGACGCCCTGGTCGACGTGCTCGCCAAGAGCCGCGGCGGGGGAGAGCGGGAGGTCGTCCTCGTCTCCTCCGGGGCCATCGCGGCCGGACTCGCCCCGCTGGGACTGCGCCGCCGCCCCAAGGACCTCGCCCGCCAGCAGGCCGCCGCCAGCGTCGGGCAGGGCCTGCTCGTGGCCCGTTACACCGCCTCCTTCGCCCGCTACGGCGTCCGGGTCGGCCAGGTCCTGCTCACCAGCGACGACATGAGCCGCCGCGCGCATCACCGAAACGCCTCCACGACCCTCGACAAGCTCCTCGCGATGGGCGCGTTCCCGATCGTCAACGAGAACGACACCGTCGCCACGGACGAGATCCGCTTCGGCGACAACGACCGTCTCGCCGCGCTCGTCGCCCACCTGGTCCGCGCCGACCTGCTGGTGCTGCTGTCCGACGTGGACGGGGTGTACGACGGCGATCCCAGCAGGCCCGGCACCTCGCGGATAGCGGAGGTGCGGGGCCCCGCGGACCTGGCGCACGTGGAGATCGGCAGCACCGGCAAGGCCGGCGTCGGCACCGGCGGCATGGTCACCAAGGTCGAGGCCGCCCGGATCGCCGCCGCGGCCGGTATCCCGGTGGTGCTGACCAGCGCGGTCCACGCCGCCGAGGCGCTCTCCGGCGGTGACACCGGCACCTACTTCCACCCCACCGGCAAGCGCTCCGCCGACCGCCTGCTCTGGCTCCAGCACGCCTCCACCCCGCAGGGCTCGCTGACCCTGGACGACGGCGCGGTCCGCGCGGTCGTGCAGCGCCGCACCTCGCTGCTGCCGGCCGGGATCGCCGCCGTCGAGGGCGAGTTCAACGCCGGTGACCCGGTCGAGCTGCGGGACGCCGAGGGGCGCGCGGTGGCCCGCGGGCTCGTCAACTTCGACGCCAGGGAGATTCCCCAGCTGATCGGGCGTTCGACCAGGGAGCTGGCGCAGGAGCTGGGCGCGGCCTATGAGCGCGAGGTCGTGCACCGCGACGACCTGGTGATCCTCCAGCCCTGACGCCGTCCGGGCGGCGTACCCGAAAACGGGGTGAACGCCCCGGCGGGACCGTCGCCCTCAGGTGGACGTTCCGCAAAAGCGCCACGCGAACCCTTGCGGCCTGCTCAACTTTGTCCCAGGGACACATTCCGCACGACCACCGGGTCGGTCACTGAGTGGAGGAGGCCGTCGTGAGACGAGTGCGCCCGGGGGATCGGTCCCGCAGCGAGGAGCGCGCCCTGACGAGCGTGGCGGCCGGTGACCGGTACGAGCAGCCGCGTGACCTGCCCCGGCTGTGGCATGTCACGCTCAGCGTCTCCGGGCCCCAGGCCCCGCTGACGGAGGTGCGGCGCGGTCTCGAACAACTCGCCCACGACCACCCTTTTCTGCTGACCAGCCGCTACGCGGGCGACCACGCGGAGATCCGGTACTGGGAGGAGGCCCGCGACCTGCACGACGCGGCCGCCGTCGCGCTGCGGCTGTGGGGCGAGCACCGGCTGACCGCGGGACTGCCGCCCTGGGAGATCGTCGGCCTGGAGGTCATCGACCGCGAGACCTACCACCACCGCATCGCGGAGGGGTACGGTCCGCTCCCGGCGACACCGGTGGGGGTCCACCCGTTCTGACGGCAGGTGGACGGATGTCTCGCGGTGTGGGATGAACGGTGGCCGCCCCGCTTGTGCGCACTACCCTTCCCTCATGACCACGCTTTCGCCGTACGACGCCATGTCCCCGGTCACCCAGGCCGCCTACCGTGCCAAGGCCGCCGCCGCCGACCTCGCCCCGCTGCCGCGGGTCGAGAAGGACGACGCGCTGCTCGCGATCGCGGACGCGCTGGAGGTCCGGACGAGCGAGATCGTCGAGGCGAACGCCAAGGACATCGCCAAGGCCCGCGAGGCCGGTACCAGCGAGGCGATCATCGACCGGCTCACCCTCACCCCCGAGCGGGTGCGGGCCATCGCCTCCGACGTCCGGGACGTGGTCGCGCTGCCCGACCCGGTCGGCGAGGTGGTGCGCGGCTCGACCCTGCCCAACGGCATCGACCTGCGCCAGGTCCGCGTCCCGCTCGGCGTGGTCGGGATCATCTACGAGGCCCGCCCGAACGTCACGGTGGACGCCGCCGCCCTGTGCCTGAAGTCCGGCAACGCCGTCCTGCTGCGCGGCTCGGCCTCCGCGTACGAGTCGAACACCGCCCTCGTACGGGTCCTGCGCGACGCCGTGGGCGGCGCCGGACTGCCCGCCGACGCGATCCAGCTCGTCCCCGGCCAGTCCCGGGAGAGCGTGCAGGAGCTGATGCGCGCCCGCGGCCTGGTCGACGTGCTCATCCCGCGCGGCGGCGCCTCGCTGATCCAGACCGTCGTCACCGAGTCGATCGTCCCCGTCATCGAGACCGGCACCGGCAACTGCCACGTCTACGTCGACGCCCAGGCCGACCTCGACATGGCGATCGACATCCTGATCAACTCCAAGGCCCAGCGGGTCAGCGTCTGCAACGCCGCCGAGACCCTCCTGGTCCACCAGGACATCGCCCCCGAGTTCCTGCCGCGGGCCCTGGACGCCCTCGCCGAGGCCGGGGTGACCGTCCACGCCGACCCGCGCGTGCTGGCGTACGCGAAGGACACCAAGGCGACCGTCGTCGAGGCGACGCTGGAGGACTGGGACACCGAGTACCTGTCCTACGACATCGCCGCCGCCGTCGTCGACTCGCTCGACAAGGCCGTCGAGCACATCCGGCTGTGGACCTCCGGCCACACCGAGGCCATCGTGACGACCTCCCAGCAGGCGGCCCGCCGCTTCACCCAGCTGGTCGACTCCACCACCGTCGCCGTGAACGCCTCCACCCGCTTCACCGACGGCGGCCAGTTCGGCTTCGGCGCCGAGATCGGCATCTCCACGCAGAAGCTGCACGCGCGCGGCCCGATGGGACTGCCGGAGCTGACGAGCACGAAGTACATCGTCACGGGCGACGGGCACGTCCGGCGCTGAGGCGCCGAGGCGCGGAAGAGGCGCATATGCGGTCGGCACACGCGTCCGGTACGCACCCGTACCGCACGAGAAGTGCCTCGGACGGCGGACGAATTTCCATACCGTCTGCCCAAAATGACCCCCCAGGTCTACTCTGGATCCGTGCCGGAGGACGTGGGGGGCATGCCGTTCCCTGACGGCTGGGAGCCCGACGACGACCACGACCGCGGGGTGTCGGACGAAGAGTTCGCCTCCGTGGTCTTCGACGAGGCTTTCGTACGAGCGGCCGTGGTGCACGAGCCGACCGCCGTCGAACGCCTCCTGGCCGCCGCCCAGGCGAGAGCGGAGGCCTCCGAGGCCGAGGCCCGCCGGGCCCACGGCGGCAGCGAGCGCTACGAGGACGGGTTCGGTCCCGCGGGACGCGGCTCTTTCGGCCATGATCCCGAGCTCGACGAGCTGGACGACACCGACATCCTCGAAGGCCGCTACGGCGCCCCCGGGACCTACGGCAAGCAGGTCCGCTGGCACCGTCCCGTCGCCTGGATGCTGGCGCTCGTGATGGGCATCGGCATGGTCGCGCTGGCCTTCGTCGCGGTCTACCGGGGCGCATCCTCCGACAGTCGGGACCAGGGCCCGCCCGCACCCGCCTCGACCGGTCTGGAACAGGGTTCCGCGGCGGCCCCCTCGGCCTCCGCCGACCATTCCCAGCCAGCCATCTCGGCCTTCCCGCGCACCCCCTGACCGAGGACCGGCCACCTGCCGACGATCCCGGTGAGAACGTGTCAGAAGTTGTCGCACAGCGGGGCGTTTACCTGAGCTCCCGGAGACCTACTCTGAAGGTATGGGAGGGCCTGGAGACCCGCCTGAGGGGGCACCCGAGGGCGTCCCCGGTGGCGGTGAGGACGAGTACCGATCCGTCGTCTTCGACGAGTCGTTCGTCCGCGCTGCCCGGCTCCAGGAGTTCTCCGCGCGGGAGCGCCTGGCCGACCACGCGCCCGCCGTCCGACGCCTCCCGCCGATGCGCCGGGGCCTGTCCCGGCAGCTGCTCGTGCTGGCCCTGCTGATCGCCCTGGCCTTCGGCACCGCGATCTACATGGGCGTACGGCACCCCTACGAGAACCCCGCCGCGCTCCGGGACGTCGAGGCCTCCGCGTTCCGCACGACGGTCGTCCCGCTCGCCCCGCAGGGCAAGGTGCCCGGCGCGGCCGACCCCGGGTTCCTGTACGACCACAGTCCCGCCGCCCAGTTCCGCGTCGGCGCCGCCGGGATCACCCTGCCCGCCGCCCGGGACACCTCGCACTTCTCCGCGACGCAGGTCATGAGCGCCCTGGACACCGTCAAGGAGTACCTCGTGCGCTCCGCGCTCTACCCGGAGGTGCTCACCGGCGGGGAGACCCGGCCCGTGCGGGTGCTGCTGCCGGCCGACCAGCACCCCCAGTTCGACGAGAGCCTGCACCGTCCGGCCGCCGACGGACGGCACGCGGTCACCGGATGGCTGGTGCGCTTCGACCCCGAGACCGTCGAGCTGGCCGACCCCCGGATCCGGGTCCAAGGCACCCTCAGGACCACCGAGACGTCCTCGGCGTTCCTCGAGATCACCTCGGACCACACCTTCGTCTACGCGCTGCGGCCGGCCGGCGCGGCCGCCGGGGCGGACTCCTCGCTGTTCACCGTGCGGCGCGAGATGCGCTTCCGCTTCGACCAGAACGACGTGCGGCTGCACCAGGCGCAGCTCACCGTGTCGTACGTCCAGGCCGGGCCGCTGTCCTGCGGGGACGACACGGCGGAGCTGCTGCGCCCGCTGCTGGCCGGCCGGACCGCGAAGGAGGGCGGGCCGGCCGGGACGGACCCGTTCGCGACGGGACGGGCGGCGGCGGTGTGCGGGACGTTGGCCACTGGGGCTCAGCCGAAGGTCTGAGGCCTCGACCCCGCGCCCCTTCGGGCGTCTTCAGCGGCTCTCAGTCGTCGTTGCGGGGCGGGGTGTCGCTCGGCGGTTCGTCGGCGGTCGGGGTCGTGGTCGCGAAGCCGCCGAAGCCGCGGCGGACCCGGCCGCCCAGGTCGCCCGCACCGCCCGCGATGTCCGAGACGAGCTTCATCAGCGGGTCCTTGGAGCTCTTGACGTTGCTCGCGTAGGCGGCCGCCGACTCGCGGAAGGAGTCCGTGACCGAGGTGTCCTTGTCCTCGTCGCGCCGCGGGTAGTGGCCGTCCATGATCCGCTGGTGGTCGCGGGACTCGGCCCACTTCTTCAGCTCGGCCGCCCGCACCGTGGTGAAGGGGTGGGAGCGCGGCAGGACGTTCATGATCTTCAGCACCGAGTCGCGCAGGTCGCCCCCGGCCTCGTACTCCTCGGCCTGCTTCAGGAACGCGTCCACGTTCATCTCGTGCAGATGGTGGCCGCCCGCCAGCTTCATCAGGCCGCGCATCGAGGCCCGCAGGTCCTGGCCGACCAGCAGGCCCGCCCGGTCCGCCGACAGCTCCGACTTGCGGAACCACTCGCGCAGCGCGGTCACGATCGCCATGATCGCGAGGTTGCCCAGCGGGATCCACGCCACCCGGATGGCGAGGTTGGTCAGGAACAGCAGGATGGTCCGGTAGACCGCGTGACCGGAGAGGGCGTGCCCCACCTCGTGCCCGACGACCGCCCGCATCTCCTCCTCGTCGAGCAGGTCGACCAGGCCCGTGGTGACCACGATGATCGGCTCGTCCAGGCCGATGCACATCGCGTTCGGCTGCGGGTTCTGGCTGACGTACATCGGCGGGACCTTCTCCAGGTCCAGGATGTAACAGGCGTCCCGCAGCATGTCGTTGAGGTACGCGAACTGCTGGTCCGACACCCGCACCGAGTCGGACAGGAACATCAGCCGCAGGCTCCGCTCGGGCAGCAGCCCGCTGAGCGCCTTGAAGACCGTGTCGAACCCGCTCAGCTTGCGCAGCGCCACCAGCGCGGAGCGGTCGGCGGGGTGCTCGTAGGCGCGCGAGGAGATCCCGGGGAAGCGCCTGCGCTGCCTGCTTGGCACGTTCTCGTGCCCGTTCTGCTCGTGGCCGTCGTCGGACATGTCTTCCCCCATGTGCGTGAGAGGTGGTCCTTTGCGGACCCTTGTGCGGTCCTTTGCGCCCCCGAAGCAGAGCCCAGCGTAGGCGGAGATACGGTGGACGGGCAGTACAGCGAAGGAGTCCCGTCATGGAGCACCACCCCGCGTCCGCCTGGCTCACCACAGCCGCGGGCGCAGCCGAGCAGCAAGGGCCGGGAAACCTGCTCCGGGTCGTACTGGTGGTGATGCTGGTGGGCTGTGCGCTGACCGCGTGGTTCCTGCTGCGTGGCTACAGGCAGAAGGACGACTGACGCGGCGCGGAGGTTCCCTTCGGCGCGAGCCGGACGGCAACCCGGCGTCCCAACGGCGGAGTCGGCGTGATCGGCGCGGGGCCGCCCGCTTACCATGGGCCGACATCTTTATCCCGCCCACCGGATAGGTCCTGCCGAAGATGAGCTTCCACAGCGCCGCTGCCCAGTTGGTCACCCTTGCCGCCGAGGGCGAGGAGCACGGCGGCAACCACGAGAGCCTCAGCCCGCTGCTCACCGGCGGCGGCGCGTTCGTCGCCCTGATGCTCCTGCTGTGGATCACCACTCGCTTCAACCGCGACCGCTGAGGCATCCGGTGCCCATACCGGGGCACCTCGGGCCTCCTCCGTCCGCTGCCCTCAGGACGGGCCGGTAGGGTCTGCACGCATGGGAGAGCAGGACATGCCTACCGGCCCGGGCAACGCCCCGTCGAACCGCGGCAAGCGTCGCCTCGGCGTGATGGGCGGAACGTTCGACCCGATCCACCACGGGCACCTCGTGGCGGCCAGTGAGGTCGCCGCGCAGTTCCACCTGGACGAGGTCGTCTTCGTGCCGACCGGGCAGCCGTGGCAGAAGAGCCACCGCAGTGTCTCGCCGGCCGAGGACCGCTATCTGATGACGGTCATCGCGACCGCGGAGAACCCGCAGTTCTCGGTGAGCCGGATCGACCTCGACCGCGGCGGCCCCACCTACACCGTGGACACCCTGCGCGACCTGCGCGCGCTCAACCCCGACACGGACCTGTTCTTCATCACCGGCGCCGACGCCCTCGCCCAGCTGCTCACCTGGCGAGACATGGAGGAGCTCTTCTCCCTGGCGCACTTCATCGGGGTCACCCGCCCCGGCCACCACCTCACCGACGCCGGACTCCCGGAAGGCGGTGTCTCCCTGGTGGAGGTTCCCGCGCTCGCCATCTCCTCGACGGACTGCCGCGCGAGAGTCGCCAAGGGCGACCCCATCTGGTACATGGTGCCGGACGGAGTCGTGCGCTACATCGACAAGCGCGAGCTGTACCGCGGCGAGTGAGCCGAGAGGGGCACCCGGTGAACGATCCATACGACGCGGGACACGGCGGCGACCACGAGGACCGCTACGAGGTGGTCGGCTACGACGAGTATGGCCGGCCCGTCTATCAGCAGGTCGCCCCCCAGCAGCCGCAGCAACACCCGCAGCAGCAGCCGTACGACCCGTACGCCCAGGGGCAGGGCTACGGCTACGACCCGTACGCCGCCGGCGGACAGCAGCAGGAGCAGTACCCCGCCCAGTACCCGACCCAGTACCAGGCGCAGTACCCGGGGCAGCCCTACGACACCGGCCAGCAGGCACCCGTGCCGCCCTACGACCCGTACGGGCACACCGGGGCTCCGGCCGCGGGCACGGCGTACGACCCCTACGGGCAGGCCGCCGCGAGCGGGCAGCAGCCCCGGGTCGCCGAGCAGACCGCCTACATCCCGCAGCAGGCGGGACCGGCCGAGGAGCCGGACGGCGGGGGCACACGGTCCGAACGGGACTACGAGACCGGCCAGTTCGCCTTCGTCGAGGAGCCGGACACCGACTCCGAGGACGTCATCGACTGGCTGAACTTCACCGAGAACCGCACCGAGCGCCGCGAGGAGGCCAAGCGCCGCGCGCGCAGCCGGCTCGTCGCCCTCGTCGTCGTCCTCGCCCTCACCGCGGTCGGCGGTGTCGGCTACCTCTGGTACGCCGGGAAGCTGCCCGGCCTGTCCTCGTCCGAGGACAAGACCGGCACGGCCACGTCCGCGGCCGCCCAGAACCGCGACGTGATCGTCGTCCACCTGCACAACACCAAGAAGGGCGGCACCTCCACGGCGCTGCTCGTCGACAACACCACCACGAAGCAGGGCACCACCGTCCTGCTGCCCAACTCCCTCGCCGTGGCCGACGACAACGGCACCACGACCACGCTCGCCAAGTCCGTCGAGGACGACGGCTCCTCCGGCACCCGCGAGGCCATCGACACGGTGCTGGGCACCCAGATCCAGGGCACCTGGCGGCTGGACACTCCCTACCTGCAGAACCTCGTCGACATCATCGGCAACATCGAGGTCGACACCGACGCCGACGTGCCCGACCCGGACGCCGGGAAGAAGGGCACCGCACCCCTGGTGAACAAGGGCGCGAACCAGACCCTCAGCGGCAAGATGGCCGTCGCCTACGCCACCTACCGCGGCTCCGGCGAGGCCCAGAACGCCCAGCTGGAGCGGTTCGGACAGGTCATGCAGGGCGTGCTGCGCAAGATGTCCTCCGACGCGCAGGGAGCCACGGTCACCGTCCAGACGCTGGCGCAGATCCTCGACCCCTCGCTCACCGACAAGGACCTCGGCACCTTCCTCGCCAAGCTCGCCGACCTCGCCAAGGGCGGCGACTACAAAACCGCCCTGCTGCCCGTCCAGACCGACGGCGCCCTGAGCGCCCAGGCCAGCGACAGCGTGGTCAAGGACGTTCTCGGCGGCACCGCCAAGAGCCCCGACCAGGACGCCGCGGTCCGGGTGTCCGTCCAGAACGCCAGCGGCGTCAAGGGCAACACCGAGAAGGCCCGCATCGTGCTCCTCAACGGCGGCTTCACCTTCCTGGAGGCCGGCACCGCGTCCACCGCGCAGAGCGCCTCCGAGGTGGTCTACGCCGACGCGGACGACAAGGAGAACGCCACCGAGGTCGCCAAGACCCTGGGCCTGCCCACCGGCGCAGTCACCAAGGGCAAGGTCTCCTCGAACGCCAACGTCTCCGTGGTCCTCGGCCAGGACTACGCGCCCTCGTCGTCATGATCACCGAACGGACGGGGACCCTCTGCGGTCCGTGAGACCCTTGAGGTCCAGCCATCACCGACCGAAAGCCGTGTAGTGACCGCCACTGACCGCTCCATCGAGCTCATCCACACCGCCGCCCAGGCGGCCGCCGACAAGCTCGCGCACGACATCATCGCCTACGACGTCAGCGACGTGCTGTCGATCACGGACGCCTTCCTGCTGGCCTCCGCGCCCAACGACCGCCAGGTCAAGTCGATCGTCGACGAGATCGAGGAGCGACTGAACAAGGAGCTCGGCGCCAAGCCGGTGCGCCGCGAGGGCGACCGCGAGGCCCGCTGGGTCCTGCTCGACTACGTCGACATCGTCGTGCACGTCCAGCACAGCGAGGAGCGCGTCTTCTACGCCCTGGAGCGGCTCTGGAAGGACTGCCCCGAGCTGGAGCTGCCCGAGGACGCCAAGGCCACCCGCGGCAAGGGCGAGGAGCACGCCAAGCTCAAGGCCGCCGAGGAGGCGGCCGACCTCGGTGAGGACTGGCGGTGAGCGCCACCGGTGAGGTGACGGGCGGCCGGTCCGGCCGGGGCCGCCGCGTCATTCTGTGGCGGCACGGCCAGACCGCCTGGAACGTGGAGCGCCGCTTCCAGGGCACCACGGACGTCGAGCTGACCGAGACGGGCCTGTCCCAGGCCCGCCGCGCCGCCCGGCTGCTCGCCTCCCTGAGGCCCGACGCGATCGTCGCCTCGGACCTGAAGCGGGCCGCGCACACCGCCGCCGAACTCGCCGCCCTCACCGGCCTCGACGTCAGCCACGATGAGGGCCTGCGGGAGACCTACGCGGGCGTCTGGCAGGGGCTGACCCACGACGAGATCATCGCCTCGCACGGCGAGGAGTACACCGCGTGGAAGCGCGGCGAGCCGATCCGCCGCGGCGGCGGCGAACTGGAGACCGAGGTGGCCGACCGCGCCGCCCCCGTGGTGCTCCGGCACGCCGACAAGCTCCCCGACGACGGCACCCTCGTCGTCGTCAGCCACGGCGGCACGATCCGCACCACCATCGGCCGGCTCCTCGGTCTGGAGGCGCGGCACTGGGAGAGCCTCGGCGGGCTCTCCAACTGCTGCTGGTCCGTCCTCGGTGAGGGCGCTCGCGGCTGGCGGCTGCTGGAGCACAACGCCGGCACGCTGCCCGAGCCGGTGCTCGGGGACGACGACTGAGCGGATTTCACTTTCTGGCAGGTCGCAGGCTAAAGTTCTTCTTGTTCGCCCCGCGGAGCGGAACGAACAAAGCAAGGGGCTATAGCTCAGTTGGTAGAGCGCCTGCATGGCATGCAGGAGGTCAGGAGTTCAATTCTCCTTAGCTCCACAGATCAAGATCCCGTCCCCTCAGGGGGGCGGGATCTTGTCGTATCGGACCGATCCGCATCCGGTCCGCATCCGATCCGCGTCCGGCTTGAGTCACTTGGGCCCCGGAGGCGTATACCTCTGCGGAGGCGCCTTGGCGTGGCTGTTCGCGCTGTCCGGCACGGCCCGCGGTGGGTGCCGTGTCCGGACTGGTACTGAGGCGTCGCTGACCGTATTGGTCCGGCCGTGGCAGAATCAAACGGCCGGAAGGGGGCGCGGCCCGACGGGAGGGAGCAGTGATGCCTGCGAGCATCCTCAAGGAGGTCGGCCACCTCCTTGAAGCAGCGTCGACACGGGACACGGTCACCCGGTTCACCTGCCCTTCCTGCGGTTCCCTGCACGTTGCCCAAGTCCTCGGTGACAATGGAGGGGTTTCCTACGTCTGCACGGCCTGCGGCCACAGCTGGAGCTGATCGATGGGTGCGCACAGGCGAAAGTGCGACTGGTGCGGCAGCGGGACGCCGATCGTGCGGGACATGGAGCCGGTCAATCCCGACTACCAGTACTGGTGCGAGGAATGCGCGCGAGCGCTGATCATAAAAGGCGACCCGATCGAGACGTACCGCGAGCTCGAGGGCGAGCCGATCTACGGCCGGCTGCTCGAGGAGCACTGCACGCTCAAGAGGTTCTACTCGTTCGTCACCGCGTGAGGCCCGCCGGTGGCGGGCCTCGGAAACGATTTGGTGTTCCACCCGGGTGACCGTGTAATGTTGGCGTCGCCGCCGGGGAAGCCCGGAGGACACCGCAAGGGGCTATAGCTCAGTTGGTAGAGCGCCTGCATGGCATGCAGGAGGTCAGGAGTTCAATTCTCCTTAGCTCCACGGAAAGATCCCGCCAGATCATCTCGATCCGGCGGGATTCTTGTGTTTCCAGAGGCAGTTGACACGGCGGTCGATACAGCGGTCGATACGGCGGTCGTGACGCCGAAGGGGCCGCCCGGAGACGGGCGGCCCCTTCGTGCTGCCGGTTCGTGCTGCCGGCTCAGCGGCCCAGGGCGCGGCGGCCGCGGCCCTGGGAGAGCACCGGGAGGTTGCGGGCGGTGCCGTTGTCGCGCGGGGCCGACTCCTCCAGGCGCAGGGCGAGGGCGGGGCAGCGGCGGACCGCGCGCAGCGCCTTCGCCTCGGCGTAGCGCGGGACTTGGGCCTGGGCGACGGTGGGGAAGCCGTCGGCGCCGAGCTCGAAGACCTCCGGGAGGATGCCGGCGCACAGACCGTGGCCCCGGCAGAGCGTCCAGTCGACGTAGATCTTCTGGCGGCTCGGGCCGTTCTCCTCGGACTCGGTGCCGCCCGGGAGGCCCGAGGGGGTCTGGCCGCCCTCGAAGAGCGGCAGGACGCCCTCCACGGGCCGTCCGCAGCCGTTGCCGAGGACGTGGGCGGCGAGGTCGTCGGTGAAGGCCTTGATGGTCGACTCCAGGAACATCGCGGAGCCGTCGGGGTGCGAGCACGCGCCGCGCCGCTTGACGTTCTTGGCGACCTGCTTGAGCGCCTCCAGGGCGGCCGGGCCACCGCCGTTCAGGATGTCCTCCAGGCCGCGCGCGGCGGCCGGCAGACCGAGGTAGCAGGGGCCGCACTGGCCGGCGCTCTCCTCGGCCAGCCACCTCGCCACCATCAGCGACTCACCCAGCGGGCAAGTCTCCTGACTGATCGGCAGGATGGCGCCGGCGCCGAGCGAACCGCCCACGGCGTCCAGGGAGTTGCGGGAGACGATCGCCTCGTTGACGGTCGCCGCGTCGATCCACTTGCCGTGGTAGCCGCCGGTCAGCACGCCCTGCGGGACCGGCGGGGCGCCCGCGAGCTGCAGGACGTAGCGCAGCGGCACGCCCGTGGGGACCTCGATCACCATGGGGCGGGCGACGGCGCCGGAGACGGTGAGCATGACGGTGCCCGGTTCGTCGTAGAGGCCGGTGTTGCCGTAGCGCTCGGGGCCGATGCGGGCGGCGATGGCGAGTTGGGCGAAGGTCTCGGCGTTCGACAGGAGGGTCGGGGCGCCGCCGACGCCGTTCTGGGAGGCGCTGACCTTGCGGCCGGGCGGGATCGCGGGGCCGCCGTCGATGGAGCGGACCAGTGAGGCCGCCGCCCCGGTGACCATCCGGACGGGGTTGCGCTGCACGCGGGCGCGCAGGGCAGACCTGCGGCCGTTGCTGAGGCCGCGTTCGGCGAGGGCGGCCTCCATGGAGCGCTGGGTGGACTCCCGGGTGACCCCCACCACGAGCGTGCGGGCGCCGAGGGCCTCGGCGACCAGCAGGGCGCCGTCCAGGATGAGGTGCGGGGCGCGGTTGATGAGCACCGTGTCCTTGCGGCAGGCCGGTTCGTCCTCGCTGCCGTTGACGACGACGACCGGGCGCACCCCGCGCTTGATCGCCGCCTCGGCGACCGAGCGCAGCTTCTTGTGGAAGGGGAAGCCCGCGCCGCCGCGGCCCTTCAGGTTGATGTTCTCGGAGAGCTTCGCGAGCTGCTCGCCGCCCAGGGGTTCCAGCGGCCCGTGCACCTTCAGGTGCATGGGCAGATCAAGTCTTTCGACAAGGTCGAAGCCCGACGTGAGCTGAGGAAGTCCGACCACGCGGACTTCTGGGACGTCGGGCAGGGCCTCGTTCACCTATAGCCTCCGGAAGGCATGTTCCAAGGTTCGCCCGGGCCCGGTGTGTCGAAGTCGTACGACTCACCCGGCGTTGGACCAGTGGCGGGACCGCTGTTGTACGTGTCGTTCGAGTAGTACGCGCCGGACATGGTGTTTGTCTCACCGGTGTCGTACATGTCACTCGTGCCGTATCCGCCCGTGCCCGGATCGCGGTAGGTCGGGATGGTGTAGCCGGTGTCCTGGAGCGGGTCGTAGGCCGAGGGGGGCGCCTCGCCGACCGGCGGGGGCAGGGGGATCGGCCAGCTGCCGGAGGTGCTGCCGCCGGTGTCGTAGCGCGGGATCGCCTCCGTGGCCTGCATGTCCGTCGGCAGGTCCATGCGGGCGGTCTGGTCGGCGCCGTAGGAGGGCTGCTGGGGGATGCGCGGGGTGGGTGTGACGGCACGGTAGGCGGCCGCGAAGCCGTTGGCGGGCTCCGCGGCGGAGGGTGCGGGGTCCTTGAACGCGGTGGACGGGCGGGACCGCGTCGCGCGCGTGCCCTCGTAGCCCGGCAGCGCGGAGGAGGAGGTCTCGGCGTTCCTGGCGCGGCTGGCGTCCAGCTCATCGCGGCCCCGGTTGTCCGGGGTGCCGAGGATCGCCTGGATGCGGTCGGCGACCTTGCGCTTGACCGGGCGGGGGGCGGCGCGCAGGGCCAGGGCGGCCATGACGCCGGCGAGCGACAGGCCGTAGAGGATCACGAAGACCGGCTTGGCCTCGCGGCCCGAGTACAGGCCGTGGAGCAGGGCGAAGCACCAGGCCGGGTAGGCCAGCATGTGCATGGCGCGCCAGCGGGCGGCGACCGGGGCCGGGGAGGCGAACTGGCTGCGCAGGGCGCCGGTGATGCCCACGAAGATCATCAGCAGGCCGGCCAGCGAGCCGAGGCCGATCAGGCCGGCGCTCCCGGTGACGCCGAGTGAGAACGGGATGATCGCGGAGATCAGCGTGGTGTGGTCGAGGACGACCTTGGTGGTGATGTGCAGCAGCAGGAAGGCGATCGAGCCGACCGCCGTGGTCCGGTGCACGGCCTGGCCGATGATCCGCTGTTGCGGGTTGAGGAAGATCCGGTCCTGGGCGACCAGGCCCCAGATCACCGAGCAGGTGAGGGAGACCAGGGACAGCACGCCCGCGCCGAAATTGAGGAAGTCTCGGACCCTCTCACCTCCGACCAGCACGAACACGGGTATGAAGAGCAGGACGACAGCCGACACCATCCCGTAGACCGAGCGACCGGCCTTGGGTAGTGAGCTGTTACTACGACGAGGGTTCATGGGGGCAACTCCGAGCAGTTCGGGAAAGCGGTCCCGCCGCCGCACTCTAAGTCGAGCCATACCGGTGGGTACGAGGTTTGAGTTATTGCGTTGTTATCAAAGGACAATGGGGTCGTGGTGATGTCCCTTAGCGGTTGTTACGCGAAGTAACTTTTGACTGTTGTTCAGTTGTTGTCGGGTGATGTTGGAGTGCTCTGCGGGATCTGAGCGAACGGCACCCGGTGCCAAGAGGGCATACGTAAGCGCGTCGCGGCTTGCTCAATGGCTGCGGTACCCTGACGCCATGCGTGCCGTACGCCTTCTGCTTAGCGAGCCGCGCTGATCAGTCCCGACCGCCGGTAACGGCCCGGTCGGCATCGGCGCGGCGTCCCCTCCTGTGCGAGGGGATTTTTCGTTTCCACACGAGACAGCCGCCGGCAGAGACGATCGATGGAGCTTGAGGATCATGAGCGAGACGAACCCCGCCGCTGCTGCCGAGGTGGCCGCGCCGCACCGCTACACGGCCGCCGTCGCGGCCGAGATCGAGGCGCGCTGGCAGGACTTCTGGGACGCCGAGGGTACGTACGCCGCACCGAACCCCAAGGGTGACCTGGCGGGCGACGCGGAGCTGGTCGCCAAGCCCAAGAAGTTCATCATGGACATGTTCCCGTACCCCTCCGGTGCGGGCCTGCACGTCGGCCACCCGCTGGGGTACATCGCGACCGACGTCTTCGCCCGGTTCCAGCGCATGACCGGCCACAACGTCCTGCACACCCTGGGCTTCGACGCCTTCGGCCTGCCCGCCGAGCAGCACGCCGTGCAGACCGGCGAGCACCCCCGGGTCACCACCGAGGCCGCCATCAACAACATGAAGTCCCAGCTGCGCCGGCTGGGCCTGGGCCACGACAAGCGCCGGTCGTTCGCCACGATCGACCCGGAGTACTACAAGTGGACCCAGTGGATCTTCCTGCAGATCTTCAACTCCTGGTACGACGACGAGGCGAGGAAGGCCCGCCCGATCTCCGAGCTGGTCGCCGCGTTCGAGTCCGGTGAGCGCGCGGTACCCGGCGGCCGTTCCTGGTCCGCGCTGACCGCCGCCGAGCGCGCCGACGTCCTGGGCGAGTACCGCCTGGCGTACGCCTCGGACGCGCCCGTCAACTGGTGCCCCGGCCTGGGCACCGTGCTGGCCAACGAGGAGGTCACCGCCGACGGCCGCTCCGAGCGCGGCAACTTCCCCGTCTTCAAGGCCAAGCTGCGCCAGTGGAACATGCGGATCACCGCCTACGCCGACCGGCTGCTGGACGACCTGGACGCGCTGGACTGGCCCGAGGCCATCAAGCTCCAGCAGCGCAACTGGATCGGCCGCTCCGAGGGCGCCCGCGTCGACTTCCCCGTCGACGGCGAGCACATCACCGTCTTCACCACCCGCCCCGACACCCTGTTCGGCGCGACGTACATGGTGCTGGCGCCCGAGCACCCGCTGGTCGAGAAGCTCACGCCGGCCGCCTGGCCCGAGGGCACCCACGACGTCTGGACCGGCGCTCACGCGACCCCCACCGAGGCCGTCGCCGCCTACCGCGCGCAGGCCGCCTCCAAGTCGGACGTCGAGCGCCAGGCCGACGCCAAGGACAAGACCGGCGTCTTCATCGGCTCGTACGCCACCAACCCGGTCAACGGCGAGCAGATCCCCGTCTTCATCGCCGACTACGTCCTGATGGGCTACGGCACCGGCGCGATCATGGCCGTCCCGGCCCACGACAACCGCGACTTCGCGTTCGCGCGCGCCTTCGAGCTGCCGATCCGCTGCGTCGTCGAGCCGACCGACGGCCGCGGCACGGACACCGCCACGTGGGACGACGCCTTCGTCTCCTACGACGCCACGATCGTCAACTCCGCGCGGGAGGGCGTCTCGCTGGACGGCCTGGGCGTCGCCGAGGCCAAGGCGCGCATCACCGAGTGGCTGGAGCGGACCGGCGTCGGCGAGGGCACCGTCAACTTCCGGCTGCGCGACTGGCTGTTCAGCCGGCAGCGTTACTGGGGCGAGCCCTTCCCGATCGTCTACGACGAGGACGGCATCGCCCACTCGCTGCCCGAGTCGATGCTGCCGCTGGAGCTGCCCGAGGTCGAGGACTACTCGCCCCGCACCTTCGACCCGGACGACGCGGACACCTCCCCGGAGACCCCGCTGTCCCGCAACGAGGACTGGGTCAACGTCACCCTGGACCTGGGCGACGGGCCGAAGAAGTACCGGCGTGAGACCAACACCATGCCCAACTGGGCCGGTTCCTGCTGGTACGAACTGCGCTACCTGGACCCGCACAACAGCGAGAAGCTGGTCGACCCCGAGATCGAGCAGTACTGGATGGGCCCGCGCGAGGGCCAGCCGCTCGGCGGTGTCGACCTGTACGTGGGCGGCGCCGAGCACGCGGTGCTGCACCTGCTGTACGCCCGCTTCTGGTCCAAGGTGCTGTTCGACCTGGGGCACGTCTCCTCCGCGGAGCCGTTCCACAGGCTGTTCAACCAGGGCATGATCCAGGCCTTCGTCTACCGCGACAGCCGTGGCTTCCCGGTGCCGGCCGAGCAGGTGGAGGAGCGCGACGGCGCCTTCTTCCACCAGGGCGAGAAGGTCTCCAGGCTGCTGGGCAAGATGGGCAAGTCCCTGAAGAACGCGGTCACCCCGGAGTCCATCTGCGAGGAGTACGGCGCCGACACCCTGCGCCTGTACGAGATGGCCATGGGTCCGCTGGACGTCTCCCGGCCGTGGGACACGCGCGCGGTGGTCGGCCAGTACCGCCTGCTGCAGCGGCTGTGGCGCAACATCGTCGACGAGGCCACCGGCCAGGTGACCGTCGTCGACACCGAGCCCGACGAGAACACGCTGCGCGCCCTGCACAAGGCGATCGACGGGGTGCGCCAGGACCTGGAGGGCATGCGGTTCAACACCGCCATCGCCAAGGTCACCGAGCTGAACAACCACCTGACCAAGGCGGGCGGCGCGGTCCCGCGTTCCGTCGCCGAGGCGCTGGTCCTGCTGGTCGCCCCGCTGGCCCCGCACATCGCCGAGGAGCTGTGGCGCAGGCTGGGGCACGCGGAGTCGGTCGTCCACCAGGACTTCCCCCTCGCCGACCCGGCGTACGTCGTCGACGAGACCGTGACCTGCGTGGTGCAGATCAAGGGCAAGGTCAAGGCCCGCCTGGAGGTCTCGCCGGCCATCTCCGACGAGGAGCTGGAGAAGGTCGCGCTGGCCGACGACAAGGTCGTGGCGGCGCTCGAGGGCGCGGGCATCCGCAAGGTGATCGTGCGGGCGCCGAAGCTGGTGAACATCGTTCCGGCGTGACGGGCTGGCGCGTGATGGGCTGGCGCGTGGCGCGCGGGGGTGTGTGACCTACGCGGGCGTGACGCGGACGCACGAGGGTGTGACGCACGACGGCGTGACGCGGACGCACGAGGGTGTGACGTACGAGGGTGTGACGCACGAGCGTGTGACGCGCGACGGCTGTCGCCTGCCGGTGGTGGTCCCCTAAGGGTTCGGTGCGGGCAGGGTCGGGGTTCTCCTGGAACTCCGGGCCTGCCCGTAGCGTTTACCGTGGGAGAGCGGCGCGGAACGTCGCGCCTGGTCCGAGGAGGAGCGTTGTGGAGGCATGGATGACGGTGGTCGCGCTGCTTTTCGTGCTCTTCCTCGTGCTCGGCGCCTACGCCACGGTGAAGGCGGTCGGCGCCGCCAAGCGGGGCGTGGACCGCACCCTGACCCAGGCCCGCCGCACGGTCGAGGACCACACCCTGCGCGCCAAGTCCTTCGCCCAGCCGGGCCCGGGGGGCGAACTGGCCCAACTCCGGCTGAAGCTGCGCACCTCCATGCGCGCCACCCAGGACGCGCTGCACGCGGGCGTGGCCGAGGACGAGTCCCTCAAGGAGTCCCTCGCCCTCTTCCAGCGGCTCAGCGCGCACGGACACGAACTGGACGGTGAACTCAGGCGGCTGGAGTCCGAGCCGGACCGGACCACCCTCGCCGAGCGGCTGCCCGGACTGCGCGAGCGCACCGAGCAGATCACCCACTCCGCGGACTCCCTGCGCTGGGCGGCCCGGGACCGCGCTCGCCGTTTCGCCGACGACGATCTGGACTCGCTGAGCACCCAGATCGACATGGAGGCCGGCGCCCTGCGGCACTGGACGACAGAACCGACCGCGTCGAACGGACCGGCGGGGCCGCCCGGATCGGCCGCCCAGGCGGCGCCGCCGTGGCCGGAGGCACCGACGGTCGCCGACGACGCGAGCGGTCAGCAGACCTGGCCGCAGACGCCGAGGTCATCCACCGCCGAGGAACCGACCCGGCCCGCCATCACCCCGCCGGGACAGCGGCCCGCCTACCCCTGGCAGAAGAAACCCCGTCCCGAGAGCACCACTTGATCCGGTCAAGGCTGTTCCAGGTGACAGGGGTCGGGCTGCCGCGCCCCCGCTACGGCAGGTAACCTCCAGCTCATGTCCCGCCATGTCGCGATCGTCACCGATTCAACGGCCTACCTGCCGCAGCGGACGATGGAGCGCCACGGCATCACCGCGGTGCCCCTGACCGTCGTCCTCGGCGACCAGGCACTCGAAGAGGGCACCGAGATCTCGACCCGTTCCCTGGCCCAGGCGCTCCAGAAGCGGCGCTCCGTCACCACCTCGCGCCCCAGCCCCCAGCAGTTCGCCGAGACCTACCGCGAGATCGCCGAGACCGGCGTCACCGGCATCGTCTCGCTGCATCTGTCCGCCGAGCTCTCCGGCACCTACGACGCGGCGGTCCTCGCGGCGCGCGAGGCGCCGGTGCCGGTGCGGGTCGTGGACACCGGGATGATCGCGATGGCGCTCGGCTTCTGCGCGCTCTCGGCGGCGGAGGCCGCGGAGTCCGGCGGCACGGTGGACGAGGCGGTCACCGCGGCGGAGAAGCGGGCCGCGGGGACCGCGGCCTACTTCTACGTCGACACCCTCGACTATCTGCGCCGCGGCGGCCGGATCGGTGCCGCGCAGGCCCTGCTCGGCTCGGCGCTGGCGGTCAAGCCGCTGCTCCAGCTGGAGGGCGGCCGGATCGTGCCCCTGGAGAAGGTGCGCACGGCGTCCAAGGCCATCGCCCGCCTCGAGGAGATCGTGGCCGACCGGGCGGGCAGCGCGCCGGTCGACATCGCCGTTCACCATCTCGCCGCTCCCGACCGGGCCGCGGCCCTCGCGGAGCGGCTGCGGGTGCGGGTGCCGGGGCTGGTGGATCTGCATGTCAGCGAGGTCGGTGCGGTGATCGGGGCGCATACGGGGCCGGGGTTGTTGGGGACGGTTGTGTCGCCGCGCTGAGAGGGCGCGGTGGGAGAGGTCGCGGTGGAGGGGTCTCGGCTTCACTCGTGTGAGTGGCCGAGTTATCCACAAGTGGGCTGCCGTCCCCGGGAATTGAGCAAGATCATCGCGTGAGCGCGGGGTGGCCGATCCTCGTCGCATGGCACTTCGATCACGTTCACGTACAGCGACTTTGACCAGTGGGCCGGGCCGTGGGCCCGCCTCCGACGTCCGTGCCCGCCACCGGCGCCGGTCACGGGTCCGGCATCGGCATGCGTCGGCCGAGGAGCTTCGGCGGCGGGCGGAGGCGATGTTCGCCGATCGCGTGGGGGAGCGGGGCGCGAGCGGGGACTCGGGGGTGGACTCGGACGCGGGTGCGGGCCCCGCCGTGGACTCGGGTGCGGTTGCGGGCGGTGTGCGGGCGCCGGATGCCGGCTTCGGGGTAGTTGACGCGGGGGCCGGGGCGCTGGTGGGCGCGCGGGTCGGGGGGGCTGCCGAGGGTGTGCGGGGCGGGGTGGCTGCCGAGGGCGTGCCGGAGGTCTGGGCCGACGGTCGTTCGGGCGCTGGGGTTGGGGCTGGGGCTGGGGCTGGGGCTGGGGCTGACGCCGGGGTCGGGGTCGGGGCTGGGGAGTGGCGGGTGCGGGCCGGGATGGCTCTGCGGGAGCGGCTGCCGGTGTGGGTGCAGACAAGGTGTGGGCTGGAGCGGCGGAGCGTGGTCGCGCTCGCGGTGCTGCTCGTCGTGGCCGCCGGTTTCGCCGTGCAGCACTTCTGGACCGGGCGGGCGCAGACCGTGCGGGCGCCCGAGGTGGTGGCGGCGCCCTACGCGGAGCGGGGTGCCGAGGCCGGGTCCGGCCCGGGTGCGCCGAGCACCGCGGGCACACCCTCGGCCGAGATCGTGGTGGACGTCAGCGGGAAGGTCCGCGAACCCGGCGTCCATCGCCTCCCCACGGGCTCGCGGGTCGCCGACGCGCTCCGGGCGGCCGGTGGGGTGCGGCCGGGCGCGGACACCACGGGGCTCAACCGTGCCCGCTTCCTCGTGGACGGTGAGCAGGTCGTCGTCGGTGCTCCCGGGGCAGCGCCCGGTGTCGGCGCCGGCTCGGGTGGTACGGCGGCCGGTGGTCCGGCCGGTGCGGTCGGTGCGGTGCCGGGAGCGGGGCCCGTGGCGCCGGTCTCGCTCAACACGGCCACCGTGGACCAGTTGGACACGCTGCCGGGGGTCGGTCCGGTTCTCGCCCAGCACATCGTCGACTACCGCACCCAGCACGGCGGCTTCCGCTCGGTGGACGAACTGCGCGAGGTCAACGGCATCGGCGAACGCCGCTTCGCCGATCTGCGGAATCTCGTACGGCCATGAGCCACGTACCCGAGGTTCGTCCGGCGGTGTCCCGGCCCCGCCGAACCGTGCACGCCGCCTCCGGCACCCGGCTCGGCGCGGCCCACCCCCGTCAGGAGGGGCCCACCGACCTACGGCTGGTCCCGCCCGCGCTCGCCGCCTGGGCGACGGCGGCGCTGACGCTGGACGCGGCGCCCGAGTGGACCGCCGGTGTCGTCGTCGCCTGCCTGGTGGTGGCTGGCGGGCTCCTGGTGACGCGGCGCGGCGCGGGGCCGCGGGTCGCGGTGGCCGCCGTGCTGCTCTGTGTCGCCGCGGCCGCCGCCTCGGCCGGGTTGCACGGAGCGGATCTGCGACGCGGGCCGGTGCCGGGGCTGGCGTGCGCGTACGCGACGGTGACCGCCGAGATCGAGGTCACCTCCGACCCCCGGCTGACCCGGCCGCGCGTGACGGGGGACCGGCCGGCCCCGGTCTCCGTGCTGATCAAGGGGGAGGTGCGGCGGGTCCGGAAGGCTGACGGGACGTCGGTGGACACGCGGGCGCCTGTGCTGGTCATGGTGGACGCGGGGGCCGGGGTGGATGCCCGGGAGGGGAGGGGAGCGAGCGCCGGGGCGGGGGGTGGTGAGGGGACGGCGGCGAATGCCGGGGACGGGATCGGGGGGAGGGGTGGCGAGGGCGCCGGGGAGGAGACCGGGGGGAACGTCGCTTCGGATGGGTCCACCTCGTCGTCCTGGCTGCGGCTGTTGCCCTCCACGCGGGTTCGGGTGAGCGCGCGGTTGGCGCCGGTGATGGTGGGTGGGGACCGGATCGCGGCCGTGGTGCGGGTGTGGGGGAAGGGGGCGCCGGAGATCGTCGCGGGGCCCTCGGGGGCACAGCGGTTCGCCGGACGGTTGCGGGCCGGACTGCGGGATGCCACCGACGAACTCCCGGGCGACGCGCGGGCGTTGCTGCCGGGACTGGTCGTCGGGGACACCTCGCGGATCACCGCGGAGTTGGACGAGGCGTTCAAGGAGACCGACCTCGCGCACACGCTCGCCGTGTCCGGGAGCAACCTCACGATCATCCTGGCCCTGCTCATCGGGCCGCCCGGACTGGCCCAGCGTGTCGAGCGAAGAGGGCTGGCGCCCAGGCTCGGCATCCCCCTGCGCACGACGGCACTGCTCGGCGGTGCGCTCACCCTCGCCTTCGTCGTCGTGTGCCGGCCGGACCCGAGTGTGCTGCGGGCCGCGGCCTGTGGAACGGTCGTCCTGCTCGCCCTGGCGACCGGGCGTCGCAGGTCCCTGATCCCGGCGCTGGCGACGGCCGTCCTGCTGCTGGTGCTCTACGACCCCTGGCTCGCCCGGAGTTACGGCTTCCTACTGTCCGTCCTGGCCACCGGGGCGCTGCTCACGCTGGCGCCCCGGTGGAGCGCGGCCCTGCGACGGCGCCGGGTGCCACCGCGGCTGGCCGAGGCGTTGGCCGCCGCGGGTGCCGCGCAGGCCCTGTGTGCGCCGGTCGTCGCGGTGCTGTCGGCGCGGGTGAGCCTGGTGGCGGTGCCGTGCAATCTGCTGGTGGAGTTCGCGGTGGCGCCGGCCACGGTGCTGGGGTTCGCCGCGCTGGCGACCGCGCCCCTGGCGATGCCGGTGGCCAAGTCGCTGGCGTGGTGCGCGAGTTGGCCCGCCGATTGGATCGCGGACGTCGCCCGTACCGGAGCCGCGCTGCCCGGCGCCGGGGTGGACTGGCCCGGCAGCTGGACCGGGGCGGCACTGCTCGCCCTGACGACGGTGGTCGGGGTGACGGCCGGTCGGCGCCTGCTGCGGCACCCCTGGTGGTGCGGGGTCTGCGGGGCGCTGCTCCTGCTGGTGGTGGTGCAGCCGCCGCCGCTGGCCAGAGTGGTCACGGGATGGCCGCCGCCCGGTTGGCGGTTCGCGATGTGCGACGTGGGACAGGGCGACGCGACCGTGCTCGCGGCGGGCGACGGTACCGGCGTGGTGGTGGACGCGGGGCCCGATCCGACGCTCGTCGACCGGTGTCTGCGCACCCTGGGCATCACCAGGGTTCCGCTGGTCGTCCTCACCCACTTCCACGCCGACCACGTGGCGGGCCTGCCCGGGGTGCTGCGTGGGCGGAGCGTGGCGGAGATCGAGACGACCGGGTTCGAGGAACCGGCGGACCAGGTGGAGTTCGTACGGCGGCAGGCGGCGCGGCATCGTGTTCCGGTCACCCGTGCCGTGGCGGGGGAGAGGCGGCGCACCGGGCCGCTGTCCTGGGAGGTGGTGTGGCCGCCGCCGCAGCAGCCGAGCCGGAGCGGGGCCTTTCCCGTACCGGGACCGGAACCCGAAGGCCCGAACGACGCGAGCGTCACCTTGCTGGTGCGGTCGGGCGGGCTGCGGTTGCTGTTGCTCGGCGATCTCGAACCCCCGGCGCAGCGGGCGCTGTCGAGATCACCGGCGGGTGCGCTGCTGGGCGGCGTGGATGTGCTCAAGGTCGCCCACCACGGCTCGGCGTACCAGGACCCGGACCTCATACGGCGGGTGGCTCCGCGCTTGGCGTTGATCTCGGTGGGCCGGGACAACACCTACGGGCATCCGGCGCCCGGCACGGTCGCGGCGCTGCGGGCGCTGGGCGCGAGGGTGCTGCGGACCGACGAGGACGGCGCGCTGGCGGTGGTGGGGACGGGCCCGGGGTTGCGGGTGGCAGGAGACTGACGGCATGAATTCCGCACAGGTTGATGCCTGTCTCCGCCGCCTCGGTGTCGAGCACCCGGCGTGGCCCACCGTGGACGTCCTGCGCGAACTGCACCTGCGCCACCTGCGGACCGTCCCCTTCGAGAACCTGTCGATCCATCTCGGCGAGGAGATCGTGCTGGAGGAGGAGCGGTTGCTGGACAAGGTGGTGGGGGCGCGAAGGGGCGGGTTCTGCTACGAACTCAACGGCTTCTTCGGGGCGTTGCTCGCCGCGCTGGGCTTCGAGGTGACGCTGCTCGCGGCCCGGGTGTACGGGGAGGAGGGGCGGCTCGGCGTCCCGTACGACCATCTCGCCCTGCGGGTGCGGACGGTGGACGGCGGCGACTGGCTGGCCGACGTCGGCTTCGGGGCGCACAGTCACCATCCCCTGGCCATCGGGGCGCGGGGCGAGCAGGTGGATCCCGGCGGCACGTTCCGGGTCGTCGAGGCCGGGGCGGACGCGGCCGGGGTGCGGGGTGGGCACACGGCGGCGGAGGCGGCCGACCTGGACGTCCTCAGGGACGGCCGGCCCCAGTACCGGCTGGAGGTGCGGCCCCGGGTGCTCGGCGACTTCGTGGCCGGCGCCTGGTGGCACACCACCTCACCGGCCTCGCACTTCACCCGCTCACTGGTGTGCTCGCTGGTCACGGAGGAGGGAGGCCGGATCACGCTCAGCGGCCGGACCTTCACGGCGACGGCGGCTGACGGAACGCGCGAGGTACGGGAGTTGGGGACCGACGAGGAGGTGCTCGGGGTGTACCGGGAGCGGTTCGGGATCGAACTGGAACGGGTGCCGGTGGTGCGGGGCGGGGGTGGGGGCCGGGGGGCCGACGAGGAGGGGTGAGCGGGGTCGGCTTGGGGATGGCGGGGCGGGGAGGGGAGGGGAGGGTTGCTGTCGGGTGGGTGGATTCGGGGCGCTGTCGGTGACGGGAGGGGCCGGGAGCGTAGGACGCGTCCTGTGGCGGCGGTTCGGTGCCGGTCGGGGTGCAGCGCCCGTCCGGCTCCGTGTCCCGGGGTTCGGCGCCTCCTCGGGGGGCTGTCCGGCGTGCCGGAGAATGGGGCTGTGAGCGATGTGAGACATGTGCTGGTGCTGCCCGACCGGGATGCCGCGGAAGCGGTGGTGGAGGCGCTCGGGGAGCGGTTCGGGGTGGCTGAGGAGCCGCGGATCGTGCGGGACGCGCTGGCGGGGGAGGACGACGCCGAGGACGCGCAGTGGCTCGTCGTGCTGCGGGACGAGGAGGGGCGGCTGGATCCGGGGGAGCTGGACGAGTTCGCCGGGCAGTGGGAGGGGTGGCGGGAGGAACCGTGACGCTCCGCCGGGACGCCGGGACGCCGGGACGCCGGGACGCCGGGACGCCGGGACGCCGGGACGCCGGGACGCCGGGACGCCGGGACGCCGGGACGCCGGGGCGACGGGGGTGCCGGGGACGCCAGGGTGCCGGGGGCGCCGGGGGCGCCGGGGACGCCGGGGTGCCGAGAGTGCCGGGGACGCCAGGGTGCCGGGGACGGAGAGGGCGGCGGGAGCCGGCGGGTGTGCGTGGCCGTACCGGTCGTCGTGTCAGTGGCCCGTGCCATGCTGTACGCGATGGCCAAGAAGACTGCGCATGACGACCTCCTCGCCCCGGTGACGCTCGCCGTGGGACAGGAGGACCTGCTGCTCGACCGCGCCGTGCGGGAGGTGGTGGCCGCCGCGAAGGCCGCCGACGCCGACACGGACGTACGGGACCTGACCTCGGACCAGTTGCAGCCCGGCACGCTCGCCGAGCTGACCAGTCCGTCACTCTTCGCGGAGCGCAAGGTCGTGGTCGTACGCGATGCGCAGGATCTGTCGGCCGACACCGTGAAGGACGTGAAGGCGTATCTCTCGGCGCCCGCCGAGGAGATCACCCTCGTGCTGCTGCACGCCGGCGGGGTGAAGGGCAAGGGACTGCTCGACGCCGCGCGGAAGGCGGGGGCGCGGGAGGTCGCCTGTCCGAAGATGACCAAGCCGGCGGACCGGCTGGCGTTCGTGCGGCAGGAGTTCCGGGCGACCGGGCGGTCGGCCACGCCCGAGGCGTGCCAGGCGCTCGTCGACTCCATCGGCAGCGATCTGCGGGAGCTGGCGTCGGCCGTGTCGCAGCTGGTCGCCGATGTCGAGGGGACGATCGACGAGGAGGTCGTGGGGCGGTACTACACCGGGCGGGCCGAGGCGTCGAGCTTCACCGTCGCCGACCGGGCGGTCGAGGGGCGGGCCGCGGAGGCGCTGGAGGCGTTGCGGTGGTCGCTGGCCACCGGGGTGGCGCCGGTGATGATCACCAGTGCGTTGGCGCAGGGGGTGCGGGCGATCGGGAAGCTGTCGTCAGCGCGGGGTGGGCGGCCCGCGGATCTCGCGCGGGAGCTCGGCATGCCGCCGTGGAAGATCGACCGGGTGCGGCAGCAGATGCGGGGGTGGACGCCGGACGGGGTCGCCGTCGCGTTGCGGGCGGTGGCCGAGGCGGACGCGGGGGTGAAGGGTGGCGGGGACGATCCCGAGTACGCGCTGGAGAAGGCGGTCGTCACCATCGCCCGGGCAGCGCGGTCGCGGGGGTAGGGAGTAGAGGGAGCGGGGTGGGCGGCTCGCGGTGCGCCGTGGCCGGTGGTGGGGTGTTTTCGCCCCCGCCGCCCTTTCCCGTTCCCATCCCCGTCCCCAGGGGCGCCGCCCCTTCGACCCCGGTCCTGAGGGCTCCGCCCCCAGACCCCCGTCGGCCCTGGACGGGCCTCGTCCTCAAACGCCGGACGGGCTGACAACAAGGACCTCGACAAAGCCGAAGACCCCGGCTTCCGCCCTGGGGAAGGGCGGGCTCCGGGGCCTCGGTGCAAGATGTCGAGCCCGTACCCGCGTGGCGAACGCAGGCCGCGTACGGGCTCTTGTGGGCCGGGCGGGAGCGGAAGAGAGAGGGCCCGCTCGGGTCCGTCCGGCGTCAAATCAAGTGTCAGCCGTTGAGGGACGCGACCTTGGAAGCGAGCGCCGACTTCTTGTTGGCAGCCTGGTTCTTGTGGATGACGCCCTTGGCGACGGCCTTGTCGAGCTGACGCGCGGCAGCGCGCTGGTACTCGGTGGCCTTCTCGGCGTCACCCGCGGCAGCGGCCTCACGGGCCTTGCGGATCGCGGTCTTCAGGGAGGACTTGACGGCCTTGTTGCGCAGCCGGGCCTTCTCGTTGGTCTTGATCCGCTTGATCTGGGACTTGATGTTCGCCACTGATGAGCCTTCTCAGGTTCAGGCACAGGACCGCGCGGGCCCCATGCCAGGTGATTTCTTGGGTTGTGCCTCGCGCTGAGAGGGCATGAGACACAGCCACCCAGGCTACCAGGGCCTCGCCCGACGGCCCAAAACGGCCCCCGGTCGCCCGTCGTGGGACCATGGAGCCTACGTATCGATCCGACCCGAGCCGCTGCTGACCCTGCGGATACCTCAAGAATCAGGACCCTGCGTGCCCGCGACCCCTAACAATGTGCCCGCGCCGAGCCGTACCGACCCGGCTCTGATCCGCAACTTCTGCATCATCGCGCACATCGACCACGGCAAGTCCACCCTCGCCGACCGGATGCTCCAGCTGACCGGTGTGGTCGAGCAGCGGCAGATGCGTGCTCAGTACCTCGACCGTATGGACATCGAGCGCGAGCGCGGCATCACGATCAAGTCCCAGGCGGTGCGTCTGCCGTGGGCTCCCACCACGGACCCCGGCACCACGCACATCCTCAACATGATCGACACCCCCGGGCACGTCGACTTCACCTATGAGGTCTCGCGGTCGCTGGCCGCGTGCGAGGGCACCGTCCTCCTCGTCGACGCCGCCCAGGGCATCGAGGCCCAGACCCTCGCCAACCTGTACCTGGCGATGGAGAACGACCTCAAGATCATCCCCGTACTGAACAAGATCGACCTGCCGGCCGCCCAGCCGGAGAAGTTCTCCGAGGAGCTCGCCAACCTCATCGGCTGCGACCCCGAGGACGTGCTGAAGGTCTCCGCCAAGACGGGTGTCGGCGTCGACGCGCTGCTCGACCGGGTGGTCCGCGAGGTCCCGGCGCCGGTCGGCGTCAAGGACGCCCCCGCCCGTGCGATGATCTTCGACTCGGTCTACGACTCCTACCGCGGTGTCGTGACGTACGTCCGTGTCATCGACGGCCAGCTCAGCAAGCGCGAGCGCATCAAGATGATGTCGACCGGCGCCACCCACGAGCTGCTGGAGATCGGCACGAACTCGCCGGAGATGCTCGGGGCCGACGGCCTCGGCGTCGGTGAGGTGGGCTACCTCATCACCGGGGTGAAGGACGTCCGCCAGTCCAAGGTCGGTGACACCGTCACCAGCCACTCCAAGGGCGCCACGGAGGCCCTCGGCGGCTACAAGGACCCCAAGCCGATGGTCTTCTCCGGCCTGTACCCGCTGGACGGCTCGGACTACCCGGAGCTGCGCGAGGCCCTCGACAAGCTTCAGCTCAACGACGCCGCGCTGGTCTACGAGCCGGAGACCTCCGCCGCCCTCGGCTTCGGCTTCCGCGTCGGCTTCCTCGGGCTGCTCCACCTGGACGTGATCCGCGAGCGCCTGGAGCGCGAGTTCGGCCTCGACCTGATCGCCACCGCGCCGAACGTGGTCTACCGGGTGGTCATGGAGGACGGCAGCGAGCACGTCGTCACCAACCCGAGCGAGTTCCCCGAGGGCAAGATCAACGAGGTGTACGAGCCCGTCGTACGCGCGACGATCCTCGCCCCCTCCGAGTTCATCGGGGCGATCATGGAGCTGTGCCAGACCCGGCGCGGCACCCTCCTCGGCATGGACTACCTCTCCGAGGACCGCGTCGAGATCCGCTACACCCTGCCGCTCGCGGAGATCGTCTTCGACTTCTTCGACCAGCTGAAGTCCAAGACGCGCGGGTACGCCTCCCTGGACTACGAGCCCACCGGCGAGCAGACCTCCAGCCTGGTCAAGGTCGACATCCTGCTGCACGGCGACAAGGTGGACGCCTTCTCGGCGATCACCCACAAGGACGCCGCGTACGCGTACGGCGTGCGGCTCGTCGCCAAGCTGCGCGAGCTCATCCCGCGGCAGGCCTTCGAGGTGCCGATCCAGGCCGCCATCGGCTCCCGGGTGATCGCCCGCGAGACCATCCGCGCCATCCGCAAGGACGTCCTCGCCAAGTGCTACGGCGGCGACATCTCCCGTAAGCGCAAGCTTCTGGAGAAGCAGAAGGAGGGCAAGAAGCGGATGAAGATGGTGGGCTCTGTGGAGGTTCCGCAGGAGGCCTTCATCGCCGTTCTGAGCAGCGACGAGAACGCGGGCTCGGGCAAGGGCAAGAAGTAACCGCGTACTTCCGCGTGAACAGGGGCCTGTCGCGTCCGAGCGCGATGGGCCCTACGCGTGCGTAACGTCGCGCACTGTAGGAAGTGACAGCCCGCCGCCCCTTACATAGGGGGCGGTCGCGCTCTAGTCTGATCTCCACTCGATGGTTACTCGTGAGTTAAACAACGCGCGAGAGCACACCAGCCGCACTGAGCAGCCGCCGCACTGTCGCGGGCCCCGGAGGATGTCGTGAGCGACACACAGACCCTGATCGAGAACCGTCCGCCGAGCGTGGCGACCCTCTTCCTGGAGCGCGTTTCGGCCACACCCGACGCCGAGGCGTACCGCTACCCGGTGCCCCCGGCCTCCGGTGAGGGTCCCGACGACTGGAAGTCGCTGAGCTGGGGGCAGACCGCCGAGCGGGTCTACGCCATCGCCGCCGGGCTGATCGAGCTCGGGGTGCAGCCCGAGCAGCGGGTCGCCCTGTCCTCCGCCACCCGGATCGAGTGGATCCTCGCGGATCTCGGCATCCTGTGCGCCGGTGCCGCCACCACCACGGTGTATCCGCAGACCAACGCCGACGAGTCCGCGTTCATCGTCTCCGACTCCGACAGCCGGGTGCTGTTCGCGGAGAACGCCGAGCAGCTGGCCAAGGCGCGGGACAAGCGCGGCGACCTGCCCGACCTGCACCATGTCGTGGTCATCGACGCCGAGGGCGTGGAGACCGGCGACTGGGTGCTCTCCCTGGCCGAGCTGGAGGCCCGCGGCGCGGCCCGGCTGGAGAAGGAGCCCGACCTGATCAGGGAGCGGGTCGGCGCGATCACCAAGGACCAGCTCGCCACCCTCATCTACACCTCGGGCACGACGGGCCGCCCCAAGGGCGTCCGGCTCCCGCACGACAACTGGGCCTACATGGCCAAGGCCATCGCCGCGACCGGCCTGGTCGGCGCCGAGGACGTGCAGTACCTGTGGCTGCCGCTCGCGCACGTCTTCGGCAAGGTGCTCACCTCCGGCCAGATCGCGGTCGGGCACGTCACCGCGGTCGACGGCCGGGTCGACAAGATCATCGAGAACCTGCCGATCGTCCAGCCGACGTACATGGCGGCCGTCCCGCGCATCTTCGAGAAGGTCTACAACGGCATCGCCAACAAGGCCCGCGCGGGCGGCGGCGCCAAGTACAAGATCTTCCGCTGGGCCGCCGACGTCGCCCGCGAGTACGCCAAGGTCACCCAGGACAACTTCCGCCGCACCGGCACCGCCAGCGCGCCCTTCGGCCTGGCCGCCAAGCACGCGGTCGCCGACAAGCTGGTGTACGCCAAGATCCGCGAGGCCTTCGGCGGCAATCTGCGCGCCTGTGTCTCCGGCTCCGTGGCCCTCGCCCCGGAGATCGGGTTCTTCTTCGCCGGCGCCGGCATCCACATCCTGGAGGGCTACGGCCTCACCGAGTCCTCCGCGGCCTCCTTCGTCAACCCGGGCGAGGCGTACCGCACCGGCACGGTCGGCAAGCCGCTGCCCGGCACCGAGGTGCGGATCGCCGAGGACGGCGAGATCCTGCTGCGCGGCCCCGGCATCATGGAGGGCTACCACGGGCTGCCGGAGAAGACCGCCGAGGTGCTGGAGGCCGACGGCTGGTTCCACACCGGTGACATCGGCGAGCTGTCGCCCGACGGCTACCTGCGCATCACCGACCGCAAGAAGGACCTGTTCAAGACCTCCGGCGGCAAGTACATCGCGCCGACCGAGGTCGAGGGTCAGTTCAAGTCGGTGTGCCCGTACGTCTCCAACATCCTGGTGCACGGCGCCGACCGGAACTTCTGCACGGCGCTCATCGCGCTGGACGAGGTGTCGATCCTCGGCTGGGCCGAGGAGAACGGGCTCGGCGGCAAGTCGTACGCCGACGTCGTGGCCGCGCCGGAGACCGTCGCGATGATCGAGGGCTACGTCAAGGAGCTCAACGAGGGGCTCCAGCGCTGGCAGACCATCAAGAAGTTCCGGCTGCTGCCGCGGGACCTGGACGTGGAGCACGGCGAGATCACGCCGAGCCTGAAGCTGAAGCGGCCGGTGGTGGAGCGGGAGTACAAGCACCTGATCGAGGAGATGTACGCGGGGACTCGCGAGGTGTAGCGCGAGGGCGGCGGGGCGCGTCGGCCGGTGACGGCGTCGTGGCCGGTCGAGCGGTCCCCAGCGCCCCTGGGGCAGTTGGCGCGCCGCTTGCCCCAGCGACGGCGACGGCCGCGGCTGCGCTCGCTTGGCCGCGCCGGACTCACCGCCCCGTTGATCGCGGAACGCGTCCGGCGGCCGGCGCACGGCTCCGGTCCAGCACCCCGCCCCCCTGAGCGCGGAACGCGTCCGGCGCACGCCCGCTCACGGCTCCGGTCGAGCACCCCGTCCCGTCCTGGACAATGGAAGGCATGCCTTCCGCACTCCCCGACGGCGAGCCCGTCCCCGACGACGGCGCGCTCCCCGCGTCCGCGCTCGCCGGGGCCGCCGACCGCCCCCTCGGGTTCTACCTGCACGTTCCGTACTGCGCGACCCGCTGCGGCTACTGCGACTTCAACACCTACACCGCGACCGAGCTGCGCGGCACCGGCGGCGTCCTCGCCTCCCGCGACAACTACGCGGACACCCTGATCGACGAGATCCGCCTGGCCCGCAAGGTCCTCGGCGACGACCCCCGCCAGGTCCGCACGGTCTTCGTCGGCGGCGGCACGCCCACCCTGCTGGCCGCCGGCGACCTCGTCCGGATGCTGGCCGCGGTCCGCGAGGAGTTCGGTCTCGCGCCGGACGCGGAGGTGACGACGGAGGCGAACCCGGAGTCGGTGGACCCGGCGTATCTGGCCACCCTGCGCCAGGGCGGCTTCAACCGGATCTCCTTCGGCATGCAGAGCGCCCGGCAGCACGTGCTGAAGGTGCTCGACCGCACCCACACCCCCGGCCGCCCGGAGGCCTGCGTGGCGGAGGCCCGCGCGGCGGGCTTCGAGCACGTGAACCTGGACCTCATCTACGGCACCCCGGGCGAGTCCGACGACGACTGGCGGGCGTCCCTGGAGGCGGCGATCGGCGCCGGACCGGACCACGTCAGCGCCTACGCCCTGATCGTCGAGGAGGGCACGCAGCTGGCCCGCCGTATCCGCCGGGGCGAGGTCCCGATGACCGACGACGACGTGCACGCGGACCGTTACCTGATCGCGGAGGACACGTTCTCGGCCGCAGGCTTCGACTGGTACGAGGTCTCCAACTGGGCCACCTCCGAAGCCGGCCGCTGCCTGCACAACGAGCTGTACTGGCGGGGCGCCGACTGGTGGGGCGCGGGGCCCGGAGCGCACTCGCACGTCGGCGGGGTGCGCTGGTGGAACGTGAAGCATCCGGGCGCGTACGCCGCCGCGCTCGCGGCGGGGAAGTCGCCGGGCGCGGGCCGCGAACTGCTCTCCGAGGAGGACCGCCGGGTCGAACGGATCCTGCTGGAGCTGCGGCTGCGGGAAGGGGTCCCGCTGGACCTGCTGCGCGAACAGGGGCTCACGGCCGCCCGGCGCGCGCTGTCGGAGGGGCTGCTCCAGGAAGCGCCGTACGAGAAGGGACGTGCCGTCCTGACTCTGCGGGGGCGGCTGCTGGCCGACGCGGTGGTGCGGGACCTGGTGGACTGAAAGGTTGCGGGGCGGCTGCGGGTCTGTTGTGGCTGGTCGCGCAGTTCCCCGCGCCCCTGGGTGCCGGTTCCCCCGGTCCATGAGATGCCGCGTGTCACGTCGTGACGAAGTCGATCAGCTCTTCCACTCGGCCCAGGAGCTCCGGCTCCAGGTCCTTGTAAGAGTTCACCCGCTTCAGGATCGCCTGCCACACCGCCCCCGTGTTCTCCGAAGGCCACCCCAGGGCCCGGCACACGCCCGTCTTCCAGTCCTGGCCACGGGGGACTTTCGGCCACCCGGCAATGCCCAGGGCGGACGGTTTCACCGCTTCCCAGATGTCGATGTACGGGTGCCCGACGACCAGGGCGTGCTCGCTCGTCACCTGCTGTGCGATGCGCCACTCCTTCGTGCCCGGCACCAGATGGTCCACGAGGACCCCCAGGCGGGCGTCCGGCCCGGGCGCGAACTCGGCGACGATCGAGGGCAGGTCGTCGACCCCCTCCAGGTACTCCACGACCACGCCCTCGATGCGCAGGTCGTCGCCCCAGACCTTCTCCACCAGTTCCGCGTCGTGCCGGCCCTCGACGTAGATGCGGCCGGCGCGGGCCACGCGCGCGCGTGCGCCGGGGACGGCCACCGAACCGGAGGCGGTACGGCTCGGACGTGCCGGAGCGGCGGCCGAGGGACGGACCAGCGTCACCACCCGGCCCTCCAGCAGAAAGCCCCGCGGTTCCATCGGGAACACCCGGTGCTTGCCGAACCGGTCCTCCAGGGTCACCGTGCCCGCCTCGCAGCGGATCACCGCGCCGCAGAACCCGGAGCCGGGCTCCTCGACCACCAGGCCGGGCTCCGCCGGGACCTCGGGGGCGGCCTTGGGCTTCTTCCAGGGAGGGGTCAGGTCGGCTGAGTACTGGCGCATTCGGATGACGATAGGAGAAGCGCCGGACCGCCTAGCGCGACACGCCGAAACGGGCGGCCAGCGCGTCCCGTTGCCCCCGGACGAAGGCCGCGTCCACCACCGCTCCGTGACCCGGCACGTACAGCGCGTCCTCGCCGCCGAGGTCCAGGAGCCGGTCCAGTGCCGCCGGCCACTGGGACGGTACGGCGTCGGGGCCGGCCTGCGGTTCGCCGGACTCCTCGACCAGGTCGCCGCAGAAGACCACCTCCGGGGCGCCCGGCACCAGCACGACGAGGTCGTGGCCGGTGTGGCCGGGGCCGACGTTGGCCAGCAGGACCTGGCGGCCGCCGCCGAGGTCGAGGGTCCACTCGCCGGAGACGAGGTGGCGCGGGCGGGGCAGGGCGTCCAGCGCCTCGTCGGCGAGCCGCTCGTCCAGCCCGTTGCGGAGCGCGTCCGCCCGCAGGTCCGCGCGTGCGTGCTGCTGCTCGAGGAGCGCGTCCATGCCCACCGGCCCGAACACCTCCGCGTCCGCGACGGCCGCCGCCCCGAACACGTGGTCGAAGTGGGGGTGGGTCAGCGCGAGATGAGTCACACGGTGGCCGGCCAGCGACTCCGCCTGCGCCCGCACGCGCGCGCCCTCCGCGAGGCTCGACCCGGCGTCGATCAGCAGGGCGGTCTCCACCCCGACGACCAGCCCCGCCGTGCAGTCCCAGCCAGGCAGACGGCACCGGCCCACCCCGGCCGCCAGCCGCTCCCACTCCAGCTCTTCCCAAGTCACCGTCATACCGCGACGCTAGCCGTACGCGGGGTCGCGGCGGGACCGTCCTTGCCGGGGCGGTACCCCACCGCCGTACACTGGCCGGGGGACACTGGCACTCGGACGGACAGAGTGCCAGGCGGGAAACCGAGGGAACGACATCTGGAGGTGCGCGCGATGCTGAGTGAACGCAGGCTTCAGGTGCTGCGTGCCATCGTCCAGGACTACGTCGGCACCGAGGAGCCGGTCGGCTCCAAGGCCCTCACCGAGCGGCACAGCCTCGGCGTCTCCCCGGCGACGATCCGCAACGACATGGCCGCCCTGGAGGACGAGGGGTACATCGCCCAGCCGCACACCAGCGCCGGGCGCATCCCCACGGACAAGGGCTACCGGCTCTTCGTCGACAAGCTCGCCGGCGTCAAGCCGATGACCGCGCCCGAGCGGCGCGCCATCCAGAACTTCCTCGACGGCGCCGTCGACCTCGACGACGTGGTGGCCCGGACGGTACGGCTGCTCGCGCAGCTCACCCGGCAGGTCGCGGTGGTGCAGTACCCCTCGCTCACCCGGTCCACCGTGCGCCATGTCGAACTGCTCGCCCTCGCGCCCGCGCGTCTGATGCTCGTGCTGATCACGGACACCGGGCGGGTCGAGCAGCGGATGATCGACTGCCCGGCGCCGTTCGGCGAGAGCTCTCTCGCCGATCTGCGGGCCCGGCTCAACAGCCGGGTCGCCGGGCGGCGCTTCACCGATGTGCCCAGGCTCGTCGAGGACCTCCCCGAGGGCTTCGACCTGGAGGACCGGGGCACCGTCTCGACGGTGCTCTCCACCCTCCTGGAGACGCTCGTCGAGGAGAACGAGGAGCGGTTGATGATCGGCGGCACCGCCAATCTCACCCGCTTCGGACATGACTTCCCCCTCACCATCCGGCCCGTCCTGGAGGCGCTGGAGGAGCAGGTCGTGCTCCTCAAGCTGCTTGGCGAAGCCGGGGATTCGGGCATGACCGTACGCATCGGTCACGAGAACGCCTACGAGGGACTCAACTCCACTTCAGTGGTGTCGGTCGGCTACGGTTCGGGCAACGAGGCAGTCGCCAAGCTCGGCGTGGTCGGACCGACCCGCATGGATTACCCGGGAACGATGGGAGCGGTACGCGCAGTGGCACGGTACGTCGGACAGATCCTGGCGGAGTCGTAAGTGGCCACGGACTACTACGCCGTTCTCGGCGTGCGCCGCGACGCGTCGCAGGATGAGATCAAGAAGGCGTTCCGCCGGCTCGCGCGCGAGCTGCACCCGGACGTCAACCCCGATCCGAAGACCCAGGAGCGGTTCAAGGAGATCAACGCCGCCTACGAGGTGCTCTCGGACCCGCAGAAGAAGCAGGTCTACGACCTCGGCGGCGACCCGCTCTCGCAGGCCGGCGGCGGCGCGGGCGGCTTCGGGGCCGGTGGGTTCGGGAACTTCTCGGACATCATGGACGCGTTCTTCGGTACGGCGTCCCAGCGGGGCCCGCGGTCGCGTACGCGGCGGGGCCAGGACGCGATGATCCGGCTGGAGATCGAGCTCGACGAGGCGGCCTTCGGCACCACGAAGGACATCCAGGTCGACACCGCGATCGTGTGCACCACGTGCAGTGGTGAGGGCGCGGCGCCGGGCACCTCCGCGCAGACGTGTGACATGTGCCGCGGGCGCGGTGAGGTGTCGCAGGTGACGCGGTCCTTCCTCGGGCAGGTCATGACCTCGCGGCCGTGTCCGCAGTGCCAGGGGTTCGGGACGGTCGTCCCGACGCCGTGCCCCGAGTGCGCGGGCGACGGGCGGGTCCGCTCCCGGCGCACCCTGACCGTGAAGATCCCCGCCGGTGTCGACAACGGCACCCGGATCCAGCTCGCGGGCGAGGGCGAGGTCGGGCCCGGTGGCGGTCCCGCCGGCGACCTGTACGTCGAGATCCACGAGATGCCGCACTCGCAGTTCCAGCGCCGGGGCGACGACCTGCACTGCACGGTCACCATCCCGATGACCGCGGCCTCGCTGGGCACGAAGGTGCCGCTGGAGACGCTGGACGGTCTGGAGGAGGTCGACATCCGGCCCGGTACCCAGTCCGGCCAGTCGATCCCGCTGCACAGCCGCGGCGTCACGCACCTGCGCGGTGGCGGTCGGGGCGACCTCATCGTGCATGTCGAGGTGCAGACGCCGACGAAGCTGGACCCGGAGCAGGAGCGGTTGCTGCGCGAGCTGGCGAAGCTGCGCGGCGAGGAGCGGCCGCTGGGGCAGTTCCAGCCGGGGCAGCAGGGGCTGTTCTCGCGGCTGAAGGACGCGTTCAACGGTCGCTGACCGTGGGGTGGCGGGGGCGGGGACCGACCGGCTCGGGGCCGGTCCTCAGCCCCCTCGCCCGCGGCCTGTTCCCCTGGACTATGCCGGTCGTGGGCCGGATTCGGTCCTGTCCGGTGGACGTGGCACCATGCGGGCATGTCCTCCGCGCTGACCGATCTCTTCCCCCATCCGATCGTGCAGGCCCCCATGGCGGGCGGCGTCTCCGTGCCGCGTCTCGCCGCCGCTGTGTCCGACGCCGGGGGGCTCGGATTCCTCGCCGCCGGGTACAAGACGGCGGACGGGATGTACCAGGAGATCAAGCAGCTCAGGGGCCTGACCGGGCGGCCGTTCGGGGTCAACCTGTTCCTGCCGCAGCCCGAGTACGCCGACCGCGCTTCCGTCGACGTCTACGCCCACCAGCTGGCCGGCGAGGCCGTCTGGTACGAGACCGAGCTCGGGGACCCCGACAGCGGCCGCGACGACGGCTACGACGCCAAGCTCGCCGTCCTGCTCGACAACCCCGTGCCGGTGGTCTCCTTCCACTTCGGCGTGCCGAGCGCCGACGTCCTCGACTCCCTGCGCCGCGCCGGCACCTTCACCCTGGTCACCGCGACCACCGCCGAGGAGGCCCTCGCCGTGCAGCGCGCCGGCGCCGACGCGGTCATCGCGCAGGGCGTGGAGGCCGGCGGACACCAGGGCACCCACCGTGACATCCCGGAGAACGACGGGTCAGGCATCGGGCTGCTGGCGCTCGTCGGACAGATCCGCGAGACCGTGGGCATCCCGATCGTCGCCGCCGGCGGCCTCATGCGCGGCAGCCAGATCGCCGCCGTCCTCGCCGCCGGTGCCAGTGCCGCCCAGCTCGGCACCGCCTTCCTCGCCACCTCCGAGTCCGGCGCCGCCGACGTGCACAAGCAGGCGCTCACCGACCCGCTGTTCGTGCGCACCGAGCTGACCCGGGCCTTCTCCGGCCGCCCCGCCCGCGGCCTGGTCAACCGCTTCCTGCGCGAGCACGGCCGGTACGCCCCCGCCGCCTACCCGGAGGTCCACCACCTCACCTCGCCGCTGCGCAAGGCCGCCGCCAAGGCCAAGGACGCGCAGGGCATGGCGCTGTGGGCCGGACAGGGGTTCCGGATGGCGCGCGAACTGCCCGCCGGACAGCTGGTGGAGGTCCTCGCCGCCGAACTCGCCGACGCCGCGACAGCGTTGTCGCGCCTGCCCAAGGGCGGTGACGTCCGATGACGGCGCCCGTGTTCGTGGTCGAGCACTTCCGAGCCGGGGGCGACGGGCAGTACGTGCTGGACGGGCCCGAGGGGCGGCACGCCGTCTCCGTGAAGCGGCTCGCACCCGGTGAGGACGTGATCCTCACGGACGGGGCCGGACGCTGGGCCGACTGCGTGGTGCTCGGCACCGAGGGCAAGGACCGGCTGATCGTCCGGCTGGACGCGGTGAGCGAGGAACCGGTGGAGGAGCCGCGCATCACCGTCGTGCAGGCCCTGCCCAAGGGCGACCGCGGCGAGCTGGCCGTCGAGACGATGACCGAGACCGGCGTCGACGCGATCGTGCCCTGGCAGGCCGCCCGCTGCATCACCCAGTGGAAGGGCGACCGCGGTCTGAAGGCGCTCGGCAAGTGGCGGGCCACCGCCCGCGAGGCCGGCAAGCAGTCCCGGCGCAGACGCTTCCCCGAGGTCGCCGACCTCGCCACGAGCAAGCAGGTCGCCGCCCTCCTCGCCAAGGCCGACTTCGCCGCCGTGCTCCACGAGAGCGGTGACGAACCGCTCGCCACCGTCGAACTCCCCACCGCGGGCGAGATCGTGCTGGTCGTGGGTCCCGAAGGGGGCGTCTCCCCGGAGGAGTTGGCACTGTTCGCACAGGCGGGTGCGAAGCCGTATGTGCTCGGGCGTAGCGTGCTGCGTACATCGACCGCCGGGACCGCGGCCGCCGCCGTGCTCCTCGCCCGCACCGGGCGCTGGTCCTGACCCCGAGGGGAACGCCTTGGAACTCGCACAAGTCCGGCTGCTCGTCAGCGACTTCCCCGCCTGCTACCGCTTCTACGCCGAAGTCCTCGGCCTCAAGCCGCAGTCGGGCGCGACACAGGGGCCGTACGAGAAGTTCAGCCCCAGCACCGGCTCGGCCGGGATCGCGCTCCAGGACCGGTCCATGATGGCCGGAGTCCTGGGGGAGTTGGGCGGCGCGGCGAGCGGGCACCGGTCCCTGGTCGTGCTCCGCGTCGACGACCTCGACACCTACTGCGCGCAGATCACCGAACGCGGCGCGAACCTCCTGCACGGCCCCGCCCCCATGACCGACCGCATGCGGGTCGCCCACCTCAAGGACCCGGAGGGCAACCTGGTGGAGCTCCAGCAGTGGCTGCTGCTGCGCTCCTGAGATCGACGGCCTGGGCGACGGCGTGGAACAGCTCCCAGCCGTCCACCTCCCGCTCGCCCGGCAGCGGCAGACCGCGCCGGTCCGCCTCGTCGACCAGGGCGCGTACGACGGCGGGTTCGCGCAGGTTGATCCCCGCCCCGCGGCCGTCCACCGCCCAGCCCTGGAACCAGATGTCCCCCTCGGAGACGTACCGCCCCGAGCCCGGCCCGCCCGCCCGGAAGACGAACCGGGTGCGATCACGGCCCCGGTGCAGCGTGAGGACGTCCCGCCACACGCCGTCGGTCCTCTTCTGCCGGAAGGTCCACGCGTAGGTCACCCGCTCGTCCACCACGAGCCGGCGGACCCGGCGGTCGTTGCGCATGGGGTCAGGTCAGAGGGCGGGCGGTGCTCGGTCCTCGGGTTTATTCGTCCGATCGAACGCGCGAAGGCCGTACGCCTGCCCGCTCGTCCGACACCCGAGTGGCTGGGGAGGGCGGAGAGTGTCCGTATGCGCTCTTCCGTGACGGCCGGGACAGTGGGAAGCTGCCCTCCATGGGGGCATTGAGGAGGATTTGGCGGCGCCGGGGCCGACGCGGACTCGCCGTGGCGGCGCTTGTCGTCGTGGGTGTGGGCGGTGCCGTCGGCTGTGACCCGGCGGGGCTGAACTCCGCGTCCGTGGCGTACACGACCGACCAGACCGTGACCCGGGAGCTGGAGCGGCAGAAGGCCGAGGTGCAGTGGCTGACCTGCCAGGCCTCCTACGGCGACCGGACCACGCCGACGGCGACCGAGGACGCCGTCGCCGAGGTCACCTGCACGGGCGAGACCACCGACGGCAAGGACATCGACGTCGACGGCAAAATCACCCGGGTCGTCAACGGACAGTGTGTCCGAGGTGAGTTGATCGCCAAGATCGACGGCAAGCAGTGGTTCCAGGTCAACGGGCTCGGCAACTGCAACGCCTCGCCCGAGCCGAACAACCCGGGCGGAAACGGACAGCCCGGAGCCACCGTCACCGTGACCGTCACGGAGACCATCTGGTGCGACAGGTACCCGGACTGCCGGCCCGTCCAGGGCAAGTGACCGTCAAGTGATCCAGAGCCCTGTCCGTCGAGGACCACCCCTGCATAAGCTGACCGGGTGACCCGGCCCGCGACGCCCTCGTATCTCCGATTCCCGCACCTGCACGGCGACTTGGTGACCTTCACCGCCGAGGACGACGTGTGGGTCGCGCCCCTCGACGGCGGCCGGGCCTGGCGGGTCAGCGCCGACCACGTGCCGGTCACCACCCCGCGCATCTCGCCCGACGGCACCACGGTCGCCTGGACCTCCACCCGCGACGGCACCCCCGAGGTGCACCTCGCCCCGGTCGACGGCGGCCCCGCGAAGCGGCTGACGCACTGGGGGAGCCCGCGTACCCAGGTGCGCGGCTGGACCCCGGACGGGCAGGTCCTCGCCCTCACCACCCACGGCCAGGCCAGCCTGCGCCGCTCCTGGGCGCACGCCGTCCCGCTCGACGGCGGACCCTCGACCGTGCTGCCGTACGGACCCGTCGGCGCCGTCGCGCACGGGCCGTCCACCGTGCTGCTGTCCGCGCCGATGGGGCGCGAGGCCGCCTGGTGGAAGCGGTACCGGGGCGGCACGGCGGGCAAGCTGTGGATCGACCACGAGGGCGACGGGGAGTTCGTACGGCTCCACGAGGACCTGGACGGGAACGTCGAGTTCCCGGTGTGGGCCGGCACGGGCAGGATCGCCTTCCTCAGCGACCACGAAGGCGTCGGCGCGCTGTACTCCTCCCTCGCCGACGGGTCCGACCTGCGCCGCCACACCGCGACCGACGGCTTCTACGCCCGGCACGCGGCCGGTGACGGCACCCGGGTCGTGTACGCCTGCGCCGGTGAACTGTGGGTCCTGGACGACCTCGACGGGGCCGAGCCGCGCCGCCTCGACGTGCGACTCGGCGGCCAGCGCACCGGCCGGCAGCCGTTCGCGCTGAACGCCGCACGCTGGTTCGGCTCCGCCGCCCCCGACCACACCGCGCGCGGCAGCGCGGTCGCCGTCCGGGGCGCCGTGCACTGGGTCACCCACCGCTTCGGCCCGGCCCGCGCGCTCGCCGCCGAACCCGGCGTCCGCGCCCGGCTGCCCCGCACCTTCCGCACGGAGGGCGAGGAGTGGGCGGTGTGGGTGACCGACGCCGAGGGCGAGGACGCCCTGGAGTTCGCGCCCGCCACCGGACTCGCCCCCGGCGCCACCCCGCGCCGCCTCGCCGCCGGACAGCTCGGCCGGGTCCTCGGTCTCGCCATGGCCCCCGACGGCAGCCGGGCCGCGGTCGCCGCGCACGACGGACGCGTACTGCTCGTCGAACGGGAGACCGGCGAGGTCCGCGAGGTGGACCGCAGCGAGGACGGCGACGTCTCCGGCCTCGTCTTCTCGCCCGACTCCACCTGGCTCGCCTGGTCCCACCCGGGCCCGCGCCCGCTGCGCCAGCTCCGGCTCGCCCACACCACCGACCTGTCCGTCACCGAGGCCACCCCGCTGCGCTTCCAGGACTACGCGCCCGCCTTCACCCTCGACGGCAAGCACCTCGCCTTCCTCTCCAGCCGCTCCTTCGACCCGGTCTACGACGAGCACGTCTTCGACCTGGCCTTCGTGGACGGCGACCGCCCGCACCTGATCACGCTGGCCGCGACCACGCCCTCGCCGTTCGGCCCGCAGCGGCACGGCCGGTCCTTCGAGGCGCCGGACAAGGACGAGACACCCGACAGCGAGGGCACCCCCGCCACCCGTATCGACCTCGAAGGGCTCGCCGACCGGATCGTGCCGTTCCCGGTCGAGGCCGCCCGCTACTCCAACCTGCGCGCGGCGAAGGACGGCGTGCTGTGGCTGCGCCACCCCGTCCAGGGCGTGCTCGGCTCCTCCCGGGCCACCCCGGACGACCCCGACCCCAGGACCGAACTGGAGCGGTACGACCTCGCCCAGCAGCGCCTGGAGCATCTCGCCGCCGACGCCGACCACTTCGCCGTCAGCGGCGACGGCAAGCGGGTGCTGCTGTGGACCGACGGACGGCTGAAGGTCGTCCCCAGCGACCGGCGCGCCTCCGGCGACGACGACAGCGACACCAACATCACCGTCGACCTCGACCGGGTCCGCCAGAGCGTCGACCCCTCGGCGGAGTGGCGGCAGATGTACGAGGAGACCGGCCGCATCATGCGGGACCACTTCTGGCGCCCCGACATGAGCGGCGTCGACTGGTCCGGCGTCCTGGACCGCTACCGCCCGGTGGTGGACCGGGTCGCCACCCATGACGACCTCGTCGACCTGCTGTGGGAGGTCCAGGGCGAGCTCGGCACCTCGCACGCCTACGTCATGCCGCGCGGCGGCCACGGCCACGGGCCCCGGCAGGGGCTGCTCGGCGCGGACATCTCCCGGCACGAGGACGGCAGTTGGCGGATCGACCGGATCCTGCCGAGCGAGACCTCCGACCCCGACGCCCGCTCCCCGCTCGCCGCGCCCGGCGTCGCGGTGCGCGCGGGCGACGCGATCGTCGCGGTCGCCGGGCACCCCGTCGACCCGGTCACCGGCCCCGGCCCGCTGCTCGTCGGCACGGCGGGCAAACCGGTCGAGCTGACCGTCTCACCGTCCGGCGGCGGCGACCTCAGGCACGCCGTCGTCGTACCGGTCGCCGACGAGGAACCGCTGCGCTACCACGCCTGGGTGACGGACCGGCGAAGTTACGTCCACGAGCGGTCCGGCGGCCGGCTCGGCTACCTCCACGTGCCCGACATGCAGGCCCCCGGCTGGGCCCAGATCCACCGGGACCTCAGGGTCGAGGTGGCCCGTGAGGGGCTGGTCGTCGACGTCCGGGAGAACCGCGGCGGCCACACCTCCCAACTGGTCGTCGAGAAGCTGGCCCGGCGGATCGTCGGCTGGGCCCTGCCGCGCGGGATGCGGGCGTACAGCTATCCGCAGGACGCGCCGCGCGGGCCGGTGGTCGCCGTGGCGAACGAGTTCTCCGGGTCCGACGGCGACATCGTCAACGCGGCGATCAGGGCGCTGGGCATCGGACCGGTGGTCGGCACCCGCACCTGGGGCGGGGTGATCGGCATCGACAGCCGTTACCGGCTCGTGGACGGGACCCTGATCACCCAGCCCAAGTACGCCTTCTGGCTGGAGGGTTACGAGTGGGGCGTGGAGAACCACGGCGTCGACCCGGACGTCGAGGTCGTCCAGCGGCCGCAGGACCACGCGGCGGGGCGGGACGTACAACTGGACGAGGCGGTGCGCATCGCGCTGGAGGCCCTGGAGGGGACACCGGCCAAGGTGCCGCCGTCGCTTCCCTGACCTGCTCGGTACGATGCCCCCACAGCCGCGACCGAAGGGACACCACATGCCAGGGGAACCGCAGGACGACTGCCTGTTCTGCAAGATCGTCGCGGGGGCCGTCCCGGCGACGATCGTCCGCGAGACCGACACCACCGTCGCCTTCCGGGACATCAACCCCCAGGCCCCCACGCACGTCCTGGTGATCCCCAAGGTCCACTACGAGAACGCCGCCGCCCTCGCCGCCGCCGAACCGGCCGTCGCGGCCGACGTGCTCCGCGAGGCGCAGGCCGTCGCCGACGACGAGAAGGCGGAGAGCTACCGCGTCGTCTTCAACACCGGCAGCGGCGCCGGTCAGACCGTCTGGCACGTCCACGCGCACGTCCTCGGCGGCCGCGGTCTCTCCTGGCCCCCCGGGTAAGTCACCGTGTCCGTACGCGAACTGGTGGTCCTCGGCACCGCCAGCCAGGTCCCCACCCGGCACCGCAACCACAACGGCTACCTCCTGCGCTGGGACGGCCAGGGCATCCTCTTCGACCCCGGGGAGGGCACCCAGCGCCAGATGCTGCGGGCCGGCGTCGCCGCGCACGATCTGCACCGCATCTGCGTCACCCACTTCCACGGCGACCACTCCCTAGGACTCGCGGGCGTCATCCAGCGCATCAACCTCGACCGGGTGCCGCACGAGATCACCGCCCACTACCCGAAGTCGGGCCAACACTTCTTCGACCGGCTGCGGTACGCCACCGCCTACCGCGAGACCGTCGCGCTCACCGAGGCGCCGGCCGACGCGGACGGCGTCCTGGCCACGACCCCCTCCTACACCCTTCAGGCCCGCAAGCTCTCGCACCCCGTCGAGTCGTACGGCTACCGCCTCGTCGAACCCGACGGGCGCCGCATGCTGCCCGAACGCCTCGCCGCGCACGGCGTCAAGGGCCCGGACGTCGGCCGCATCCAGCGCGAGGGCGCCGTCGACGGGGTCCGGCTCGAGGACGTCAGCGAGGTCCGGCGCGGGCAGCGGTTCGCCTTCGTCATGGACACCCGGCTCTGCGACGGCGTGTACGCCCTCGCCGAGCGCTGCGACATGCTCGTCATCGAGTCGACCTTCCTCGACGAGGACACGACCCTCGCGGTCGAGCACGGTCACCTCACCGCCGGGCAGGCCGCCACCGTGGCGCGCGAGTCCGGTGTACGGCATCTCGTGCTCACCCACTTCAGCCAGCGCTACACCGACCCCGACGAGTTCGAACGGCAGGCGCGGGCCGCCGGGTTCGACGGCGAGCTGACGGTGGCTCACGACCTGCTCCGGGTGCCGCTTCCGAAGCGCAGATAAATCGGTCGTACGATGCTTTGATGCCCCTCCCCAAAGCTGAACTGCACCTGCACATCGAAGGCACCCTGGAACCCGAGCTGGCTTTCGAGCTCGCCGCGCGCAACGGGGTCGAACTGCCGTACGCCGACACCGACGCCCTTCGCAAGGCGTACGCCTTCGAGGATCTCCAGTCCTTCCTGAACCTGTACTACGAGCTCATGGCCGTGCTCCGCACCGAGCGTGACTTCGAGGACCTCGCGAACGCGTATCTGGCCCGAGCCGCCGCCCAGGGGGTGCGGCACGCGGAGATCTTCTTCGACCCGCAGGCGCACATCGCGCGCGGTGTCCCCATGGGCACGGTGATGGACGGGCTGTGGCGGGCGCTCGGCGCGAGCGAGACGAACCACGGTGTCTCCACGCAGCTGATCATGTGCTTCCTGCGGGACGAGTCCGCGGAGTCGGCCCTTCGGACGCTGGAGGCCGCGAAGCCCTACCTCGACCGGATCGTCGGCGTCGGCCTCGACTCCGCCGAGGTCGGGCATCCGCCGGCGAAGTTCCGCGAGGTGTACGAGGCCGCCGCGGCCCTTGGTCTGCGGCGCGTCGCCCATGCCGGGGAGGAGGGGCCGCCGGAGTACATCGTCGAGGCGCTCGACGTGCTCGGCGTGGAGCGGATCGACCACGGGCTGCGGTGCGTGGAATCGCCGGAGCTGGTGGCCCGGCTGGTGCGGGACCGCGTGCCGCTGACGCTGTGCCCGCTGTCCAATGTGCGGCTGCGGACGGTCGACGTGCTGGCCGATCATCCGCTGCCCGCCATGCTGGACGCGGGGCTGCTGTGCACGGTCAACTCCGACGACCCCGCGTACTTCGGGGGGTACGCGGGGGACAACTTCGACGCGGTGAGCTCGGCGCTGGGCCTGGGCGAGGAGCGGTTGCGGGAGCTGGCCCGGAACTCGTTCGTCGCGTCCTTCCTGGAGCATGACGAGGATCGGCGGGCGCGGTATCTCGCTGAAGTGGAGGCGTACGAGTTCTAGTGCGGCGGCCGGCAACGTTTGCGCGTCGCGCCGGGGCGAACGTTGCCTGCCGCGGCACCAGCCCCCGGCGGGGCGCGTTCAGGCGGCCGTCGCCTTGTCGTACGCCTGGGTCTCCACCTGGATCTCCACCACCGGCAGCGGGCGCCTGCCCACGCCCAGCGCCACCGCGGTCATCGGGGCCGTGATCACCAGCAGGCCCGCCGCCAGGACCAGGCCCATCGCCGGGAAGCCCGCCTGGGCCGCCAGCAGGCTGCCGGTGAGGGGGCCCGCCGCCGTGCCCAGGGAGGACGCCGAGCCGACCAGGACCGCCCACCTGCCGCGCGGGTCCAGGGAGGCGGCCAGACCTATGACGTACGACAGGACGATCGGGTAGAGCGTGTTCCACGCGATCTCGCCCGTCGCGAAGGTCGTCACGTCGGTCGCGGACGCGCTCAGCGCGATGCAGACGGCGATCAGGGCCGTGCCACCGCCGACCGGCAGGGCGTGGCCGAGGCGGGGGCCGAGGGTGCCCGCGCCGATGACGCCCAGCAGGCCCGCGCCGAGCGCCACGGCGAAGACCGCGCCGACCGTGGCCTCCGTCAGGTGGGCCTGGGTGAGGCCGATCCGGCCGCTGACGCCCCAGAGCGCGTTCTGGGCGAGGGACCAGCAGGGGAGGGTGGCGGCGAGGAGCAGACCGGCCCGGAGATGGGGGAGCGGGGTCCTCGTCCGCCGGGTCTGCGGGGTGGGGGTGTGCAGCGGGAGACGGTTCGTCAGGGGCCAGACCGCCAGGGCGGTGAGAGCGATCGCGGCCAGCGGCTGGCCGTGGCCCGGGCCCAGGTGCGGGACGGTCAGATAGACGGCACCCGCGAGCGCGGAGACGCCGAGCAGGCCGAGCGTGGTCGTCCGGTGCGGGTCTCGCTGGGCGGCGATGCCGGTGGCGGCGACCGTGGTGGCCGTACCGGATCCGAACCCGCCGATCATCGCGCCGGTGACGACGGCCGCGACGCTGCCGCTGAGCGCGGCCCAGCCGTAGCCGGCCACCGCGAGGGTGAGTCCGATGCGCGCCAGCCTCCGCGCGCCGATCCGGTCCACCTTCGACGCCAGCAGGAACCCCGCGGACGCCGAACTCAGCAGCAGCGCGCTGCCGACGGCGCCCGCCTGCGTGGCGGTCAGGGGCAGCCCCGAGTCCAGTCTGCCGACGGTGGTCGGCAGGAGGTACGGGGCGAGGTACCCGGCCGTGAAAAGGGCGACGAGGGGCCAGGGGATGGTGCGGGGGGCGAACACGGGCGGTCCCAGGGCGTGCGAAAGGAGCGGCTCAAGAAGGGGGTTGGGCGCCGACCGTCGACGGACAGGAACGCGCGGGCAATTTGTATCAAGCACGCGGTTCGGGAAAGAAGGGCGGGGGGTGTGATCTGAGGCACGTTGTGTTTCGGGTAGGGGAGGGCGGGTAGAAGACACCGCTCCCACGTCGGCCGCGGTTCCCCAGGGGGCGCGGGGAACTGCGTGATTCGTCTTCCCTCATGGATGACGTCCACGTGGGGAGATGGGCGAGAGTGGGTCTCGATACCGGCGACCTCGTAGGAGAGACCCTGTGAACCTCACGATCACCGACGTACGGCTGACCCCGATCCTCGTCGCCGACCCGCCGCTGCTCAACACGCAGGGCGTGCACCAGCCGTACACCCCCCGGCTGATCGTCGAGGTGGAGACCGCGGACGGGGTCGTCGGGGCCGGCGAGACCTACGGCGACACCAAGTACCTGGAGGTCGCGCGGCCGTTCGCGCGGAAGCTGGTGGGGCGGCAGGTCAGCGACCTGAACGGGCTGTTCACCCTCGCCGACGACGTCGCGGTCGACTCCTCCCGGGTCTCGGGGCAGGTCGACGTCGGCGGACTGCGCGGTGTCCAGACCGCCGACAAGCTGCGGCTCTCGGTCGTCTCCGGGTTCGAGGTCGCGTGTCTGGACGCGTGGGGCAGGGCGGTCGGGATGCCCGTGCACGCCCTGCTCGGCGGGAAGGTGCGGGACACCGTCGAGTACAGCGCGTACCTGTTCTACAAGTGGGCCGACCACCCCGAGGGCGTGGCCCGCGAGAAGGACGACTGGGGCGCGGCGCTGGACCCGGCCGGGGTGGTGGCGCAGGCGCGGCTGTTCACCCGGCGGTACGGATTCACCTCGTTCAAGCTCAAGGGCGGTGTGTTCCCGCCGAAGGAGGAGATCGCGGCGGTCCGCGCGCTGGCCGAGGCCTTCCCCGGGCATCCCCTGCGGCTCGACCCCAACGGGGCCTGGTCCGTGGCGACCTCGCTGAAGGTCGCCGAGGAGCTGGGGGACGTCCTGGAGTACCTGGAGGACCCGGCGCTCGGCACGCCCGCCATGGCCGAGGTGTCCGCGGGGACCGACGTGCCGCTCGCGACCAACATGTGCGTGACGACCTTCGCGGAGATCAAGGAGGCGTTCGCCAAGGACGCCGTGCAGGTGGTGCTCTCGGACCACCACTACTGGGGCGGGCTGCGCAACACTCAGCAACTCGCCGCGATCTGCCGGACGTTCGGGGTGGGGGTGTCCATGCACTCCAACACCCACCTGGGCATCTCGCTGGCCGCGATGACCCACGTGGCGTCGACGGTCCCGAACCTGCACCACGCCTGCGACTCGCACTACCCCTGGCAGTCGGAGGACGTGCTGACCGAGCGGCTGACCTTCGAGGGCGGGTCCGTGCGGGTCAGTGACGCGCCCGGCCTCGGCGTCGAACTCGACCACGAGAAGCTCGCGTTCCTGCACCGGCGGTGGCTCGACGACGACGGGTCACTGCGCGAGCGCGACGACGCGGCGGCGATGCGGGTCGCCGAACCGGGGTGGATGACGCCGACCGTGCCCCGCTGGTAGCGCCCGCTGTCCCGACCCAGGGGTGGTTCGGCGGGGCCGGCGGTCGGGTTTCCGGTTGCGCGGGTGGGGCTGACGGTCGGTGGATCGGGTTTCCGGCTGTGCCGGTGGGGCCGGCGGCCGGTGGATCGGGTTTCCGGCTGTGCCGGTGGGGCCGGCGGCCGGTCGTCGGGTTCCGGGCCGCGCCGGCGGGGCTGACGGTCGGTGGTCGGGTTTCCGGCTGTGCTGGGCGTGCTGCCGGTGCGTGCGCGGGGGCGCACCGGCCGGATCCGGACGTGGCCGCCACCGCACCCGGGGCCGCTCCCGTCCCGAGGGTCCCACCGGGCGCGGCGCGTGTTGGCGGGCCGGGGCCGTCGAGGGCCCTGACGTGCTGGGCGGGTCGCGGGTGAGCGGCGGGTTGTCGGTGACGTGGTGCAAACTGGCCTGATCGGCACCACGTCAGGGAGCGCACCGTGATCGCGTCCGGGAAGGGACCGTCGTACGACACCGGGACAGCCGGGCACCGTCAGGCCCAGGTCGACCCGCTGGCCGCCGTGCGCACACCGGACGACCCGCCCTGGGACGTGTATCTGACCGGCCCCGTCTTCCTCGACATCATCTTCACCGGGCTCGACTCCGCCCCGGTGCGCGGGACCGAGTCCTGGGCGCGCGGGATGGGGTCGAGCCCCGGCGGTGTCGCCAACATGGCGACCGCGCTGGCCCGGCTCGGCCTGAGGACGTCCCTCGCGGCCGCCTTCGGCTCCGACCACTACGGCGAGTACTGCTGGGACGCGCTGGAGCAGGGCGAGGGCATCGACCTCTCCCCGTCCCGCACGGTCAGCGGCTGGCACTCCCCGGTCACCGTGTCGATGGCCTACGAGGGAGAGCGCACGATGGTCTCCCACGGCCACGAGCCGCCCCCCGAGGAGCCGGCCCCCGACTGCCCGCCCCGCGCGCGTGCCGCCGTGGCGTCGCTGGTGCCGGGCAAGCGGGCCCCCTGGATCGCCCAGGCCGCGAGCAAGGGCACCAAGATCTTCGGTGACGTCGGCTGGGACGAGACCGGGGCGTGGGACCTGGCGGGGCTGGCCGACCTGGAGCACTGCGAGGCCTTCCTGCCGAACGCCGAGGAGGCCATGCGGTACACCCGCACCTCCTGCCCGCGCGAGGCGGCCCACGCCCTCACCGCGCACGTGCCGCTCGCGGTGGTCACCCTCGGCGCGGAGGGCGCGTACGCCGTGGACCGGCGGACCGGGGAGAGTGCTGAGGTCCCCGCCATCGCCGTGGAGGCCCTCGACCCCACCGGCGCCGGTGACGTCTTCGTGGCCGGCTTCGTCACCGGCACGCTGGCCGGCTGGCCGCTCGCCGACCGGCTGGCCTTCGCGGGGCTCACGGCCGCCCTGTCGGTCCAGGAGTTCGGCGGCTCACTGTCGGCGCCGGGCTGGTCCGAGATCGGGGCGTGGTGGCGCCGGGTCCAGTCCGTGCCCGGCCAGGACCCCACGGCCCTGCACCGCTACGGCTTCCTCGCCGACCTGGTCCCGGCGGAACAGGCCCGCCCCTGGCCCGTACGCCGGGCGGTACCGACGATCGGCTTCCGCCGCTCGGCGTGAGGCCCCGCCGCTCGGCCCGAGGCCCCGCCGCTCGGCGCGACGCCCCGCCGCCCGGCGTGACGCCCCCCGGTCAGTGACCGGTCGCGCGGTCCAGGACCCCTGTCACCTCCTCGCGGACCACGGCCCACGCCTCCGCGGGCAGGGCGCCGAGCGGGGTGCGGGACAGGGTGTCCAGGGCCGGGGCGGGGTCCGTGGCGCACGGGACGCTCTCGCACAGGACGTCGTAGCCGACGCGCACCGCGACCCTCAGGACGCGGTCGTCGCGCACGGCCGTGGTCACGACCAGGGGCGGCTCGCCGCCGGGGGCGTCGGGGAGCTTGCGGTGGCCGCTGGCGACCGGGGTGCGCCAGCGCAGGCTGAGCAGGAGCGGACGCTTCGCCGTCAGTTCGGCGAGGTCCGTCTCATAGGGGCCCTGCGCGTCCAGCACCGTGGCGCGGGCGTCCAGAACGAGGGCCGCGGGCAGCAGACAGCGCAGCGTGCTGCCGACGATGTTCCCGCCGACCGTCGCGGCCCGGCGTACGGCCCCCGTGCCCACCCGCGAGGCCGCCCCGCGCAGCGCCTCGGGAACCCGGTCGTCGACCCGGGACAGCAGCACCGCCGCCCCCAGCTCCTCGGCACCGAGCACATTGGCCTCCGGCACCTCGCGCAGCGACATCGCCTGCTCCGGGAAGCCGTCCCGCTGCCAGACGGCCCACTGGAGCGTGGCACCACCGACGGGTATCGCTCCCTCGGACAGGCACCGCTGTGCCTCGGACACGGACGTGGGCAGACGCAAGAGCACGGCCGACCTGCTTTCCCCGGCGGGCGGGCGACCTGGTCGCCCCGAACATGTGTGGCACCGACGGGCGGAGTCTGCCCACGCGCGCGGGGGTCGCATGCAGGGCTCACCGCTGCACCGAGGGCGCCCTCCTCCGGCACCCCGGCACCGGCCTGGGCCCGAAAAGCCCTACGGGGTTGTCAGTCCCCCGGCGTACCCTTGAAACCGCCAGGCCGCCCGAGTGGCGGGCGAGTCGTTTCGAGGAGGACGAGCAAGGCCTTCAGAGCCGGCCCATGACTCAGACACCCACAGATCGCACACCCGCGCAGGGGCAGGCGAGAGCAGAGTTCACCGTCCCCGCCCAGCACCCCATGGTGACCGTGCTGGGGTCCGGCGACTCCCTGCTGCGCGTGATCGAGACGGCCTTCCCGGCGGCCGACATCCATGTCCGGGGCAACGAGGTCAGCGCGGTCGGCGACCCGGCCGAAGTCGCCCTCATCCAGCGCCTGTTCGACGAGATGATGCTGGTGCTCCGCACCGGACAGCCGATGACGGAGGACGCAGTGGAACGCTCGATCGCCATGCTCAGAGCGAGTGAGAACGGCGAGGGCGACGGCCCGGAGACCCCGGCCGAGGTGCTCACCCAGAACATCCTCTCCTCGCGCGGCCGCACGATCCGCCCCAAGACCCTGAACCAGAAGCGGTACGTCGACGCGATCGACAAGCACACGATCGTCTTCGGCATCGGCCCCGCCGGTACCGGCAAGACCTACCTCGCCATGGCCAAGGCGGTGCAGGCCCTGCAGTCCAAGCAGGTCAACCGCATCATCCTGACCCGCCCCGCGGTCGAGGCCGGCGAGCGGCTCGGCTTCCTGCCGGGCACGCTCTACGAGAAGATCGACCCGTACCTGCGCCCGCTGTACGACGCGCTGCACGACATGCTGGACCCGGACTCGATCCCGCGGCTCATGGCCGCCGGGACCATCGAGGTCGCCCCGCTGGCGTACATGAGGGGCCGCACCCTCAATGACGCCTTCATCATCCTGGACGAGGCCCAGAACACGAGCCCCGAGCAGATGAAGATGTTCCTCACCCGGCTCGGCTTCGACTCGAAGATCGTGATCACGGGTGACGTGACCCAGGTCGACCTGCCCACCGGCACCAAGTCGGGTCTGCGTCAGGTCCAGGACATCCTGGAGGGCCTCGACGACGTCCACTTCTCCCGCCTGTCCTCGCAGGACGTCGTACGGCACAAGCTGGTCGGCCGTATCGTCGACGCGTACGAGCAGTACGACAGCAAGCACGGCACCGAGAACGGCACCCACAAGGACAAGGGCGGCCGGGGCGGGCAGTCCGGGCACAAGGGGAAGTAGAAGCAACCGCACCATGTCGATCGACGTCAACAACGAGTCCGGAACCGAGGTCGACGAGCAGGCGATCCTCGACATCGCCCGCTACGCCCTCGCGCGGATGCGCATCCACCCGCTCTCCGAGCTGTCGGTGATCGTCGTGGACACCGACGCCATGGAGCAGCTGCACATCCAGTGGATGGACCTGCCGGGGCCGACGGACGTCATGTCCTTCCCGATGGACGAGCTGCGTCCGCCGTCGAAGGACGACGACGAGCCCCCGCAGGGCCTCCTCGGCGACATCGTGCTCTGCCCCGAGGTCGCCAAGAAGCAGGGCGAGGAGGCGCCGACGCAGCACTCCATGGACGAGGAGCTCCAGCTGCTCACCGTCCACGGCGTGCTGCACCTGCTCGGCTACGACCACGAGGAGCCCGACGAGAAGGCCGAGATGTTCGGCCTCCAGGCGGCCATCGTGGACGGCTGGCGCGCGGAGAAGGGCCACACCGGTCCGTCCCCGGCCCCGACCGTGTCATGAGCCTTCCCCTCGTCTCCGGCGCGATCGCCCTGGTCGTCGTCGCGTGGCTCGCCGCCTGCGCGGAGGCGGGCCTCGCGCGGATGTCCAGCTTCCGCGCCGAGGAAGCCGTCCGCTCCGGCCGCCGCGGCAGCGCCAAGCTCGCCCAGGTCGCGGCCGACCCGACCCGCTATCTCAACGTGGCGCTGCTGGTCCGCGTCGCCTGCGAGATGGCGGCGGCCGCGATCGTCACCTACGCCTGCCTCCAGCAGTTCGACGGCACCACCGAGGCCCTGCTGGTCGCCATCGGCGTCATGGTCCTGGTGTCGTACGTCGCCGTCGGGGTCTCCCCGCGCACCATCGGCCGCCAGCACCCGCTGAACACCTCCACGGCCGCCGCGTACGTCCTGCTGCCGCTCGCGCGGATCATGGGACCGATCCCCAGCCTGCTGATCCTCATCGGCAACGCGCTCACCCCCGGCAAGGGCTTCCGCCGCGGGCCCTTCGCCTCCGAGGCGGAGCTGCGCGCGCTGGTCGACCTCGCGGAGGCGGAGTCGCTGATCGAGGACGACGAGCGCCGGATGGTGCACTCGGTCTTCGAGCTCGGCGACACCCTCGTACGGGAGGTCATGGTCCCGAGGACCGACCTGGTCGTCATCGAGCGTTACAAGACGATCCGGCAGGCCCTCACCCTCGCTCTGCGCTCGGGTTTCTCGCGCATACCGGTCACCGGGGAGAGCGAGGACGACATCGTCGGGATCGTGTATCTGAAGGACCTGGCCCGCAAGACGCACATCAGCCGGGACGCGGAGAGCGAGCTGGTGTCGACGGCGATGCGGCCCGCCGCCTTCGTGCCCGACACCAAGAACGCCGGTGACCTGCTCCGTGAGATGCAGCGGGACCGCAACCACGTCGCCGTCGTCATCGACGAGTACGGCGGCACCGCCGGCATCGTCACCATCGAGGACATCCTCGAGGAGATCGTCGGCGAGATCACGGACGAGTACGACCGTGAGCTGCCGCCGGTGGAGGAGCTGGGCGAGGACCGCTACCGGGTGACCGCCCGCCTCGACATCACCGACCTGGGCGAGCTGTACGGGCTCGACGAGTACGACGACGAGGACGTGGAGACGGTCGGCGGGCTGCTTGCCAAGGCGCTCGGCCGGGTGCCGATCGCCGGGGCCTCCTCGGTGGTGGAGCTGCCGGACGGGCGCGGGCTGCGGCTCACCGCGGAGGCGGCGGCCGGGCGACGGAACAAGATCGTGACCGTGCTGGTGGAGCCGGTGGAGCCACCGAAGGAGGAGGACGAGCCGGAGTGACCCCCGAGCAACTGCGCGCCTTCTGTCTCTCCTTCAACGCCGCGGTGGAGGACTTCCCCTTCTCGCCGGAGATCTCCGTCTTCAAGGTGCGGGGCAAGATGTTCGCCCTGAGCTGGGTCGACGCGCGGCCGCTGAAGGTCAACCTCAAGTGCGATCCCGAGGACGCGATCCGGCTGCGGGGCGAGCACGAGGGGCTGATCGCTCCCGGGTACCACATGAACAAGCGGCACTGGAACACCGTCACGGTCGACGGGGGGCTGCCGGACCGGCTGGTGCGCGAGCTCATCGAGGACTCCTACGACCTGGTCGTCGCCGGGTTGCCGCGGGCCGAGCGGCTGCGGCTCGACCGCTCCTGAGGCCTCGCGGGACCCTTGGCGGGCCCGGTCCCGGGGTCTACGTATGCTCGGCTCATGACCGACAGCAGCGCGCTTGACCCCGAAGACCGCAAGATCGTCACCCTCGCCCGTTCCGCGCGGGCGCGCAACGGTGTGCCCGAGGGCGCGGCCGTGCGGGACGAGACGGGGCGTACGTATGTGGCGGGCACGGTGGAGCTTGCCTCGCTGCGGCTGAGTGCGCTGCGGACGGCCGTGGCGATGGCCGTGGCGTCCGGGGCGAAGTCGTTGGAGGCGGCGGCGGTGGTGACGGAGGCCGAGGGGGTCGCCGCCGAGGACCTCTTGGCGGTGCGGGATCTGGGTGGGACGGGGACGCCGGTGCTGGTCGCCGGGCCGGACGGGGCGGTGCGGGAGACGCTCGCCGCGGGGTGAGCGCGGGGCGGGTCCCGCCCCGCCCCCACCGGCGTCCGGAAGCCCGCGCCGGGACGTCGAGAAGCCCGTGCCGCCCGTCGGTTCAGAGCGCGTCGGGGCCGCGTTCGCCCGTGCGCACCCGTACGACCGTCTCGACCGGCAGCGCCCACACCTTGCCGTCGCCGATCTTGCCGGTGTACGCGGCCTTGACGATCGCGTCGATCACGGCGTCGGAGTCGGCGTCCTCGACGACGACCTCGATGCGGACCTTGGGGACCAGGTCGACCTGGTACTCGGCGCCGCGGTACACCTCGGTGTGGCCGCGCTGCCGGCCGTACCCGCTGGCCTCGGTCACGGTCAGGCCGTGCACGCCGATCTCCTGGAGCGCCGTCTTGACCTCGTCGAGGCGGTACGGCTTGACGATCGCGGTGATGAGCTTCATGCCTGGGACTTGACCTTCTGGGCGGAGGGGACGACGGAGGAGCTGACCGGGGCGCCGTGGCCCAGGACGCCGTGATCGTATGCCGTCTCGGCGTGCACCGTAAGGTCGAGACCGGTCTGCTCCTGCTCCTCGGTCGCCCGGAAGCCCAGCACCTTGTCGATCAGCTTGGCGATGCCGTACGTCACCAGGAAGGCGTACGCGCCCACGGTGACCACGGCCACCAGCTGCTTGCCGAGCTGGGTGAGGCCGCCGCCGTACAGCAGGCCCTCGGTGGACCCGGTCATCGACTCCACGGCGAAGACGCCGATCAGGAGGGTGCCGATGACGCCGCCGACCAGGTGGACGCCGACGACGTCGAGCGAGTCGTCGTAGTTGAGCCGGAACTTCCAGCCCACGGCGTACGAGCAGACGACACCGGCGGCGAGGCCGATGACGAGCGCGCCGAGCAGGGAGACCGAGCCGCAGGAGGGCGTGATCGCGACCAGACCGGCCACCGCGCCGGATGCCGCGCCCAGCGTCGTCGGGTGGCCGTCGCGCCTCTGCTCGACGAAGAGCCAGCCCAGCAGGCCCGTGCAGCCGGCCGCGAGGGTGTTGAGGAACGCGGCGGCGGCGAGGCCGTTCGCGCCGAGGGCGGAGCCGGCGTTGAAGCCGAACCAGCCGAACCACAGCAGGCCGGCGCCGAGCATGACCATGGGGAGGTTGTGCGGGCGCATGGCGTCCTTCTTGAAGCCCAGGCGCGGGCCGAGGACCAGGCACAGCGCCAGTCCCGAGGCGCCGGAGGTGATCTCGACGGGGAGGCCGCCCGCGAAGTCGAGGGCGCCGAGCCGGTCGAGGATCCAGCCGCCCGGGCCCCAGACCCAGTGCGCGACCGGAACGTATACGAGCAGCGCCCACACCGGAACGAACACCAGCCACGCCCCGAACTTCGCGCGGTCCGCGACCGCGCCGCTGATCAGCGCGGCGGTGATGATCGCGAAGGTCAGCTGGAAGGTGGCGAAGAGCAGGGTGGGGACGGTGCCCTGGACGCTGTCGGGGCCGAGCCCGGACATGCCGGCGTGCCGCAGGCCGCCGATGAGTCCGCCGCCCGCGTCCTGGCCGAAGGCGAGCGAGTAGCCGGCGGCCAGCCACACCACGGTGACCAGGGCGATCGACACGAAGCTCATCATCAGCATGTTGAGGACGCTCTTCGTGCGGACCATGCCGCCGTAGAACAGGGCGAGGCCCGGGGTCATCAGCAGGACGAGGGCGGTGGCGGCGAGCAGCCAGGCGGTGTCGCCGGTGTCGATCTCTGCGGCTCGGGCGGCTTGAGCGGCGGCGAAGGTCACGGAGGTCTCCAACGGGGTGGGGGCTCGTCAGAGGGTCACCGGCCCGCGTTTCCGGACGTGTACAGGTGTGTTTCCGCGAGGTTTCATTGCCGCGGGGTTACCGGGAGCTCACCGTCGGAGGCGTGTGCGGACGGATGTACGGCGGGGCTCCGGGGATCAGGGAGAATGGGGCCCATGAGCGTGCGCAGTCAGTCATCCGAGCAGTCCGCCGAGTCCGGGCACCGTGCGGGCTTCGCCTGCTTCGTGGGCCGTCCCAACGCGGGCAAGTCCACCCTCACGAACGCTCTGGTCGGCAAGAAGGTGGCGATCACCGCGAACCAGCCGCAGACCACGCGGCACACGGTACGCGGCATCGTGCACCGGCCCGACGCCCAGCTGATCCTCGTCGACACCCCCGGGCTGCACAAGCCGCGCACGCTGCTCGGTGAGCGGCTCAACGACGTCGTCCGCACCACGTGGGCCGAGGTCGACGTGATCGGGTTCTGCATCCCCGCGAACGAGAAGCTCGGTCCCGGTGACCGCTTCATCGCGAAGGAACTGGCGGCGATCAAGAAGTCCCCGAAGGTCGCCATCGTCACCAAGACGGACCTGGTCGACTCCAAGACCCTCGCCGAGCAGCTGATCGCGATCGACCAGCTCGGCAAGGAGCTGGGCATCGAGTGGGCGGAGATCGTCCCGGTGTCGGCGACGGCGAACACACAGGTCGACCTGCTCGCGGACCTGCTGATCCCGATGCTTCCCGAGGGGCCGGCGCTCTACCCCGACGGCGAGCTCACCGACGAGCCCGAGCAGATCATGATCGCGGAGCTGATCCGCGAGGCCGCGCTGGAGGGCGTGCGTGACGAGCTCCCGCACTCCATCGCGGTGGTCGTCGAGGAGATGCTCCCCCGCGAGGACCGCCCCGCCGACAAGCCGCTCCTGGACATCCACGCCTTCGTCTACATCGAGCGCCCCAGCCAGAAGGGCATCATCATCGGCCCCAAGGGCAAGCGCCTGAAGGAGGTCGGCATCAAGAGCCGCAAGCAGATCGAGGCCCTGCTCGGCACGCCGGTCTTCCTGGACCTCCATGTGAAGGTCGCGAAGGACTGGCAGCGGGACCCGCGCCAGCTGCGCAAGCTGGGCTTCTAGAAGACCCGGGATCTCCCGACGCCCCCAGGGCCTACTCCACCCCCTTGATCCTCCCCACCAGCACCGCCCCCGCGAGCGCCACCGCCGCCGCCACCCCGTACAGCACCCGGTACCCGCCCAGGTGCGTCACGATCGGCGCGGCCAGGGCGGGGGCGGCGACCTGGGGGAGGGCGTTGGCGACGTTGATGACGCCGAGGTCCCTGCCGCGGTCCAGGGCCGTGGGCAGGACGTCGGTCATCAGGGCGAAGTCGACCGACATGAACACCCCGAGGCCCACCCCCAGCAGCGCCGCCACCACGATCGCGCTCGGCCAGGTCTGCCACCCGGCCAGCAGGGCCGTCGCCGCCGCCATCAGCACCCCGGACCACCGCACGAACGGCTTGCGGCGGCCCACCCGGTCCGACAGGGCGCCGCCCACCACGACCGTGGCCAGCAGCGTCACGCTGTTCACCGCGGTCAGGACCAGCACGCCCTGCTCGGGGTCGTCGTGGCGCAGACCGTCCCGCAGGTAGTAGAGGAGGTAGAGGATCACCAGCGCGTTGCTGAGGTTGATCAGGAAGCGGGTCAGCCAGGCCCAGGCGAGATCCGGGTGCCGGCGCGGGCTCAGCCGGACGCCGCGCACGAACGACCCCCAGGACCAGGGCGGCCGGTCCGCGGCCGACAGGGTGAGATCACGGTGGCGCAGCACGTACGGCAGCACCCCCGCGAGGGTGAACACCGCGCACGCCGCGTAGCCCGCCGCGATGCCGCCCGCCGCGGTCGCGAGTCCCGTGCCGACGACCGCGCCCAGGATCTGCGCCGCGCCGATCCAGCCGCCCACCACGCCCCGCTGGAGCCGCGGCACCCGGTCCGGCACGGCCGCCGTGACCGCCGCGAAGGCCGCGTTCAGGGTCAGTTGGACCAGGCACCAGCCGAGCGTCATGAGCCACAGCCCGTCCGCCCCGGCGAGCACCAGCAGCGACAGCGCGCCGCCCGCCGCACCGGCCACGATCCACGGGCTGCGGCGGCCCCAGCGGGCCGTGGTGCGGTCCGACAGGGCGCCGAAGAAGGGGTTCGCCGCCAGCGACACCACCGCGCCCGCCCCGGTCACCCACGCCAGCAGCGTCTCCTTCGACATCCCGGCGCCGGGCGCGAAGTCCTCCGCCTGCCGGGCCAGCAGGATCTGGAGCGGGCCGTACCAGCCCACCCAGATCGCCACGTTGGCCAGCGACAGCGCCGACGTCCAGCCCCGGCCGACCCGGTCGACGGGCTCCGCGAGGGCGCCGGTGGTCACCTCTGGGCCCGGAGCACGTCCCGGTACCAGCCGTAGGACGCCTTGGGTGTCCTCGTCAGCGTCTCGAAGTCCACGTGGACCAGGCCGAAGCGCCGCGCGTACCCCTCCGCCCACTCGAAGTTGTCGAGCAGCGACCACACGAAGTACCCGCGGACGTCGACGCCCGCCTCCACCGCCCGGTGCAGCGCGCGCACATGGCCGTCGAGGTAGGCGATCCGGTCCTGGTCGTCGGTCCCCGGGTAGGAGCAGCCGTTCTCGGTGATGACGACGGGCGGCAGCCGGTCGCCGTAGCGGTCCGAGAAACCGGTGAGGAGTTCGGTGAGGCCCTCGGGGACCACCGGCCAGCCGAAGTCCGTCACCGGCACGTTCTCGATCTCCCGCACGGAGAAGGGGAGTTCGGCCGGGATGGTGAGGCCGCCGAACTCGATGTCGGTGCCCTGCGGGGCGCCCACGCGGGTCGGCGCGTAGTAGTTGACGCCGTAGAAGTCGAGCGGCTCGGCGATGACCTTGAGGTCGGCGGCGACGTCGCCCGGCATCAGGTCACCGAGGCCTGAGGGGTATTCACCCAGCAGGACCGGTTCGGCGAACAGGCGGTTCAGGAGCAGGTCGTAGAAGTCCGCGGCCTCCAGGTCCGGTTGCTCCTGGGAGGCGGGCCAGGTCGGGCCGTGCGAGTTGGCGATGCCGATGTCCGGGGCGCCGGCCGCGCGCAGCGCCTGTACGGCCAGGCCGTGGCCCAGGAGTTGGTGGTGGGCGGCGGGCAGCGCGTCGAACATCAGCTGCTTGCCCGGGGCGTGGGCGCCGAGCGCGTGGCCGAACAGGGTGTGTTCGGCGGGTTCGTTGAGGGTGATCCACTTCGTGACGCGGTCGCCGAGACGGCCGGCCACGAGGGAGACGTACTCCGCGAACCGGGAGGCGGTGTCCCGGTCCAGCCAGTCGAGCGTGACCGGCAGGTCCCAGTGGAAGAGGGTGGGGACCGGGCGGACGCCCGCGGCGAGCAGTTCGTCGACGAGACGGTCGTAGAAGTCGAGGCCGCCCGGGGAGTTCACCCGCGGCCAGGAGATGGAGAAGCGGTACGCGTCCACGCCGAGGCCGGCCAGCAGGGACACGTCCTCGCGGTAGCGGTGGTAGTGGTCGCAGGCGACCACCGCCGTGGAGCCGTCCTTCACCCGTCCCGGCTCGGAGGTGAAGGCGTCCCACACGGACGGCTCGCGCAGGTCCACCGCGCCCTCGATCTGGTGGGCCGAGGTCGAGACGCCCCACAGGAAGCCGGCCGGGAAGCGGGGTATCGGATGCTGTTCAGTCGCCATGGGCCGGATCATCCGTACCAGCGGTAACGGAAGTCAACGGGCGGGCGTGAAGCCGCGGTTACGCGCCCTCCTTCAGTACGCGCGAGATCAGGCTGCGCTGTTCCTCGGTCAGGTGCGGGTCGGCGGCGTGGACCGTCCTGTCGTCCACGGTGATCTCGTAGGCGAACCCGTCGGGCACGCCGAGGGGTGGAGTGCCCCGGCCGGCGGCGAGTGCCTGCTCGGCCAGGGCGTGCCACTCGTGGGCGTCGGGCCGCCCCGCGGTGTCCACCTCGGCGTGACGTTCGATGCCCGCGAATCCACCGGTACGGCTCACTCGAATACGCATGGGTCCGTGTCTAGTACGGAACTACGCCGCGCGCACCCCGACCCGCTCCCACGCCTTCAGGACGGCCTGAAGCTCCTCGCCGTCCTGGTAGCGGGCCTTGGCCGCGGCCACCGTCAGCGCCGCGAAGTCGGTGAACAGCGCGTCCTTCTTGAGCCGGCCGCCGGTCAGGACGTCGTACCAGATCTGTCCGGCCCGCTCCCAGGCGTGGCCGCCGAGGGTGGTGGCCGCGAGGTAGAACGCGTGGTTGGGGATACCGGAGTTGATGTGGACGCCGCCGTTGTCGCGGCCGGTGCGGACGAAGTCGTCCATGGTCGCGGGCTGCGGGTCCTTGCCGAGGACATCGTCGTCGTACGCCGTGCCCGGGGCCTTCATCGAGCGCAGCGCCGAGCCGGTGACGCGCGGGGCGAGGAGCCCGGCGCCGATCAGCCAGTCGGCCTCGTCGGCGGTCTGGCCGAGGGTGTGCTGCTTGATGAGGGAGCCGAAGACGTCGGACATCGACTCGTTGAGCGCGCCGGGCTGGCCGAAGTAGGTGAGGTTGGCCGTGTACTGCGTGACGCCGTGGGTGAGTTCGTGGCCGATGACGTCGATCGGGAGGGTGAAGTCGAGGAAGATCTCGCCGTCCCCGTCGCCGAACACCATCTGTTCGCCGTTCCAGAAGGCGTTGTTGTAGTTCTCGTCGTAGTGGACGGTGGCGTCCAGCGGGAGCCCGCAGCCGTCGATGGAGTCGCGTGCGTAGGCGCTCAGGAACAGCTCGAAGGTGGCCCCGAGGCCCGCGTAGGCGCGGTTGACCGTGGCGTCCGTGCCGGGCTCCTCGCCCTCGCCGCGGACCTTCCTGCCGGGCAGGTCGGTGCGGTGGCCGGCGTCGTGGATCGTGCGGTGCGGCCGGCCGGGCTCGGCGTCGGCGGGCGCGGCGATGGAGGGCGCGCCGACGACCGTGGTCAGCCGGCGGTGGGTGCGCTCGTAGGCGTCGCGCTGCAGGGTCCTGCGCGCGGGGTCGGCGAGCGCGGGGTCCTCGGACCGGGCGAGCTTGTCGAGGACGTGCGGTGGTACGACGGTGCAGAAGACGGGCTCTGAGCCCCCGTGGGTCGTCATGCCCGGCACCATTGCACTGCGTTATGTCCGTGTCACTACCCGCAACCATGATTGGTGAAATATACGGACAGGGAACGGCACGCTCCGTGACGAAGTGGTATGGCGCACTTTTTGTCCACTTTGCGACTCGGGTCCCGCATACTGATACGGCGCCCCGCGTCCGAACCGGCTCGGCTAGCATGCTTCGCATCATGCGTTTCGGGCTGCTTCTTCTTAGCTGCCGCGGCGAGGGCCTGTAGTCCAGGTCGACTCCCTCCCCGCGGAGCTTCGCGTTGCGTGTCGGCCGTCCTTCCGGACACCCTGAGGAGCCCCCGCATCATGGCGAACCGCCAGCAGCCCAGTTCCATGCCGATCCACAAGTACGGCCAGTACGAGCAGGTCGACATCCCGGACCGCACCTGGCCCAACCAGCGGATCACCGTCGCCCCCCGCTGGCTCTCCACCGACCTGCGTGACGGCAACCAGGCCCTGATCGACCCGATGTCGCCCGAGCGCAAGCGCCGGATGTTCGACCAGCTGGTCAAGATGGGCTACAAGGAGATCGAGGTCGGCTTCCCGGCGTCGGGCCAGACGGACTTCGATTTCGTACGCTCGATCATCGAGGAGCCGGGCGCGATCCCGGACGACGTGACGATCTCCGTACTGACCCAGGCCCGCGAGGACCTGATCGAGCGCACGGTGGAGTCCCTGAAGGGCGCCAAGCGGGCCACCGTGCACCTGTACAACGCCACCGCCCCCGTCTTCCGCCGCGTGGTCTTCCGCGGCTCCAGGGACGACATCAAGCAGATCGCCGTCGACGGCACGCGTCTGGTGATGGAGTACGCGGAGAAGCTGCTGGGCCCGGAGACCGAGTTCGGCTACCAGTACAGCCCCGAGATCTTCACCGACACCGAGCTGGACTTCGCGCTGGAGGTCTGCGAGGCGGTGATGGACGTCTACCAGCCGGGTCCGGGCCGCGAGATCATCCTCAACCTGCCCGCCACCGTGGAGCGTTCGACCCCCTCCACGCACGCGGACCGTTTCGAGTGGATGAGCCGCAACCTCTCCCGCCGCGAGTACGTGTGCGTCTCGGTCCACCCGCACAACGACCGCGGCACCGCCGTCGCCGCCGCCGAGCTGGCGCTGATGGCCGGCGCCGACCGCGTCGAGGGCTGCCTGTTCGGACAGGGCGAGCGCACCGGCAACGTCGACCTGGTCACCCTGGGCATGAACCTGTTCTCCCAGGGCGTCGACCCGCAGATCGACTTCTCCGACATCGACGAGATCCGTCGCACGTGGGAGTACTGCAACCAGATGGAGGTCCACCCGCGCCACCCGTACGTGGGCGACCTGGTCTACACGTCCTTCTCCGGCTCCCACCAGGACGCCATCAAGAAGGGCTTCGACGCCATGGAGGCCGACGCGGCCGCCAAGGGCGTCACCGTCGACGACATCGAGTGGGCCGTGCCGTACCTGCCGATCGACCCCAAGGACGTCGGCCGCTCCTACGAGGCGGTCATCCGGGTCAACTCGCAGTCCGGCAAGGGCGGTATCGCGTACGTCCTGAAGAACGACCACAAGCTGGACCTGCCGCGCCGGATGCAGATCGAGTTCTCCAAGCTCATCCAGGCCAAGACGGACGCCGAGGGCGGCGAGGTCAAGGGCTCCGACATCTGGGCGGTGTTCCAGGACGAGTACCTGCCGAACCCCGAGAACCCGTGGGGCCGCGTCCAGGTCAAGAACAACCAGTCGACGACCGACACCGACGGCGTGGACACGCTGAAGGTGGAGGCCACCGTGGATGGTCAGGACACGGTCCTGACCGGCTCCGGCAACGGTCCGATCTCGGCCTTCTTCGACGCGCTCCAGTCCATCGGGATCGACGTACGGCTGCTGGACTACCAGGAGCACACGATGAGCGAGGGCGCGTCCGCGCAGGCCGCGTCCTACATCGAATGCGCGATCGACGGCAAGGTTCTGTGGGGGATCGGGATCGATGCGAACACGACACGTGCGTCGCTGAAGGCGGTCGTCTCCGCCGTGAACAGGGCCGCGCGCTAGGAGGTGCCGCGCGGGGTGGTGTGCCGGCCGTGGCGTCGTCGAGGCTGGTCGCGCAGTTCCCCGCGCCCCTGAGGAGTGCCCCGCTCGCCGTTTCTCGGTGAGTGGGGCACCTCTGGTTTCGGCCAACGAGCTGTGCAGGTCACGGAAAGGTCTCGTCCAAGGTGCTGACTAGGGCACCCGGATGTGGCTAACATCACGCCAGCACGGCGATGTTGCCGTGCGGTCACGCGGAGGTGCGACGTGCTGCCAGGACGGGGACGAAACGGCCGTGCCGCCAGTGCTGCGCGCATTCTGGGCTGCCGTACCGCGTGGACGCCGACGGGCGACGGGGAGTTCTTCTGCCCGGGCTGCGGAGGCGACCGCAACTACCAGCGGCTGACCGGCAGGCGCCGCTTCACCCTCCTCGGCATGCCCGTGCTGCCGCGCGGCGAGACCGGACCGGTCGTGGAGTGCGCGGCGTGCAAGCGCCACTTCGGCACCGACGTCCTCGACCACCCGACCACCACCCGCTTCTCCGCGATGCTCCGCGACGCCGTCCACACCGTCGCCCTCGCGGTGCTCGCCGCGGGCGGCACCTGTTCCCGTACGGCACTGGAGACGGCCGCGGGCACGGTCCGTGCCGCCGGCTTCGACGACTGCACGCGGGAACAGCTCGGCGCCCTGGTCGAGGCGCTGGCCGCCGACACCGGACGGGTCTTCGGCGAGCCCTGCGGACCCGGCCTCGCCATCGAGCTCCACGAGGCGCTGGACCCGCTGGCCCCCCACCTCGCCCCGGCCGGCCGTGAGTCGATCCTGCTCCAGGGAGCCCGGATCGCCCTGGCCGACGGCCCGTACACCCCCGCCGAGCGGGACGCCCTCGCCACGGTCGGCGCCGCGCTCACCATCGGCGCGGACGACGTGACCCGGCTGCTCGCGGCGGCACGCACACCGTCGTAGGGCCGCCACGTTCGCAGCAGGACCTACTCCCCGGGGAGCAACGGCAGCCCGGGGACGCCCCGCGGAGTAGCCCCCAACTCGCCCTGCCGCCCGACGCGTCGGCCCCCGCCCACCGGGAGTCTGGAACCGAACCAGACACCGGACCGGGAGGAGGCCCGACTCATGGGGGCCGCCAGAACAACCATCGGGCGACGGCGTGCCGTGCCCTGGCTCGTGCTCGGACTGTGGATCGCCGTGCTGGCGCTGACATCGCCGTTCGCGTCCAAGCTCGCCGACGTGCAGCGCGACCGGCCCGTGGACTATCTGCCGGCGAGCGCCGACTCCACCCAGGTCGCCAGGATCCAGGACCGGTTGCCCGGCGGTGAAACGACCCAGATGGTCGTCGTCTACCACCGTGACGCGGGACTGACCGCCGCGGACCGGGCGACGGCCGGCGAGCAGATCGCCGAGATCGCGCGCACGCACCCGCTGACCGCGAAGCCCAAGGGCGTCCCGTCGGCCGACGGCACCACCCTGATGTACCCGGCGGCCAGCACCGAGCCGGGCACCGACGAGAACAAGCGCGACCAACTCGTGGGCGACGTACGGGACATCGCCCGGGGCGAGGACGGGCTGAGCGTCGAGGTGGGCGGCGAGGGCGCCCTCGCGACCGACGCCAGTGAGGTCTACAACTCCCTCGACGGGCCCCTGCTCTACACCACCGCCGCGGTCGTGGCCCTGCTGCTGATCCTGATCTACCGCAGCCCGTTCCTGTGGCTGGTGCCGCTCGCCGTCGCCGGCATGGCCGACTACCTGTCGATGGGCGTCGCCTACGGACTCCACCAGGCCTTCGGGACCTCGGTCTCCGGCCAGAGCTCCGGCATCATGACGATCCTCGTGTTCGGCGCCGGCACCGACTACGCCCTGCTGCTCGTCTCCCGCTACCGCGAGGAGCTGCGGCGCGTCGAGCGGCCCCACGACGCGATGGCGGCCGCGCTGAAGGGCTGCGGACCGGCGGTGCTGGCCTCCTCCGGGACGGTCGCCGCGGGCCTGTTCTGCCTGCTCGCCGCCGACCTCAACTCCAGCCGCGGCATGGGCCCGCTCGGCACCGTCGGCATCCTGTGCGCGCTGGCCGCCATGATGACCCTGCTGCCGGCGGTCCTCGTCCTGCTCGGCCGCCGCGTCTTCTGGCCCCTCGTCCCGCGCTACGGCACCACCCCCACGGTCCGCCGCTCCCTGTTCGCGGCGATGGGCGGTTCGGCCGGACGCCGGCCCCTGACGGTGCTCGCCGGCGGCGCGGTGCTGCTCGGCGCGCTGTCCCTCGGCGCCCTGAACCTGCCCGGCGCCCTCAAGCAGGAGGACTCCTTCACCTCCAGGCCCGAGGCGGTCGCCGCGATGCGGACCCTCGCCAAGGCCTACCCGGAACGCGGCACCCAGCCCCTCACGGTCATCGCCCCCACCGACCGCGCGGCCACCGTCCTGGCCGAGGCACGGGCCACCCCGGGCGTCGACAGCGCGACCCGCGGCCGCAGCGGCGACCGCTGGACCGAGATCTCCGTCACCGCCGTCTCCGCACCCCAGTCGGCGGGGGAGACCGCCACCATCGAGGCGTTGCGCGACCGCCTCGACGGCTCCTACGTCGGCGGCCCCAGCGCCGAGCAGCTCGATCTGAAGGACACCAACGCCCGGGACCGGCTGGTCGTCGTACCGCTCGTCCTGCTCTGCGTGCTGCTGATCCTCATCGCCCTGCTGCGGTCCGTCGTGGCGCCGCTGATCCTGGTGGCGGCCGTGGTCGCGGTGTGGGGCGCGGCACTCGGCATCGGCGGGCTGGTCTTCGGACCGCTCTTCGGGTTCGACGGCACCGACCCCGGGCTCGGCCTGCTGTCCTTCGTCTTCCTGGTGGCCCTGGGCGTCGACTACGGCATCTTCCTGATGCACCGCATGCGGGAGGAGTCCCTGAAGGGCACCGAACCGGCGCAGGCCGCGCTGACCGCGCTGCGCACGACGGGCGGGGTCATCGCCTCCGCCGGCCTGGTCCTCGCGGCGACCTTCGCGGTGCTCACCAGCATGCCGATGGCGCAGCTCGTGGAGCTGGGCTTCGTCATCGCGGTCGGGGTGCTCCTCGACACCTTCCTCGTCCGCACCTACCTGGTCACCAGCGCGAGCGTGGCGCTGGGCCGCACGGTGTGGTGGCCCGGGGCGCTGTCACGCCGACCGGCCGCGCAGCCCGCGCGGTCGCCCGAGCCGCTCACCCGACCGGTGGGCACCCGCTGAACCGGACCCGGGACGGCCGGCCGGACCTGCGGGCTCGCGCCCGAGGGGTCCGGCCCGCGGTCGGATCGGCGAGGATGGAGCACGTGGTGACCACCGGGGACCGTCTCGTTCGCCGCGTCCAGCGGCCCGCCTGGCGCGACTGGCTGTTCGCGGTGGGCGTCGCGGTGGCGTCCGTACCGCTGGCGTTCGTGGCGCAGGGGGCCAACGCGCACACCCCGGACGTGCTCGGCTGGACCCTGTACGCCCTGTCGGCGCTGACGCTCGCCTGGCGCCGGCACCACCCGATGGGGGTGCTGCTCGCGCTCATCGTCGTGGAGGGCACCTACCACCGGCTCCAGAACGCCCACTCCGCGCTGATCCCGGTGACGATGGTCGCCATCTACTCGCTCGCCGTGGCCGGGCCCCGCCGCCGGACCCTGACCGTGGTGCCCACGCTGCTCGGCCTGAGCGTGGTCATGCTGCTCTCCGTCAATCCGCACGAGGGCGTGGAACTGCTGCGCATCTCCGGCTGGATCCTCGCGTGCGCGATCACCGGCGAGGCGGTCCGGGTGCAGCGCAACTACATCGCCGCCATCGTGGAGCGCGCCGAACGCGCCGAACGCACCCGCGAGGAGGAGGCCCGGCGCCGGGTGGCGGAGGAACGCCTGAGGATCGCCAGGGACCTGCATGACCTGCTGGCCCACACCATCACCCTCATCGGTGTGCAGACCTCCGTCGCCGCCCATGTCCTGTCGGCCGACCCCGGGCGCCTGGACCGGGAGACGATCGCGAAGGCCCTCAACGACATCGCCGACACCTGCCGCACGGCACGCGGCGAACTGCGGACGACCCTGGAGGTCCTGCGCGACCAGGACGTCGAGGCCGACTCCCGCGGCCCGCTGCCCGGTCTCGACGGCCTGTCCGACCTGCTGGAGACCGCCCGGCTCGCGGGGGCGAGGGTGGAGCGGACGGTACGGATCGACAAGGCCCCGCCCGCCGTCGGCGCCGCGGCCTACCGCATCGTCCAGGAGGCCCTGACCAACGCGGTCCGGCACGCGGGACCCGCACCGACCGTCCGCGTCGAACTGTCCGAGGAGTGGGGCGCCCTGCGGCTGTCGGTGACCGACGACGGCGGGGGCCGGGGGACCGGCACCGAGGGCGCCGGGTTCGGGCTCGTCGGGATGCGGGAGAGGGCCCGCAGCGTCGGTGGCACACTCGACGCGGGACCGCGGCCGGAGGGCGGCTTCGCGGTGACGGCGGTCCTGCCGCTGACGCCGGTGCCGGCGAGGGCCGGATGACCATCCGCGTACGGCCTGAGGGCCGGACGACGACGCTGGAGAGGACCGGATGACCATCCGCGTACTGCTCGCCGACGACCAGACCCTCGTACGGGCCGCGTTCGCGATGCTCGTCGAGTCGGCACGGGACATGGAGGTGGTGGGCCAGGCCGCCACCGGCCGCGAGGCGGTGGAACTCACCCGCCGGTACCGTCCCGACCTCGTGGTCATGGACATCCGCATGCCCGAGCTCGACGGCATCGAGGCGACCCGGCTGATCGCCGCGGACGAGGGCCTCACCGAGGTGCGGGTGCTCGTCCTCACGACGTACGACACCGACGACAACATCGTCGAGGCGCTGCGGGCGGGGGCCTCCGGCTTCCTGGTGAAGGACACCAGGCCGGCCGAGATGCTGGACGCGATCCGCACGGTCGCGGCCGGGGACGCCCTGCTCTCCCCCGGCCCCACGGCCCGTCTGATCGCCCAACTCCTGCGCAGCCCCTCGGGGGTGGGCGCGATGTCCGTCTCGGGCGGCCCGGAGAGCCTCTCGGAGCGGGAGCGCGAGGTGCTCACGCTCGTCGGGCGGGGCCTGAACAACGCCGAGATCGCCGAGGTGCTGGGGCTGAGCCCGCTGACCGCGAAGACCCATGTCAGCCGGATCATGGGCAAGTTGGGGGCGCGGGACCGGGCACAGCTGGTGATCGTGGCGTACGAGTCGGGGATGGTGACACCCGGGGGCGTGTAGGTGAGCTGTGCCGACCGGGCTCCTACAACAGCCCCGCCGCGGCAAGGAACTTGCCCACCGCCTCGACCTCGGCCTCCGACAACGCCACCTGGGGCTCGGCGGTCACCGGACACCCGATGACGCCCCGCAGGTACAGCGCCGCCTTGAACGCCCCCAACGCCGCCGACGAGCCGCCCATCCTGCCCGCGTCCCCCGCCCGCACCATCCCGAACAGCGCGCACAACCGCTCCTGTTCCGCCCGGGCCCGTTCCCAGTCGCCCACCCGGCACAGCCGGTCCAGCCGCACGTAACCCTCCGGGTCCACGTTCGCCAGGCCCGGCACCGCGCCGTCCGCACCGACCTGGAGTGCCGCGTCCACGATGAGTTCGGAGCCGGTCAGGACGCTGAAGCCGTGGATGTCGCCGCGGGTCCTGGCCCCGACGGCCACCTCGCGGAACGCGCCCAGGTCACCGCTGGAGTCCTTGAGGCCGGCGAGGACGCCCTCGGCGGCGAGGTCGAGCACCAGCTCCGCGGGGAGCTTGGTGTGGACGGCCGTGGGGAGGTCGTAGGCGAGGACCGGGACCGGGGCGGCCGCGGCGACCAGGCGGTAGTGGCGGGCGACCTCCGCGGGGTGGGTGGCCGTGTAGAACGGGGAGATCACCACCACCGCGTCCGCGCCCGCCGCCGTCACCGCCGCCACATGCTCCAGGACCCGCGGGGTCGTCATGTCGATCGCGCCCGCCAGGACCGGGAGTTGACCGCCGACATGCCCCGTGACCGTCTCCACGACGAGCCTGCGCTGCGCGTCCGTCAGATACGCCGCCTCCGACGAGGTGCCGAGCAGGAACAGCCCGTCCACCCCGCCCCGCACCAGATGGTCGACGAGCCGGAGCAGCGAGGGGACGTCCACCTCGCGGGACGGGGTCAGGGGCGTGCAGACGGGCGGGACGACACCGGTCAGCGGGGCGGGGATCGTCATCGAGGCTCCCTGTGGTCGTGGCTCTGGCCCACCGGGACAGTGTGCCGCGCGCGGGGGCGGGAATCCGGCGGCGGATGGGGGGGCGGGGCGTGGTCGAATGGGCCCATGGACCAGTGGGACACGAACCTGGCGGGAGTCATGCGGCTGCCGTCCGGCCGGCTGGTGCGCGGCCGCGGCCTGCGATACCCGCTCGGACCGCAGGCGCCGACCCCGTCGTACGCCCTCTATCTCCTCGGCTCCCGGCCGCCCGAGGTGCCCTGGGAGTCCCGCTGGGTCCGCTGGCCCGACTTCCGGCTCCCGGCGGACGGGCCCGCCGCCCGCGCCGCGCTGACCGAGGCCTGGGAGCGCGCCGCGGGTGAGCGCGTCGAGGTGGCCTGCGGAGGCGGGCGCGGGCGGACGGGGACGGCGCTGGCCTGTCTGGCGGTCCTGGACGGCGTACCGGCGGACGAGGCCGTCGCGTACGTCCGGGCGCACTACCACCGGCGGGCGGTGGAGACGCCGTGGCAGCGGCGCTATGTGCGCCGGTTCTCAGGGACCGCGTAGGCCCGCGCCGGTCAACCGAGCGTGTCCGCCAGGAACTTGGCCGTGTCGGCGACCAGGACGTCGTCGCGGGCGGCCGATTGCTCCGGCTTCGTCGTCAGGATCGCCAGCAGCACCGGGGTCCCGTCCGGCTTCCAGGCGATGCCCGTGTTGTTGTTGGTGCCGTAGGAGCCGCCTCCCGTCTTGTCGGCGACCGTCCAGGACTTGGGCAGTCCGGCACGCAACCGGGTGCCGCTGGTGGTGTTGTTGAGCAGCCAGTGGGTGAGGAGCCGGCGGTCGGGGCGGTTCAGGGCGTCGCCGAGGACCAGCCGGCCGTACGTCCGGCCGATCGCGCGCGGGCTCGTGGTGTCCGTGATCCGCCACGGCTCCGCCGAGTTGAGCTCCGTCTCCCAGCGGTCCAGGCGGGTCACCCGGTCGCCGAGGGAGCGGGCGAAGCGGGTGATGGCGGCGGGGCCGCCGAGTTCGCGCAGCAGCAGGTTGCCGGCGCCGTTGTCGCTGAAGGTGATGGCGACCTCGGCGAGTTCGGCGACCGTCATGCCGTCGGCCAGGTGTTCGCGGGTCTTGTCGGAGCCCTCCTTCGGCAGGTCGGCGTCCGTGTAGTGGATCCGGCGGGACAGGAACTCGCCGTCCCGGTCCAGATCGCGCAGGACGGCCGCGGACGCCAGGGTCTTGAACAGGGAGCACATCGGGAACAGTTCGTCGGCGCGGTGCCGGACGGTCCGTCCGGTGCCGAGGTCGCAGGCGAACACACCCAGGCGGGCCCCGTGTTCGGCCTCCAGCTCGCGCAGGCGGTCGGTGACCTCGGGGGTGGCGTGTGCCGGGGTGGCCGCGAGCAACGTGGCGGCCGAGGCTGCGAGAAGGGTACGTCGGGTTAAGATCGCGCTCTCCTTCGTCCGGTGACTTGGATGATCTCTCAGTAGATCGACGCCGGACGTCATCCGTTGGTTGCGGCTCCGTAGACCATCGGCGGACGGCGGTACGGGCGCCGACTCGCCAGAGTGGCCGTATGGACAAGACCAAGGGGATCGATCGGGCACAGTTCCTGGCGGGCGCGGCGGCGGTCGCGGTGGGCGGGGCGGTGGTGCCGGCGGGGCGCGCGGGGGCGGCGGGCCGGGACACGGGGGCCGGAGCACACCGTGGCCTGACCCGGCGAGGGGTCGTCTACACCCTCGGCGCGGGGGAGACGCCGGCCACCGCGTGGAGCGCCGCGCGGATGCGGGCGGACCTGCGGGCCATCCGCGACGACCTGCACGCCGACACCGTCGACGTCACCGGCGACGGCGTCGAGCGGCTCACCGCCACCGCCGCCGAGGCCGCCGAGCTCGGACTGCACGTGTGGCTCCAGCCGACCCTCGGCGACGTCCCGGAGCGGGACATCCTGGAGCACCTCGCCGAGACCGGCCGGTTCGCGGAGCGGCTGCGCCGGCAGGGCGCGAGCGTCGAGTTCAGCGTGGGCTGCGAGTTCTGGCTGTTCGTGCCCGGGATCGTCCCCGGGGACAACGCCTTCGAGCGCATCGCCCACCTCCAGAACGGCACCGTCGACTGGGCGGCCATGCAGGCCCGCCTCGCCCGCTTCACGGCGCGGGCGGCGGCGCTCGGCCGCAAGGTCTTCCACGGCCGCCTCAGCTACGCCTCCGCCCCCGAGATCGACCTCGTCGACTGGAACCTCTTCGACGTCGTGGGCATCGACTACTACTCGTACTTCCCCCGACGAGCCGACTACGTACGGGAGTTGCGGCAGCACCTGCGCTGGGGCAAGCCCGTCGCCGTCACCGAGTTCGGCACCTGCACCTTCCGGGGCGCCCCCGAGGCGGGCGGCATGGGCTGGGACATCGTCGACCACGACAAGACCCCACCGGAGATCAAGGACCCGGTCCCGGTCCGCAGCGAGCGCACCCAGGCCACCTACCTCACCGACCTGTTGGACGTCTTCGAGTCGATGAACCTGTACGCCGCGATGGTGTTCGAGTTCCTCACCGCCGACGCCCCGCACCGCCCCGGCGACCCCCGCCACGACCTCGACATGGCGAGCTACGGCATCACCAAGGCGATCCAGGACCGCCCCGGCGACCCGGACACCCGCTGGCACCGGGAGCCGAAGGTGGCGTTCCACGCGGTCGCCCGCGCCTACCGCCGGGCCGGTCAGCGGCAGTAGGTGTCGCCGGCGGGACGCTCACCCGTGGCCAGGAACCGCGACACGAGCCCGTCCCCGCACGCGTTGCCGTTGTCCAGATAGGCGTCGTGGCCCGTGGAGTCCACGGTGACCATGACGGCACGCCGGCCGAGGGCCTCGCGGAGCTTCAGGGCGCCGCTCACGGGGGTGGCGACGTCCCGTTCGTTCTGCACGAGCAGGATGTTCGACGGCCCTCGGCCGGTGACGCGGACCGGCGGCTCCTCGGGCGCGTACGGCCACGCGGCGCAGACCATCGCGTTGCGCGGCATCCCGGCGGTGAGCGGGTACCTGGCCCGGCTCTCGGCGACACCCTTGCGGTACACCGCCGCGGCGCGCGGCCAGGCGACGTCGTTGCACAGGGTGCCGGCGCCGACCGCGGCCACGTTCTGCAGGACCGCGTCGGGCGGCGAGGCGGGCGCGGGCGGCAGGGTGCCGCTCTCGGCGGCCAGCATCAGCTTCGCCAGGACGGGGAAGTCGTCGGGGTCGTAGAGGCTGTCCAGCATGGTCTGGCGCAGCACGTTGCCGTTGAGCTCCTCCGGGTTGGCCCCGGGCCACGGCATCGGCTCCCGGTCCAGCCGCGCGGCCAGCCTCAGGAACAGCGGCCGCACCTCGGCGGCGCTCCCGGCGAGCCGGTACGGGTTGTCGGGCCGCGCCGCCCACTCGGCGAACTCCGGGAAGGTGTCCTCGACGCCCCGCTCGTGCCCGGCGAGCCAGGCTCGGGACACCTTCGCGGGGTCGGGGTCGTCGTTGCTGTCCAGCACGAGACGGTCGGTGCGGCGCGGGAACAGCTCGGCGTAGACGGCGCCCACGTACGTCCCGTACGACACCCCCCACGCGGAGATCTTCCGCTCGCCGAGCGCCGCCCGCAGCCGGTCGAGGTCCCGGGCCTCGTTGCGGGTGCTCAGGTGCCGGAGCAGCTCGCCGCCGTTGGCCGCGCAGGCGTTTGCCATCCGCCGGGCGGTGACCAGGTTGTCGTCGACGGACCCGTCGGCGGCGGGCCAGGGCCGCAGCTTGGACAGGGCGAGGTCGGCGTGGTCGAGCCCGCAGGTGACGGCGGTGGAGGGCGCGAGCCCGCGCGGCGCGAACCCGATCAGGTCGTAGGCGTCGCGTACCTCCTGCGGCAGCCGCTGCCCCTTGCCCGAGGGGTCGTTGAGACTCGACCCGCCCGGCCCCCCGGGGATCAGGAACAGCGCCCCGCGCCGGGCGTCCGGGTTCTCGCTCGGGATCCGGGACACGGCGACGGAGATCTTCCGGCCGCCCGGATCGGCGTAGTCCATGGGGACTTCGAGGGTGGCGCACCGCTGACGCGCGTCGACGGCCGAACCCGCGCACCGCGTCCACTCCAGGGCGGGGGAGGCGGCGCTCGCGGTGAGCGGGGTGACGACGCCGAGCGTGACGGCGGTGACGGCGACGAGGGCGGCGGTGCGTGCGGTCTGCTTCATGACCACGAGCCTCGCGGATCTTCGGCGACCGCCCCATCCGGCCAACTGCCCTGTCGCCACGGGGGATTACCCCCCGGCCGGGCGGCGCGGCGCGGAAAATCAGGGCGACCGGCAAGGGACGCCGTGGAATCGTGCCCCCGTGACCCTGCCCCGTACCACCCCCTACGACGACGACCGCGCCGCCTACTCGCGTGAGGCCCTGGCGCGCCTCGCCCTGTGCGCGCAGGCCGTGCACACCGCCTCCCGCGCCCAGGCCCTGGTGGCGACCCGCAACGACGTGGACACCGGCCCGGGCGGCCGGGTCAGCGAGGCGGTGAGCGTCGGGGATGCCGCCGAGCGGCTGCTGGCGCGGGCCGTCGTCTACGAGCGGGAGCGGGGGGCCTCCTGGGCGGAGATCGGGCACTATCTCGGGCTCGGCGCGGCGGAGGCCGAGGGCCGCTGGACGGCCGAACTCGACCGCTGGAGCGACGCCTTCGAGGTGCCGTACGAGCTGGACCCGACCGGGCGCAAGCGCGTCCCCCGGCTGCCCCGGGGCGCGTACGACCCGCGCGGTGCCCTGTGGGGGCTGGACCTCTGGGCGGGCCTGCACGTGACCACCGGTGACCGGCACGCCGTCAGCGGGGGCCTGACACCCTGCCCCGTCCACGCCGGGCGCGAACTCGGCGGCGCCGTCCGCAGCGCGCACCTGCGCACCTTCCTGGAGGTGCTCTCCGGCTACCTCATGTACGAGTTCGACGACACCGACTGGGACACCGTCGCGCTCGGCATCGAGGACACCGACGACGAGGAGGACGTCACCGGCTGGTACGACTATCCGCTGGAGGGCGGCCTGCACGCGGTCCGGGTGCACCTCGCCCTGTGCCGGCCCTTCGCGGAGGACGACGACGGTGAGCCCGACCTCGTCTCCGTGCGCGTCACGGGCGCCTTCTCCGCCGATCTGTGGCTGCGCGTCGACACCCTGATCACCGCGCTGTGAAACGGACAGACTCCTGCCGAGTGTAGGAGCAGTCCCTCACGCCGCAGGTGAAAAGCGTGAAACTCGACAGGGTCGGGGAGCCAGCTGACGGCGACGAAAGAGGAGCGGACATGAAACCCCCACCCCCCGTCGGAAGCCACGTGGTGGACACCCGCAGCGGAAGGGTCGGCATCGTCATGGGGCACGAGGGGCCGTACGTACAGCTCAGACCCTACGGCGGCGGCAAGGAGTGGGACGCGGACCCCGCCGGGATCCGCCGCGCCACCCCCGCGGAGCGGCTCGACGCCGGGAACGCGCCGACGGAGGCACGCGGCCGAGGCGAGGTCCCTTGAAGCGGACCGGCCCCGCCGCGCTCCGCGCGTACGCGAGAATGGACCCATGAGCCTGTTCCGTGACGACGGCATCGTGCTGCGTACCCAGAAGCTCGGTGAAGCCGACCGGATCATCACGCTGCTCACGCGCGGTCACGGGCGGGTGCGGGCGGTGGCGCGGGGGGTGCGCAGGACCAAGTCGAAGTTCGGGGCGCGGCTCGAACCCTTCTCCCATGTCGACGTGCAGTTCTTCGCGCGCGGCAGCGAGCTGGTGGGGCGCGGGCTGCCGCTGTGCACCCAGAGCGAGACCATCGCACCGTACGGCGGCGGGATCGTCAGCGACTACGCGCGCTACACCGCCGGGACGGCCATGCTGGAGACCGCCGAGCGCTTCACCGACCACGAGGGCGAGCCCGCCGTCCAGCAGTACCTGCTGCTCGTCGGCGCCCTGCGGACGCTCTCCCGCGGCGAGCACGCCCCGCACCTCGTGCTCGACGCCTTCCTGCTGCGCTCCCTCGCCGTCAACGGGTACGCCCCCACCTTCAGCGACTGCGCCCGGTGCGGAATGCCCGGGCCGAACCGGTTCTTCTCGGTCGGTGCGGGCGGTTCCGTCTGCGTGGACTGCCGGGTGCCGGGGAGCGTCGTACCCTCACCGCAGACCCTGGAACTCCTCGCCGCGCTCCTTACGGGAGACTGGGAGACCGCGGACGCGAGCGAGCCGCGGCATGTCCGGGAGGGCAGCGGGCTGGTCTCCGCCTATCTGCACTGGCATCTGGAACGCGGACTCCGCTCGCTGCGTTACGTAGAGAAGTAAGACGAAGAGGAATCGAGAAGCACATGGTCGTAGGCCGGCTGTTGGGGCGCCAGCGCCGCGAGTACAAGTCGCCGGAACCGCACCCGTCCGGTGCCCGCGCGCCGAAGCTCCCCGGCGAACTCGTCCCGAACCATGTGGCGATCGTCATGGACGGCAACGGCCGCTGGGCCAAGGAGCGGGGGCTGCCGCGCACCGAGGGCCACAAGGTCGGTGCCGAGCGCGTCCTGGACGTGCTCCAGGGCGCGGTCGAGATCGGCGTGGGCGCCATCTCGCTGTACGCCTTCTCCACCGAGAACTGGAAGCGCTCGCCCGACGAGGTCCGCTTCCTGATGAACTTCAACCGCGACTTCATCCGCAAGACCCGCGACACCCTCGACGCGCTCGGCATCCGGGTGCGCTGGGTGGGCCGGATGCCCAAGCTGTGGAAGTCGGTCGCCAAGGAGCTCCAGATCGCCCAGGAGCAGACCAAGGACAACGACCGGCTCACGCTGTACTTCTGCATGAACTACGGCGGCCGCGCCGAGATCGCCGACGCCGCGCAGGCCCTCGCGGAGGATGTCCGGGCCGGCCGTCTGGACCCGTCGAAGGTGACCGAGAAGACCTTCGCGAAGTATCTGTACTACCCGGACATGCCGGACGTGGACCTGTTCCTGCGGCCCAGCGGCGAGCAGCGCACCTCCAACTACCTGCTGTGGCAGAGCGCGTACGCCGAGATGGTCTTCCAGGACGTCCTGTGGCCGGACTTCGACCGCCGCGACCTGTGGCGGGCGTGTCTGGAGTTCGCCTCCCGGGACCGCCGCTTCGGCGGCGCGATCCCGAACGAGGAACTCCTGGCCATGCAGGGCAGGACGCCCGACGAGCGGGCCACCTCCTAGCCGCCCCCCGGGCCGTCGACGCCGCGGGGGACCGCCTCCCGGTCTCCCGCTCGTCGCGACGGCCCGTACGGGAGACGCGTGACCCCGCGGGGTCGGGGGAGCCGCCTAGGAGGCCTGCACGCAGTCCGCGCAGGTGCCGAAGATCTCCACCGTGTGGGCCACGTTGACGTAGCCGTGCTCGGCCGCGATGGCCTCGGCCCACTTCTCCACCGCGGGGCCCTCGACCTCGACGGCCTTGCCGCAGACGCGGCACACCAGGTGGTGATGGTGGTCGCCGGTGGAGCAGCGGCGGTAGACGGACTCGCCGTCGGAGGTGCGCAGGACGTCGACCTCGCCGGCGTCGGCGAGGGACTGCAGGGTGCGGTAGACCGTGGTCAGGCCCACCGAGTCGCCCTTGTGCTTGAGCATGTCGTGGAGATCCTGCGCACTGCGGAACTCGTCGACCTCGTCGAGCGCCGCCGCCACGGCGGCCCGCTGCCGGGTCGCGCGGCCCTTCACGGGCGGTCCAGCGGTCGTCACCGTTGCCTCCTACCTGACGTCTGCGGCTGCCGGGCCATTGTGCCAGCCCGTTCCGTGCCGAGTCAGACGCCGATCTTCCCGGTCGCCTCCCGGCTGGCCGGAATCGTGCATTCCGCCGGGTCGCCGCCGGGCTGCGCGGCCGCCGCCTGACGGGCCCGGCGCCGGGCCAGCGGGGTCGCCAGCACGGTCAGCACGATGAACGCGCCGATGGTCAGCAGCACGATCGTCGCGCCGGGCGGTACGTCCTGGTAGTACGAGGTCACGGTGCCGCCGATGGTCACCGCCACCCCGATCGCCACCGCGATCGCGAAGGTGGCCGCGAAACTCCGGCTGAGCTGCTGCGCCGCCGCCACCGGCACCACCATCAGCGCCGACACCAGCAGCAGGCCCACGACCCGCATGGCGACCGTGACCGTGATGGCCGCCGTGATCGCGGTCAGCAGGTTCAGGGCGCGCACCGGCAGCCCCGTCACGCGCGCGAACTCCTCGTCCTGGCTGACCGCGAAGAGCTGCCGCCGCAGTCCCAGCGTGACCAACACCACGAACGCGGCCAGCACGCAGATCGCGGTCACGTCGTCCTCGGAGACCGTGGACAGCGACCCGAAGAGGTACGAGGTGAGGTTCGCGTTGGAGCCGGTGGGCGCGAGGTTGATGAACATCACGCCGCCGGCCATACCGCCGTAGAAGAGCATGGCGAGGGCGATGTCGCCGCGGGTGCGGCCGAACCAGCGGATCAGCTCCATGAGGACGGCGCCGAGCACGGAGACGACGGTCGCCATCCACACCGGGGACCAGGACAGCAGGAAGCCGAGGCCGACGCCGGTCATCGCGACATGGCCGATGCCGTCGCCCATCAGGGCCTGGCGGCGCTGGACCAGGTAGATGCCGATCGCGGGGGCCGTGATGCCGACCAGGACGGCGGCGAGCAGGGCCCGCTGCATGAAGGCGTAGTTCAGGAATTCCATCAGCTCAGCAGTCCCGTCCGGATCGGTTCGGCGTCGTGAGCCGCGTGCGGGTGGACGTGGTCGTGGCCGGGCAGCGCGTGCTGGCCGACCGCCTTCGGGGGCGGGCCGTCGTGCAGGACGCAGCCGTCGCGCAGGACGACCGCGCGGTCGATCAGCGGCTCCAGCGGACCCAGTTCATGGAGGACGAGGAGGACGGTCGCGCCCTGCGCCACCTGCTCGCGCAGTGTGCGTGCCAGCACCTCCTGGCTGGCCAGGTCGACGCCCGCCATCGGCTCGTCCATGATCAGCAGTTCGGGGTCACAGGCCAGCGCCCGGGCGATCAGCACACGCTGGTGCTGGCCGCCGGAGAGGGCGTCCACGGAGTCCTTGGCGCGGTCCGCCAGACCGACCAGTTCCAGGGCGTGCCGCACGGCCGCGCGGTCGGCCTGGCGCAGCACGCCGAAACGGGCCCGGGACAGGCGGCCCGATGAGACCACCTCGGTCACCGTGGCGGGCACGCCGCCCGCGGCCGTGGTGCGCTGCGGGACGTACCCGACGCGCGCCCAGTCACGGAAGCGGCGGCGGGGGGTGCCGAACAGCTCGATCTCGCCGGCCGCGACCGGCACCTGGCCGATGACGCTGCGCACGGCCGTCGACTTGCCCGAGCCGTTGGCGCCGAGCAGCGCGACGACCTCACCGCGGTGCACGGTGAGGTCGATGCCGCGGAGCACGGGGCGCGAGCCCAGGTCGGCGCGGACCCCGCGCATCGATATGACGGGCTCGCTCACTGAGGCCTCCGTAACGGTCATGTGGCGCCGAGAGCTGTCTTGAGCGCCGCGAGGTTGGATTCCATGACCTGGATGTAGTCCTCGCCCTCGGACTTGTCGGTGATGCCCTCGAGCGGGTCGAGGACGTCCGTCTTGAGTCCCGCGTCCGAGGCGAGGGTCTTCGCGGTCTTGTCCGACACCAGTGTCTCGTAGAACACGGTGGTCACTCCGTCGGCCTTGGCCTCGGTCTGGAGCTCCTTGATCCGGGCGGGGCTCGGCTCGCTCTCCGGGTCGAGGCCGGAGATGGCCTCCTGGGTGAGGCCGTAGCGCTCGGCGAGGTAGCCGAAGGCGGCGTGGTTGGTGAAGAAGACCTTGGTCCTGGTGTTCTTCAGCCCGTTCTCGTACGCGGTGTCGAGGGCGTCGAGCTTCGCCGTCAGGGCGGCGGCGTTCTTCTTGTAGTCGGCCGCGTGGTCCGGGTCGGCCTTCTCGAAGGCTCGGGCGACACCCTCGGCGACCTCGCGGTACTTCACCGGGTCGAGCCAGAGGTGCGGGTCGAGGGCGTGCTCCTCCTCCTCGGAGTGCTCCTCCTCGCCGCCGTGCTCGTGCTCCACGTCGCCGTGGTCCTCCAGCGTGGTCAGCGAGGCGGCGTCGATCTTGGTCTCGACCTCGGACTGGGAGACGGCCTTGTCGACGGCCGGCTGGAGCGACTTCAGGTAGAGCACCGCGTCCGCCTCGCCCAGCTCGGCGGTCTGCTTGGTGCTGAGCTCCAGGTCGTGCGGCTCCTGACCGGGCTCGGTGAGGGTGGTGACGTTCACGTGGTCCCCGCCGATCTGCTCGGCGAGGTACTGCATCGGGTAGAAGGACGTGACGACGTCGAACTTCTCCGTGTTGCCGGCCGCGGTGCCGTCGCCGGAGCAGGCGGACAGGGTTCCGAGGCCGAGAGCGGTGGCCGCCGCGACCGCGATCCCGGATATGTGGTGTCGTCGTACGTTCATGACACTCATTTTCAACAAATATGGAAACCGTTGTCAACAAAGCGGGGGTGGGGAACCGATTTGATACCGGGGGTGGCGACGCCGGTAACCTGAGGCATTCGCTGCCGTCCATTCGTCATGAAGAGAGCACCGTGGCCGCCGACAAGATCGACACCATCGTCAGCCTGAGCAAGCGCCGTGGCTTCGTTTTCCCTTGTAGTGAGATCTACGGCGGTCAGAAGGCCGCCTGGGACTACGGACCCCTGGGTGTCGAGCTGAAGGAGAACCTGAAGCGTCAGTGGTGGCGCTACATGGTCACCTCGCGCGAGGACGTCGTCGGTCTCGACTCGTCCGTGATCCTGGCCCCCGAGGTCTGGGTCGCCTCCGGCCATGTCGCCACGTTCAGCGACCCGTTGACCGAGTGCACCTCCTGCCACAAGCGGTACCGCGCGGACCACCTGGAGGAGGCCTACGAGGCCAAGCACAACCGCCTCCCGGAGAACGGCCTGGCGGACATCAACTGCCCCAACTGCGGCAACAAGGGCCAGTTCACCGAGCCCAAGCAGTTCTCGGGTCTGCTCTCCACCCACCTCGGCCCGACCCAGGACTCCGGCTCCGTCGCCTACCTGCGTCCCGAGACCGCACAGGGAATCTTCACCAACTTCGCCCAGGTGCAGGTCGCTTCGCGCAAGAAGCCGCCGTTCGGCATCGCGCAGATGGGCAAGTCCTTCCGCAACGAGATCACGCCCGGCAACTTCATCTTCCGCACCCGCGAGTTCGAGCAGATGGAGATGGAGTTCTTCGTCAAGCCGGGCGAGGACGAGAAGTGGCAGGAGTACTGGATGGAGCAGCGCTGGAACTGGTACACCGGTCTCGGCATGCGCGAGGAGAACATGCGGTGGTACGAGCACCCGAAGGAGAAGCTCTCCCACTACTCCAAGCGCACCGCTGACATCGAGTACCGCTTCCAGTTCGGCGGCAACGAGTGGGGCGAGCTCGAGGGTGTGGCCAACCGCACCGACTACGACCTCACCGCGCACTCCAAGGCCTCCGGCCAGGACCTCTTCTACTACGACCAGGAGGCCGGCGAGCGCTGGACGCCGTACGTCATCGAGCCGGCCGCCGGTGTCGGCCGCGCGATGCTGGCGTTCCTCCTCGACGCCTACATCGAGGACGAGGCCCCCAACGCCAAGGGCAAGATGGAGAAGCGCACGGTGCTGCGTCTCGACCACCGCCTCGCCCCGGTGAAGGTCGCGGTCCTCCCGCTCTCCCGCAACCCGGAGCTGTCCCCGAAGGCCAAGGGCCTCGCCCAGGCGCTGCGTCAGCACTGGAACATCGAGTTCGACGACGCCGGCGCCATCGGCCGCCGCTACCGCCGCCAGGACGAGATCGGTACGCCGTTCTGCGTCACCGTCGACTTCGACACCCTCGAGGACAACGCGGTGACCGTCCGCGAGCGTGACTCGATGAAGCAGGAGCGCGTGTCGCTGGACCAGATCGAGGGCTACCTGGCGAGCCGACTGATCGGCTGCTAGTCACCCAGGGTTCGCCAAGACCCCGGTTCCGTGCCAGACGGCACGGGACCGGGGTCTTGTCCGTCCAGGGATTCCGCGCGGGGCCGAGTGGTCCCCGTGGCGGCCGGTGGATTGGCCCTGTAACCGGTGGCGCGGCCGCGCCAGGGTGAACGCCATGAGCCTCGCGTTCCTGCTGACCACCCTCGTCGTGGTCGCCACTCCCGGTACCGGTGTCGTCTACACCCTCGCGGCGGGCCTGTCGCGCGGGCGGCGGGCGAGCGTCGTGGCGGCGTTCGGCTGCGCCCTCGGGACCGTGCCGCACATGGTGGCGGCGATCACCGGTGCGGCCGCGCTGCTGCACACCAGCGCCACCGCCTTCCAGGTCCTGAAGTACGCCGGTGTCGCCTACCTGCTGTGGATGGCGTGGGCCACCGTGCGGGACCGGGACGCCATCGCCGTGGAGGGCCCGAGTGCCCCCGTCCCCGCGGGGCGGGTCATCGTCCGGGCGGTGCTGATCAATGTCCTCAACCCCAAGCTGACGATCTTCTTCTTCGCGTTCCTGCCGCAGTTCGTGACCCCGGGGGAGCCGCACGCGCTGGTGCGGATGCTCGGGCTGAGCGGGGTCTTCATGCTGGCGACCTTCGTGGTCTTCGCCGCCTACGGGGTGCTCGCGGCGTCGGTCCGCCGCCATGTGATCTCGCGGCCCCGGGTGATGACGTGGCTGCGACGGAGCTTCGCGGGGTCCTTCGTCCTGCTCGGAGCGAAGCTGGCGACGACCGACGGGTGACGCGACTTGCGTGACGGCCGACCGGTGACGCGGCTCCGTGACGACCGGGTGAGGTGAGCCCCTGACCGCCGAGCGCATCCTCGAAGGACCGAGGAGGTGCTGCGCCGCCACGGCCCGGCTCGGCTCGGAGGTGCGGTGCGGGACGCGCCGCCCGGGGCGACCGTTGCGGTCCACGTCCTGTGGGCGAACGCACCCGGGTTGGGCCCCGGGTTCGGAGGTGCGGTGGGGGGCGCGCCGCCCGGGCCTGACCACCGCGGCCCGCGGTCCGCGTCCTGTGGGCGAACGCGCCGTGGTCCCGCACGACCCCGCCCCCCCAACGGGCCTCGTCACCCCGCCGTGGGGTCCACCGTCGCCTGGTGTGCCTCGGCCAGGTGGTCCTCCGCCTTGAGCCACGGCAGGAACTGCGCGGCCTTGCGCCAGCCGCAGGTGTCGCATCTGATCGTGCGTTGCGTGCCCTGGCGGCGCACCTGGACGACGTGCTCGCGCCCGTGCTGGTCCCAGCGGCTCACTCTGCTCGAGTCGATCCCCGACACGGCCTCACCTCCGGTGAGGAGTGTGCAGCAGGATCAACATCAACAGCACTGTCTTCACGGCACGTTCGCCGTTCGTCGGCGTTCCCCGGCGTTCCCGGAACCGCCTCAGCCGACCGTCCGCGGCAACCGCAGGCTCAGCAGACCCGTCAGGGCCACGCCCGCCAGTTGCGCCGCCAGTGTCGTCACCAGCGCGTCCCGCATGCCCAACGCCGGGATCAGGGACAGGAAGAGGGTGCCGAGCGTGGCCACGCCCAGGGCCAGGGCGGACTGTTGGGTGGTCACCATGACGCCGCCGCCGACGCCCGCCCGCGCGGCCGGTACCTCGGAGAGCACGATCCGGAAGATCACCGGGAGTTGGAGGGCCTGCCCGGCGCCCGCGATCGCCGCTCCCGGGAGCAGTTCCAGTAGCCCGAGTCCCGGCCAGGAACGCCACGCCGCCAGCGCCATCAGTCCGACGCCGACCGCCTGGATCCCGGCCCCCGCGGTCACCACGCGCGTGCCGAACCTCGCGACCAGCCGCGGTCCCGCGAGGGAGACGAAGAAGAACGTCACCGCCATCGGTGCCAGCGCCAGCCCCGCCCGGACCGGGCCGAGCCCCGCGCCCCGCTGCAACGCCACCGCGATGACGAACATGAAGCCGCTGAACCCGATGGAGAACGGCACGATCATCACCAGCCCGCGCCGCAATGACACCAGCCGGAACAGGCTCGGCGGCACCAGCGGCGTACGCCCCAGCCGGTCCGCCCGGCGCTCCACCGCCCAGAACGCCGCCGCCGCGAACGGGAACGCCACCAGCGACAGCCACGTCCACAGCGGCCAGCCCGCCGAGCGGCCCTCCGTCAGCGGGGCCAGCAGGGTCAGCAGCGCGACGCCCAGCAGGACCGTGCCCGGGCCGTCCACCGGCTGCGGGTGCGGGGAGCGCGTCTCGGGCACGGCACGGGCGGCCAGGACCAGGCCGACGAGGACCACGGGCACGTTCACCAGGAAGACCGAGCGCCAGCCCGTGCCCGCGACGTCGGCGGCGACCAGGACGCCGCCCAGGATCTGGCCGGCCACCATCGACAGGCCGGCCGTCGCGCCGTACAGGCTCATCGCCTTGGCGCGCCGCTGTCCGGAGGTCGCCGCCTGGATGGTGGCGAGCACCTGCGGCAGCATCGCCGCGGACGCCATGCCCTGGGCGACCCGGGCCGCCACCAGGGTCCACGCGGTGGGCGCGAGCCCGCAGGCCAGCGAGGTCAGACCGAAGGCCGCCATGCCGCCGAGGAAGAGCCGGCGGCGGCCGAACAGGTCCCCGAGCCGGCCGCCGAGGACGAGGAGGACCGCGTACGCCAACCCGTAGCCGGACACGACCAGTTCGAGGACCGACTCGCTCGCCGCGAGGTCCCGGCCGATGGTGGGCAGGGCGACGTTCACGATGAAGAAGTCGATGAGGGGCAGTGCCGCGCCGAGCAGCACGGTGAAGAGTCCGAGGCCGCCGAGCACGGGTGGCGCGCTCGCGGTGCGGACCGGGCGTGGGGTGGTGGTTTCGGTGGTCACGCGCACCAGCCTCCGCCCGCCGCCAGACGGGTACCAGAGTGTCTTTATCCTGGTAGCAGGAGTACCTGGCAACAGGGTCCGGACGGCGGCACGCTGGAGGCATGACGACGATGGTCCAGGAGCCGACGGCGGCCCCCGCCGACATCCGGCGGCATGAACTCGCCGCCTTTCTGCGGCACCGCCGCGAGCACCTCACCCCCGAGCAGGTCGGCCTGCCCCGCGGCCGCAGGCGCCGCACCCCCGGACTGCGCCGCGAGGAGGTCGCCCACCTCTCCGCGGTCGGCGTCACCTGGTACACCTGGCTGGAGCAGGCCCGCGACATCCAGGTCTCCGTGCAGGTCCTGGACGCCCTCGCCCGCACCCTGCTGCTCGACCCGAGCGAGCGCGCCCACCTCTTCCAGCTCGCCGGGGCGGCGGACCCGACACCGGCCACCAGTTGCCCGTCGATCACCCCCGCGCTGCGCCAGATGCTCGAACAGCTGGAGCCGCTTCCGGCCTGCGTGCAGAACAGCCGCTACGACATCCTGGCCCACAACCGCACCTACGGCCTGCTCCTGTGCGACCTGGAGGCGGTGCCGCCGCAGGACCGCAACTGCATGGTCCTGTGCTACACCAACGAGGAGTGGGCCCGTTCGATCGTGCACCTGGAGGAGACCCGCCGGCTGATGGCCGCCCGGCTGCGCGCCGCCATGGCGAACCACCTCGCCGAGCCCGCCTGGAAGATGCTGCTGAAGCGGCTGCGCGCGGAGTCCCCGGAGTTCTGCGAGGCCTGGGACCGGCATGAGGTGGTCTCCCACCGCACCAAGCGCAAGGAGTTCCGCAACCCCCACGTCGGCCGGGTCTCGGTCATCCACACCGACCTCTGGCTCGGCCCGGACCTGGGGCCGCGCATGGTGACGTACACCCCGGCGGACGAGGAGTCGCGGGAGCGGCTGGAGAAGCTGCACGCCATCGCGGTCGCCCGGTCGGCGTGAGGCACCTACGCCGGGGCGGGGGCTACGCGCCGACCTGTGCCGCCTCGCGCGCCTCGGCCGACTCCAGCCGCTCGGCGGTGCGCAGCGCGGTCCGGCGCGCCCAGGCGCCGCTGGTCACCGCGCCCAGCACCAGCACCGCGAGCCCGCACCCGGCGATGATCCACCAGGCCGGCACCGAGGCGGCGACGAACGTGTCGGCGTACGAGGCCGAGCCCACGCCCGCCACCAGCACGGCTCCCACCACAGCCACGCCCAGGGTCTGACCCAGCTGCCGGCTGGTGGAGGCCACCGCCGCCGCGACGCCCGCCTGCGCCCGGGGCATCCCCGAGACCGCCGTGTTGGTGATCGGCGCGTTCACGAACCCGAAGCCGACGCCGAAGAGCACATAGCCGAGCAGGAGCGTGACATCGGAGGTCTCGGCCTCGAACGCGGCGAACAGCACCCCGCTCGCGGTGATCGCCACCCCGGCGACCAGCAGCGGCAGCCGCGGCCCGTGCCGGCCGACCAGCCGCCCGGAGAGCGGGGCGCACAGGAACGTCGGCGCCGCGATCGGCAGCATCCACAGACCGGCGTGCAGCGCGTCCAGACCGCGGACGTTCTGGAGGTAGAGGGTCGACAGGAACAGGAAGCCGCCCAGTGCCGCGAACGCGCTGATCGCGATCACCGTGGCCCCGCTGAACGGCGCCGAGCGGAAGAACCGCAGGTCGATCAGGGGTTCGTGGCGCCGGGGCTCGTAGACCAGCAGCCCCACCAGAGCGGCGAGCGCCAGCGCGGCGTACGGCAGGACCGGGCCGAGGCCGGTGTTCGGCGCCTCGATGATCGCGTACGTCAGGGAGCCGAACAGCGCGATCACCAGGAGCTGGCCGACCGGGTCGGGGCGGCGGGCCTTGGGGGCGCGGGACTCGGGGACGAAGCGGAGGGTGAGCACGAGGGCGGCGAGACCGACGGGGAGGTTGATCCAGAAGATCGAGCGCCAGCCGACGGAGTCCACCAGCAGGCCGCCCGCGACCGGTCCCGCGGCCATGGAGATACCGACGACCGCGCCCCACGCCCCGATCGCGCTGGCGCGTTCGCGGGGGTCCGTGAAGGTGTTGGTGATGATCGACATGGCGACCGGGTTGAGCATCGAGCCGCCCACCGCCTGGACCATGCGGAAGGCGATCAGCGCCTCCAGGTTCGGGGCGAGCGAGCACAGCACCGAGCCGAGGGTGAAGACGATCAGGCCCGCGACGAAGACCCGCTTGCGGCCGAGCCGGTCGGCGGTGGAGCCGGCGAGCATCAGCAGCGAGGCGAGCACCAGGGTGTACGCGTCGATGGTCCACTGGAGCCCGGACGTGGTGGCGTCGAGGTCGTGCTGCATGGACGGCAGGGCGACGTTCAGGACGGTGTTGTCGAGGCTGACGATCAGCAGGCTCATGCAGCAGATCGCGAGGACGAGCAGGCGTCGCCGGAAGCTGAGCTCGGGCATGGAGTCATCGTACGCCGGTATCGATAGTGCGTCTAACTAATGGTAGGTACAAGGTCAGGCGGACCGGCACCTGTCGTCGTACGCCACAATGGGGGAATGCCCACGACCGCGCCCACCTCGCACACGACCCTCCGGATCGGTCCGCACACCGTGCAGCCGCCCGTCGTCCTGGCCCCGATGGCCGGGATCACCAACGCGCCCTTCCGCACCCTGTGCAGGGAGTTCAGCGGCGGCAAGGGGCTGTTCGTGAGCGAGATGATCACGACCCGGGCGCTGGTCGAGCGCAACGAGAAGACCATGCAGCTGATCCACTTCGACGCGACCGAGAAACCGCGCTCGATCCAGCTGTACGGCGTCGACCCGGCGACCGTCGGCAAGGCCGTCCGCATGATCGCGGAGGAGGACCTCGCCGACCACATCGACCTCAACTTCGGGTGCCCGGTGCCGAAGGTGACCCGCAAGGGCGGAGGATCGGCGCTGCCCTACAAGCGGAACCTGCTGCGGGCGATCCTGCGCGAGGCGGTCAGCGGGGCCGGGGACCTGCCCGTGACGATGAAGATGCGCAAGGGCATCGACGACGACCACATCACCTACCTCGACGCGGGCCGGATCGCGGTCGAGGAGGGGGTGACGGCGATCGCGCTGCACGGCCGCACCGCCGCCCAGCACTACGGCGGCACGGCGGACTGGGAGGCGATCGCGCGCCTGAAGGAGCACGTGCCGGAGATCCCCGTCCTCGGCAACGGCGACATCTGGTCGGCGCAGGACGCGCTGCGGATGGTGCGGGAGACCGGGTGCGACGGCGTGGTCGTGGGCCGTGGCTGCCTCGGCCGGCCGTGGCTGTTCTCGGACCTGGTGGCGGCCTTCGAGGGGCGCACCGAGGACATCGCGCGGCCGTCGCTGCGCGAGGTCGCCGACGTCATGGTCCGCCACGCCACCCTCCTGGGCGAGTGGATCGGCGACGAGGCCCGGGGCGTCATCGACTTCCGCAAGCACGTGGCCTGGTACCTCAAGGGCTTCGCCGTCGGTTCGGAGATGCGCAAACGCCTCGCGATCACGTCGTCGCTGGAGGAACTCCGCTCCGGCCTCGACGAGTTGGACCTCGACCAGCCCTGGCCCACGGGCGCCGACGGACCCCGCGGCCGCACCTCGGGCAACAACAGGGTCGTCCTGCCGGACGGCTGGCTGAAGGACCCCTACGACTGCGCGGGCGTCAGCGAGGACGCGGAGCTGGACACGTCGGGGGGCTGAGGCGCTCCCGGCGGCTCGGGCTCGGTGGCGCGGGAGGCGACGCCGTCGCCGTGACCGTCAGTCCTTCGACGGGTGCGGTGTCGAGCCGTAGGCCGTCAGGAAGCGGTCGCGGAACGCACTCATCTTCCAGACCGGGGCGTTGTGGGCGGGACGCAGGCCGTCGGTCCAGTTCCAGTTCGCGATCCTGTCCAGCACCTTCGGGTCCTTGGCCACGATCGACACCGGGACGTCCCGGCTGGCGTGGTCGCCGCTGACGCGGGCGATGGGCTGGTGGTCGCCGAGGAAGACGAGGACGGTGTCGTCGGTGCCGTAGCGCTCCAGCCACTGGGTCAGCGCCGTGACCGAGTACTGGATCGACTTGCCGTACTCCTCGCGGGACTTGGTCGTGTCCGTGACGACGTCGCCGGGCTTCTCGCCGGCCTTCTGGATCGCGTCGAAGACCGAGCCGTCGCCCAGCTCGTCCCAGTCGACCAGCTTCGGGATCGGCGCCCACGGCTGGTGGCTCGACGTCAGGATGACCTCCGACATCAGCGGCCGGTCCCGCTTCTTGCCGTGGACCAGGCGCTGGAAGGCCTCCAGGGCGTACTGGTCCGGCATCGTCGACCAGCTGAACTTCGGTCCCCGATAGCCGAGTTGGAAGGCGTTGTAGACCTTGTCCAGGCCGTGGTACCGCGCCTCCGGCCAGCCCTTCTGGATGCCCGGCATCACCCCGACCGTGTCCCAGGCGCCGGTCTTCTGGAACGCCTTGGTGAGGGTGAGGTGGTCGCCCGAGGTCACCGTGCGGTACCGCTGCTGGTTGTCGATCCACAGGCCGGACAGGAACGTCGAGTGCCCCAGCCAGCTGCTGCCCCCGTACGTCGCCGACGTCAGCCAGCCGCTCTTGGCACGGAACCCCGCCTTCGCCAGGGCCTCGGTGCGCGCCGCCAGCGTCGCGTCCACCCCCGGCGCCATGATCGGGTCCTCGACCGCGCTGCGGCCGTAGCTCTCGATGAACGTGAAGATGACGTCCTTGCCCCGCAGGTCCGGCACCAGCTGCGCACCCGGCGTGGCCCCGAAGGTGTCCGCCTTCGCCTCCTTCGCGAACGCCGCCTCGTCCCGCACCGTGTCCACCACCCGCCGCGCCTGGATCTTCAGCGCGTCGGCGGCCCGGTCGGAGGCGATGGGCGTACCGGCGATCTGGAGCCCGAGGGCGTAGCAGGTGATCCAGGCCATCGCCGCGATCAGCGTGCCGCGCGCGGCGACCGGTCTGCTCGCCACCAGGACCTCGCTCAGCCGGACCATCGCCAGCGTCATCACCCCGACCACCACCAGCACCAGGACGACGGCGCCCACGGCGGCCAGCACCGCGAACGTCCCGCCCATCGAGTCCGCGACATACGCCTGCGCGTCGTCCAGCAACTCCCAGTCCAGGACCAGGTTGAAGCCCCGCCCCAGATACTCCCGGAACCCCATGTCGAGCACGTTCAGCACGGTCAGCACCCCGAGCCCCACCCCGGACACCACCGCCACGACCACCCGGGGCCGCCGCGGCAGCCACAACGCCACGGCCGCCCCGAGGATCGCCTCGACGGGGATCCGGGTGAACCGGTCCGGTCGCAGCGCCCCGACCGCGTTCGGCAGCAGCAGCGCACCGACGACCAGCACCGCGGCGAGCGCGGTGACGGTCCGGCGCAGGATCGGCGGGCGGCGCGGCGCGGGCGCCTCGGGGACGACGTCGTCGGTCGCGTCCGGCAGTTGCGGCGTGCTGGTGGAGGCAGACACCCGAAGGCCCTTCCGTACGAGACCCGGCAAGACGGCGGACCCGACCTGAGGTCCCGGAGCCGCCGCACTCCCGTACGGCACCCCACCCGCGCCTGTTCACGGGTTCGGGCAAACACCGGGCAAACGGTTGGTTCCCTAGGCGCCGCCCACCGCGGTCAGCAGGGCCAGGGGCGTCGCGGCCGACCGGGACTCGCGCACACACGCGTGCGGGTACGGCACCGGCTCCGGATGGGTGCCCCGGCCGTACCCGGCGAGCACCTCCGGCAACCGGTGTCCGGTGGCCGTCGCCGCGTCCACCAGCGCGTGGGCGACCGTCCGCGCCTCGTCGTGCAGCCCGTACCGCGCCAGCCCCAGTGTGATCAGGGCGTTGTCGTGCGGCCACACCGAACCGCGGTGGTACGACAACGGGTGGTACGCCCCCTGCCCCGCCGCCACCGTCCGGACCCCCCACCCGGAGAAGAAGTCCGGCTCCAGCAGCCGCCGCCCCACGGCCTCCCCGTACTCCTTGTCCAGCAGCCCCGACCACAGCAGATGCCCCGCGTCCGAGGCCAGCGCGTCCACCTGGCGGCCCTCGCCGTCCAGCGCCAGGGCCGGGAAGGCGACGTCGGGCATCCAGAAGTCCCGCTGGAACCGGTCCCGCAGATCGCCCGCCGCCTGCTCCAGCAGCGCCGCGTACGTCTCGTCGCCCCACGCCGTCCGCGCCACCGACGCCGTGCGCCGCAGCGCGTCGTACGCGTACCCCTGCGCTCCCGCCGCCAGCACCGGCCCGCTCGCCCGGGTCCCGTCGGCCCGGCAGATCGCGCCGGGGGAGTCCTTCCAGTTCTGGTTGGCGAGGCCGCCCTGGTCGGCGCGGTACACCAGGTAGCCGCGCGAGGTCAGCCCGCCGTGGTCCAGCATCCAGCCGACCGCGGCACGCGCGTGCGGCTCCAGACGGCGGGCCAGGGTCACGTCCCCGGTCCGCTCCACGTACGCGCCGAGCAGCACCAGGAACAGGGGGGTGGCGTCCACCGAGCCGTAGTAACGCCCGTAGGGGACCTGGCCGAAGTGGGCCAGCTCGCCGTGCCGTACCTCGTGCACGATCTTGCCCGGCTGGGCCACCGCGTCCACGCCGGTCTCCGTCGCCTGGGTCGCGGCGAGGGCGGGGAGGGTGGCGGCGGCCAGGCCGGGGCGGTAGGGGAGGGCGAACAGCGAGGTCAGCAGCGCGTCGCGGCCCAGCAGGGTCAGGAACCAGGGCGCGCCGGCGGCCGGGACGCGCAGTTCCTCGCCGTCCGGGCCGGTCGCCGGGACCTGGAGCGCGGCGAGGTCGGCGAGGCCGCGGGCGCAGGCGGCGGCCAGCTCGGGCCAGCCGCTCGGGAAGGGCACGTCCTGCACGAACTCGCCCTCCAGTCGGAGGAGTTCGTCGTGGAGCGCGGCCGGTGAGCGCGGTACCCGCAGCGCGCGCCGGTCGCCGTGCGGGCGGGCCATCACCCGCAGGGTGAGTTCCGCCGTGCCGTGCGGCTCCAGCTCCAGCGTCCAGACCAGGCGCCGCGCGCCGGTGCCGGTCTCCTCGACGGCGTCCGGGGCGGGCTCGGCCGTCACCGTCGTACGGGACCGCCATTCGCGGCGCCGGTAGGTGAACTCGACGCCCGCCTCGATGACGTCGCGGGAACGGGTGACGCCGGACTTGGTGTAGGTGCGGTGGTCGGAGCGGAGCTCGAACTGGTCGGCGAAGTCGGCGTCGGCGGTCATCGCGAGGCGGACCGTCGTCGGCACCGGGCGGTTGCCGGTGACGCGCAGGGTCTCGACGAACGAGCCGTCACCGACGGCCTGTTCACGGAAGACCGTGTACGCGGGCGGTTCCTGGCGGCCGCCGCGCGGGACCAGGACACAGCGGGCGCTGTCGCCGTCGGCCACGGGTGTGAGGGTCTCGGGCACGGCGCCGTCCAGCGTGAGCTGCCAGCGGCTCAGGTGCCGGGCGTCGCGCACGAACAGCCCCTCCGGGAAGGGCGCGTTGCCGCCCCGGACCCCGCTGATGTCCCCGTTGTCGCCCACGGCCGCGAAGGTCGCGCCGCGCACGAGCAGGTGATGCCGGTCCGTCATTCCCGTTCCCCTCCCTGGAAGATGCCGGTGTGCAACAGGTCGAGCGTGAGCGCGGCGGTCCAGCCGAAGCCGGTCGTGCCGCACGCCTCGCCGGTGTACGGATCGACGTACTCGGCGAAGTCGGAGGTGTCCGCGAGGTCCAGTACGGCCCGGCGCAGCGCGTCGGCGCGGCCTCGTTCGCCGTGGGTGCGCAGGCCCCGCTCCATCAGCCAGGCGGTGTTGAACCAGGCCGGGCCGCGCCAGTAGCGGTGCGGGTCGAAGGCCTCGCCGAGGAGGTCGTAGCTGGGGACCAGGCGGGTGGCGCCGCCGAGCCCGAAGTGCGCGGAGGCGGTCGTACGGACGAGGGCCTCGACGATGTCCCGGGGGAGTGTCGGCAGGAGCAGCGGGACCAGCCCCGACACGGCTCGCTCGGGGATCGGGCCGGCGCCCCGCACGTCCCGGCAGAAGAACATGCCCTCCGCCGGGTCCCACAGCCGGTCGATCAGCGCTCCCGTCAGGCGTTCGGCGCGCGCGTGGCGGGCCGTGCCCGGCGCGCCCAACTCCTCGGCGATCCGGGCGAGGGCGTGCTCGGAGGCGATGAGCAGGGCGTTGAAGGAGGGGTCCTCGACGGCGAAGTCGCCCTGGCCGTCGGTGTATCCGCCGTCGCGGTAGTCCGTCGCCAGCCGTACGTACCGCCCGTAGTCCAGGTCCGTGGGCCGGTCCTGAGCCGCCCCGTGGTCGAGGTCGGCGCGCCGGAAGGAGCGGGCCGGGGCGGGGGTGACGCGCGACAACGGCAGGTCCCAGCAGGGGCTGTTGTCCATTCCCTGCTCCCACGGGTGCACCACGGACACGAGTCCGCCGCCGCCCAGGTCCCGGCGGTGCAGCAGATAGCGGTGCCAGGCCGCCAGCCGGGGGTACACCCGGGCGAGGAAACCGCGCGCCCGGGACAGACCGGGGTCCGCGCGGTGCACAAGCCACGCGGCCAGCGCGTGCACCGGTGGCTGCACGATGCCCGAGGTCTGTACGGTGCGCGGGGCGCCCGCGGCGTGTCCCGCGGTCGAGGAGCGCCAGAAGTCGGGGCTCGGGAAGTACGCGTCGAGCGGCACGGAGGGGTTGAAGACGATGTGCGGGACACGGCCGTCGCCCCACTGGGCGGCGAGCAGCGTCTCCAGCTCCGTCTGCGCCCTGAGCGGCGACAGATGCCTCAGGCCGATCGCGATGAACGCCGAGTCCCATGACCACTGGTGCGGGTACAGACCGCGCGAGGGCACCGTGGAGGTGCCGGTCCAGTTGTCCTCCAGGACGCGTGCGGCCCGGCGGTGCAGCGCTTCCCGGGAGGGGGGTGGATCGTATGCGAAGGCGCGTTCCGCGCGGCGGGTGGTGAGCTGGGCAGTGCGATCCACTCGGGACTCCCCGAAAGACGTCCGGCCGACCCGTTCGGTCGTGACCACCGTAGAGTTACGTCTATTTAACACGCAAAACCCAATATGTAATGCAGAGTTGAGAAACACAAGGGGGTGCGCATGACCGGACGGGGTCAGGGAAGCGCCGGCGAACTGCTCGAACTGGTACGAACCGGGCGGGCGGTCACGCGCGGCGCGCTCCAGCGGGCCACCGGCCTCTCCCGTGCCACGGTCGGCCAGCGCCTGGACCGGCTCTTCCGCGCGGGCTGGCTGCGCGAGGGCGCCGGCGGTCCGGTGGACTCCCCGCTCGGCGGACGCCCCTCGATCACCCTGGAGTTCGACGACACCCACGCCGTCGTCCTCGCCGCCGACCTCGACACCCGGCACGCTCGCGCGGCCGTCCTGACGCTCACCGGCGACCTCCTCGCCGAACACGGCGGCATCCTCGCCGTCGAGGACGGACCGGACGCGGTGCTGGGGGAGCTGGGCCGCTGGTTCGCCGAACTGCTGGAGAAGGCGGGCCGGCGCGCGAGCGAGGTCTGCGGCATCGGGCTCGCGGTGCCGGGGCCGGTCGACAGCGGCAGCGGCCGGGTGGTCCAGCCGCCGATGATGCCGGGCTGGGACGGCTACGACATAAGAGGCCGCCTCGCCGGCTCCTTCACCGAGCACACGGGCACGCCCGCGGTCCCGGTCCTGGTCGACAACGACGCGAACCTCATGGCGTACGGCGAACAGCGCACGTCCTACCCCGACTGCTCGGCGTTCGCGCTGGTCAAGGTGTCGACCGGGATCGGCGCCGGAGTCGTCGTCGACGGCTCGATCTACCGGGGGATCGACGGGGGCGCCGGGGACATCGGCCATATCCGGGTGGGTGCGGACGCGCTGTGCCGGTGCGGTTCCCGGGGCTGTCTGGCCGCCGTCGCCAGTGGGGGCGCTGTGGCCCGCAGGCTGGTGGAGAAGGGGGTGCCCGCGGCGTCCGGCTCGGACGTGCGGGACCTGCTGACCGCCGGGCACCCGGAGGCGGCCGCGCTCGCCCGGGAGGCGGGGCGGCAGGTCGGGGACGTGCTCGCGACCGTGGTGACCCTGCTGAACCCCGGCGTGCTGATGATCGCGGGCGATTTGGCCGGAACTCCCTTCCTCACCGGGGTGCGGGAGCTGCTGTACCAGCGGGCGCTGCCACGCTCCACCGCTCATCTGGACGTCGTGACCTCCCTGCTCGGTGAGCGGGCCGCGCTGGTGGGGGCGGGCGCGCTGGTCGTGGAGCACCTGTACGCCCCGGAGCGGGTGGAGGAGCGGTTGACGGCGCGGGGTGTGTGACCGGCGTGTTTCGTTCCGGATGCCCGTCCGCATGGTGAAATCCGGGCGGCTGTGGCAGCGTGATTCTCGCCACCCCTGATAGGGGTCGCGCTCAGATGAGCGGATCATGAGCGGTTGCACTTCTCCAAGGGGTGGCACTGAGTGCCACCCTTTGATCGTTCATCGATCGAAATCAGACGTGTCGAAAGCTGCTCACATGAGCGAAATTCTCCGACTCGAAGAGTTCGATCGTTCAAGAAGTGAAAACATGACCATCCGCTCGCTTGCCAAGCTTTGACTTTCGATCCACTGGCAGCCGGGTGGTTACGGGCGCATGACGCGCAGGTGGACCTCCCCAGAGGCCTTCGATCTGGGTATGTTCCTGCCCGTCAGGGCAGCCACCGCGTCCTCGAGGGAGTCGAGACCCGTGTCGGAAAACAAAGATCTCCACGGAGCGAAGTTCGTTTACGACTTCACCGAGGGAAACAAGAACCTCAAAGACCTCCTGGGTGGCAAGGGCGCCAACCTCGCCGAGATGACCAACCTGGGCCTCCCCGTTCCCCCCGGCTTCACCATCACGACGGAAGCCTGCAAGGTCTACCTGGAGTCCGGCGAGGAGCCGGCGGCACTGCGTGACGAGGTGAGTGCGCACCTCGACGCCCTCGAGGCCAAGATGGGCAAGAAGCTCGGCCAGGCCGACAACCCGCTCCTCGTCTCGGTCCGCTCCGGCGCCAAGTTCTCCATGCCCGGCATGATGGACACGGTCCTGAACATCGGCCTCTCCGACCAGTCCGTCAAGGGCCTCGCCGAGCAGGCGGGCGACGAGCGGTTCGCCTGGGACTCCTACCGCCGGCTCATCCAGATGTTCGGCAAGACGGTCCTCGGCGTCGACGGTGACCTCTTCGAGGAGGCGCTCGAGAAGGCCAAGGAGGGCAAGAAGGTCACGGTCGACACCGACCTGGAGGCCGCCGACCTCAAGAAACTGGTCACCGCCTTCAAGAAGATCGTCAAGAAGGAGGCAGGCCGGGACTTCCCGCAGGACCCCCGCGAGCAGATGGACCTCGCCATCCACGCGGTCTTCGACTCCTGGAACACCGACCGCGCCAAGCTCTACCGCCGCCAGGAGCGCATCCCCGGCGACCTGGGCACCGCGGTCAACGTCTGCTCGATGGTCTTCGGCAACCTGGGCCCCGACTCCGGCACCGGCGTCGCCTTCACCCGCGACCCCGCCAGCGGCCACCAGGGCGTCTACGGCGACTACCTCCAGAACGCCCAGGGCGAGGACGTCGTAGCCGGAATCCGCAACACGGTCCCGCTCGCCGAGCTGGAGTCGATCGACAAGAAGTCGTACGACCAGCTGATGCAGATCATGGAGACCCTGGAGAACCACTACAAGGATCTCTGCGACATCGAGTTCACCATCGAGCGCGGCCAGCTGTGGATGCTCCAGACCCGGGTCGGCAAGCGCACGGCGGGCGCGGCCTTCCGGATCGCCACGCAGCTCGTGGACCAGGGCCTGATCGACGAGGCCGAGGCGCTCCAGCGCGTCACCGGCGCGCAGCTCGCCCAGCTGATGTTCCCCCGCTTCGACGAGGACGCGAAGGTCAAGCAGGTCGGCCGGGGCATCGCGGCCTCGCCGGGCGCCGCGGTCGGCAAGGCGGTCTTCGACTCGTACACCGCCGTCAAGTGGTCCCGCTCGGGCGAGAAGGTCATCCTGGTCCGCCGCGAGACCAACCCCGACGACCTCGACGGCATGATCGCGGCCGAGGGCATCCTGACCTCGCGCGGCGGCAAGACCTCCCACGCGGCCGTCGTCGCCCGGGGCATGGGCAAGACCTGTGTCTGCGGCGCCGAGGAGCTGGAGGTCGACACCAAGCGGCGCCGGATGACGGTTCCCGGCGGACACGTGGTGGAGGAGGGCGACCTCATCTCCATCGACGGCTCCAGCGGCAAGGTCTACCTCGGCGAGGTACCCGTCGTACCCTCCCCGGTCGTGGAGTACTTCGAGGGCCGGATGCACGCGGGTGCGCAGGACGCCGACGAGCTGGTCGAGGCCGTGCACCGGATCATGGCGTTCGCCGACCGCAAGCGCCGGCTGCGGGTCCGGGCCAACGCGGACAACGCCGAGGACGCCATGCGCGCCCGCCGCTTCGGCGCCCAGGGCATCGGCCTGTGCCGGACCGAGCACATGTTCCTCGGCGACCGGCGTGAACTGGTCGAGCGCCTCATCCTGGCCGACACGGAGAACGAGCGCGAGGAGTCGCTGAAGCAGCTGCTCCCGCTCCAGAAGCAGGACTTCGTGGAGCTGTTCGCGGCGATGGACGGCCTGCCGGTGACGGTCCGCCTCCTGGACCCGCCGCTGCACGAGTTCCTCCCCGACATCACCGAGCTGTCGGTGCGCGTCGCGCTCGCCGAGTCCCGTCAGGAACCGCACGAGAACGAACTGCGGCTCCTCCAGGCGGTCCACCGTCTGCACGAGCAGAACCCGATGCTGGGTCTGCGCGGTGTACGCCTCGGCCTGGTCATCCCCGGCCTGTTCACCATGCAGGTCCGGGCGATCGCCGAGGCGGCCGCCGAGCGCAAGAACGCCAAGGGCGACCCGCGTGCCGAGATCATGATCCCGCTCGTCGGCACCGTCCAGGAGCTGGAGATCGTCCGCGAGGAGGCCGACCAGGTCATCGCGGAGGTCGAGGCGGCGACGGGCACCCAGCTGAAGCTCTCCATCGGCACGATGATCGAGCTGCCCCGTGCCGCGCTGACCGCCGGTCAGATCGCGGAGGCGGCGCAGTTCTTCTCCTTCGGCACGAACGACCTCACCCAGACGGTGTGGGGCTTCAGCCGGGACGACGTGGAGGCCTCGTTCTTCACGGCGTACCTGGAGAAGGGCATCTTCGGGGTGTCGCCGTTCGAGACGATCGACAAGGACGGCGTCGGCTCCCTGGTGAAGCTGGCCGCCGAGGCGGGCCGCAAGACCCGCCCCGACCTCAAGCTCGGCGTCTGCGGCGAGCACGGCGGTGACCCGGAGTCGGTCCACTTCTTCCACGAGGTCGGCCTCGACTACGTCTCCTGCTCCCCGTTCCGGATCCCGGTGGCACGCCTGGAGGCGGGTCGCGCGGCGACCCAGTCGGAGGGCAGCGACCACCGCTAGGCCGTACGCCGTACGGTCACCGAACGCCGGAGCCGTCGTCCGTCCCCGACCCTCAAGACCGATGGGCGACGGTTCCGGATCACGAGAAGAGGGCGGCACCCGTGCGGGGGTGCCGCCCTTTCGCGTCGACCGCCTTCGCCCGAGGAGCCGTTCCTGCCTCAGCTGCCCCTGCCTCAGCTGTCGCAGCCGACGCCGTCGTTGTCGCGGTCCAGGTGGGAGCCGTAGCCGGGCTCGCCACGGTGGACGGGAGCGGCGCCGGCGGCGCGGGCCTCGGTGCAGTTGCCGTAGTACACGCTGCCGGAGCCGGAGCCGGAGCCGGAGCCGGAGCCGGAGTCGTTGTCCGCCTCGGTCTCGGTCTCGGCCTGGGCCTTGGCCGTGACCGTCTTGGTGACCTTGACCGTCTCCGTGGCGGTGACCGTCTCGGCGGGTTCCGGCTCCGCGGTGACCGTCGCGGTCGCGGTCGCGGTGACCGTCGGCCGGGGCTTGGCGCTGACCGGCTTGGCGTCGGTCGTGTCCTGGCCGCTGCCGCCTATGCCGACACCGACGAAGAGGGCGAGCGCGAGGGCGGGCAGGACGTAGCGCTTGCGGGCCCACCTGGGGGCGGGGCCGGAGGCGGTCGGTTCGGTGTACGGGTTGGTCATGTCGTCCCCCTGAGGTGTGGCGCGAGGGGATGACCGTAGTGCGGCGCCTCCGGTTGTGAAGGTGAAGTGTTCAATTCGTGACTATCGCGTGCCGTGGCGGTCAGGGCGTGTCGCGTCGCTTGGTCACGATCACCAGCGCGGCCGCTCCCGCGAGCATCACGGACATGCCGGCGGCCGCGATGTACGGGGTGGTGTCGTCGGCGCCGGTCGCGGCGAGGTCGGTGGCGTCCTTCTCGGTGCCGTCCTTCTCGGCGGCCTCCGCCGGTGCGGCGGCGTCCTCGGCGGGCTCGAAGCCCGCGGGCGGCTGGTCGCAGGCGGTGCCGTCGCCGTCGCGGTCCAGGTGGGTGCCGTAGTGCTCGTCGCCCTTCGGGATGTCGGAGTAGCCGTTCTCGTACGCCTCCGTGCAGGTGGTGAAGGGATGGTCCCCGTCGTGCGCCTCGGCGGCTGCGGGCAGGACGGCGAGGGCCAGCGCGGCGACGGCGATGGCGCCGGGCTTGCGGAGCAGGTTCACGGCGGGTCCTTCCACGTTCGTGGTGCGATGAGGTGCCGAACGTAGTGGGGGACCGCCGAGACGGAGGCGGCGCGAAGGAGCCGTGACGCGAACGTGACGTGATCGGACGATTGCGCACCGCGTTCGGTCAACCGCGGTCACCGGGCGCCCCGTTGGGGGCGCCCGGCGAAGACTACGAGCGGAACGGTCCCGTCACCTCGTAGGTGATCCCGCCGGACGAACTGCCCGTCGTGCCGCGCTGGCTGGAGAAGTACAGCCGCCTGCCGTCCGGGGAGAAGGCCGGTCCGGTGATCTCCGAGGACGACTGGCCGTCGACGCGCAGGAACGGCGCCACCACGTCGTCCGGGGTGATCAGACAGATCTCCATGGTGCCGCCGTCCTCGGCCACGAAGAGGTCGCCGGAGGAGGTCCCCGTGATGTTGTCGACGCCGGTCAGCGGGGCCGTCCCCGAGGTGACCAGCGAGTCGTCGTACGCCAACTCGTAGGTGCCGGCCGTCAGGTCGAGCTGCCAGACCCGGTTGTCGCCCTTGGTCGTGAACCAGACCTTGTCGTCGGCGTAGTAGCAACCCTCGCCGCCGTTGAAGGACTTGGAGCCGGAGACCTGGGTGCGGGTCGAGGTGGGGGAGCCGTCCGGGTCGGGAACGTTCACCCAGCTGTAGGAGCCCGAGGTGCCGGAGCCGGCGACCATCACCTGGAGGGTTCCGGCGGACAGGTTGCCCCAGGTCGTGGGCACGAAGCGGTAGAAGCGGCCGTTGGTCTCGTCCTCGGTCAGGTAGACCACCTTGCGGACCGGGTCGGCGGCGGCCGCCTCGTGCTTGAAGCGGCCCATCGCCGGGCGCTGCACCGCCGCGTTCACACCCCACGGGTCCGTCTCGTACACATAGCCCCGGTCGACCTCCTCGCAGGACAGCCAGGTGTTCCACGGGGTCCGCCCGCCCGCGCAGTTCTGCCGGGTGCCCGACAGCACCCGGTAGGCCGACGTGATCGTGCCGCTGGAGGAGAACCGCACCGCGCTCGCGCCGCCCGACGGATTGATCTCCGAGTTGGAGACGTAGATCCAGCCCGTCCCGTCCGCGTAACAGGCCCCGCCGTCCGGGGCGTTGTGCCAGGTGTACGACGTTCCGCCGACCGTCTGGCCCGAGCGGGCGATGACCCGGCTGGTGAAACCGGCGGGCAGTCTGATGCCGTTGGCGTCCGGCGAACCCGGCGCCCCGTAGGGGCCGGTGCCGGGCTGGGCCGGCGCGGCGTACGCGGCGCCGCGCCACAGGGTGCCGCCGAAGACGGCGGAGGTGCCGCCGAGGGCGGTCGCGCGGAGGAAGGTACGACGTTCCACTGTCGCTCCAAGGGGTGCCGTGACCGTCCCGCCACCGGTCGGAGGCGGGGGGCGTGCGGGTGGGAACCTAGGCGAAGGGAGTGGACATGTCATGGACGGCCCGTGAACTCGTGCGCGCGGTCTGTACGGCGGGCCGTGCGCACGCGTGGCCCGGCCGGTCCCGGGCACGCCGCGCGGCCGGTCCCGGGCACGTGCCGCGCGGCCGGTCCTGCGCGGGCCGTCGACGCCGGGGCGCGACGCGGGCAGGCTGGCGGCAAGCGCTTCAAGCCCGGCGGGAAGGAGCCCGGTCATGTCCGGCTGGAACGAGCAGAGCATCCCCGACCAGCACGGCCGTACCGCTGTCGTCACCGGGGCCAACAGCGGCATCGGCTACGTCACCGCACGCGAACTGGCCCGCAGGGGCGCCCGGGTGGTGCTCGCCTGCCGGAGCGAGGCGCGCGGGACCGAGGCCGCGGTCCGGCTGGCGAGCGAAGTGCCGGGCGCCCAAGTGGAGTTCGCGCGTCTCGACCTCGGGGACCTGGCCTCCGTGCGGGAGTTCGCGCGCCGGCTCCCGTACGACCGTCTCGACCTGCTGGTCAACAACGCGGGCGTGATGGCGCTGCCGTACGGGACGACCGCGGACGGCTTCGAGACGCAGTTCGGCGTGAACCACCTCGGCCACTTCGCGCTGACCGGGCTGCTGCTGCCGGCACTGCTCGACACACCGGGTGCCCGGGTGGTGACCGTCTCCAGCTCCACGCACGCACTGGCCAACATCGACATCGACGACCTCAACAGCGAGCGCCGCTACCGGCGTTGGATCGCCTACGCCCGCTCCAAGACCGCCAACCTGCTCTTCACCCACGAACTGGCCCGCAGGCTCGCCGCCCTCCCCCACTCCCGGCTGCACCCGAGCGAGCAGCCCCCCGCCCCGGACGTGATCGCGGCGGCCGCGCACCCGGGGTACGCGGCCACCAACCTCCAGGCGGCCGGACTCCGTATGGCGGGCCGCCGCCTCGCCGAGCGCTTCATGGCGGTCGGCAACAGGTTCTTCGCCCAGTCCGCGCAGGCGGGCGCCCTCCCGACCCTCTACGCCGCCACGGCCCCCGAGGTGCGGCCCGGCTCCTTCACGGGCCCGTCCCTGGCCGGTTGGCGCGGCACCCCGGCCCCGTCCTGGCGAGCCCCCTGGACCCGCAACGACCGCGCGGGAGAACTCCTGTGGACCGCTTCGGAGCGGCTCACCGGAGTGTCGTACGAGGTGCTGAAGGCCTAGGCTTTCCGCGCGCCGGTCCCGATCCGGTGCGGGGCTGGACGGGACGGCGGGGCAAGGGCCGCTCAGGCCGTCGCCCCGCTGTCCACCACCAGGTCCGTGCCCACGACCGAGGAGGCGTCGTCCGAGGCGAGGTAGAGGATCGCGGCGGTGACCTCGGCGGTGGTGGAGACGCGGCCGAGGGGGACGGCGGACTTCATGCGGGCGGCGCGGTCCGCCTCCGTCTCGCCCGGGCGCAGGGACATGGGGGTGGCCACGGCGCCCGGGCTGACCGCGTTGATGCGGACGCCGTCGCCGATGTGGTCGCGGGCGGCGCCCCGGGTCAGGGTGGAGACGGCCGCCTTGGTGGCGGCGTACGCGGCGGCGCCGGGGTGGCGGGCGTGGGCGCCGAAGGTGGAGGCGATGTTGACGATCGCGCCGCCGGAGGGCTGGGCGCGCATCTGGCGGATCTCGGCCTGGAGGGCGTGGAACACCCCGGTGACGTTGACGGCGAGCTGCTCGTCCCAGTCCGCCTCCGGCAGCTCGGCCAGCGGCTGCCCGCCGCGGAAGACCCCCGCGTTGTTGACCGCCACGTCGAGCGAGCCGAAGTGGTCCACCGCGGCCTCCACGACGGACCGGACGTCCCGCGCGCGCGAGACGTCGGCGGTCACCGCGAGCGCCTTGCCGCCCGCCTCCTCGATCAGCCGCGCGGTCTCCGCCAGCGGCTCCTGACGGCGGCCGGCCACGACGACCCGCGCGCCCTCGGCGGCCAGCGCCAACGCCACGGTGCGGCCGATGCCCGAGCCCGCGCCGGTGACGAGCGCCGTCCTGTCGGTGAAGCGAGTCCTGATGGTCATGATCTCCCCTGTAATTCTTGACCGATCGGTTCAGTATGGCGGCAGGAAAAAGGGCGCCGCCCGGGCGGCGCCCCTTCCGTCTCAGTCGAGCAGCGCCAGCGCCTGCTCCGCCGCGTCCCGCGCCCGGGCCGGGTCCGGCGACGCCTTGCCCACCACCTTCAGGCCCTGGAGCAGGACCAGCAGCATGCGTGCGAGGGTGAGCGGATCGCGGTCCGCGCCGAGCTCTCCCTGGGCCCGGGCGCGGGTCAGTGCCGAGTGCAGCACCGTCTCCATGTGATCCCAGCTCCGCTCGACCTGCCGTGCGGCCGCCGGGTCGTGCGGGGCGAGCTCGGCGGCCGTGTTGGTGATGAAGCAGCCGTTCAGGCGCAGGTCCTCGGCGGTGGCCTCGGCCGCGTACCGCCGGACCAGGGCCCGTACGGCGGGCAGGACCGGCCCCGGCCGGGACAGCTCCCCGAGCAGGTCGGGAAGCTGTTCCTGGTAGCGCTCCAGCGCCTTCAGGTACAGCTCGTGCTTGTTGCCGAAGGTCGCGTAGACGCTGGCGCGGCCGATGTCGAGATGCTCCACGAGGTCGGCCATGGATGTCGCCTCGTAGCCGCGCCGCCAGAACAGCTCCAGCGCCGCCTGCAGTGCGGCCTCGGGATCGAACTCCTTGGTCCTGGCCATGTGCCGCAGCCTAGATCCAACGAGAACGAACGGTCAAGAAAGGCACCTTCGGGGCTGTGAAACGGGGCCGTGATCCGGTGTCGGAACCCGGCGTCGGAGTCCGAGAGCTACGAGACCCGCACCTGATACGTCGGGATCCGCACCGTCTCGTCGTCCAGGCACTGCCCCGACAGCAGGTCGAAGCGCTGCTTGAGCAGGGGGGAGGCGACGAACGGGCGGCCCTGGTGGGTGCCGGTCAGGCCGCGGGAGAGGACCGCCGCGCCGCCGAACGGGTCGCGGTTGTCGATGGCGTACAGCTCGCCCGCGCGGTCACGGAAGAGGGCCACCTGGCGGCCGTCCGGCAGCAGGGCCGCCACTCCGCGCCCCGGCAACAGGACATCGAGGTCGCAGACGGTGAACCAGCTGTCGTCGAGGCGCAGTTGGATCTTGAGGGTGGTCGTCTCGGGGGCCAGGGTCATCGCTGGGCGCTTCCTTCCAGGACGTCTTCAGCGGGGCGCATGCCGATGGACAGCAGCGGCAGGTCGGGCTTGATCTGGTCGCGCTCGGGGACGAAGCCGACGACCGGGTCGGGGGTGTCCGGGGCGTTCACGAAGGACACGAACCGGGCCAGCTTCTCGGGGTCGTTGATGGTGTCGGACCACTCGTCGCGGTAGTGGGCGACGTGCGAGGTCATCAGCGACTCCAGCTCCTCGCAGATGCCGAGGGAGTCCTCCACCACCACGTCCCGGACGTGGTCCAGGCCGCCGGGGATCCGCTCCAGCCAGGTGGAGGTGCGCTCCAGGCGGTCGGCGGTGCGGATGTAGAACATCAGGAACCGGTCGATCAGACGGATCAGTTCGGCGTCCGAGAGGTCCTGTGCCAGGAGGTCCGCGTGGCGGGGCGTGGCGCCGCCGTTGCCGCCCACGTAGAGGTTCCAGCCGTTCGACGTCGCGATGACGCCGAAGTCCTTCGACTGGGCCTCCGCGCACTCGCGGGCGCAGCCGGACACCGCCGACTTGAGCTTGTGCGGCGACCTCAGTCCCCGGTAGCGCAGCTCCAGGTCGATGGCCATGCGGACCGAGTCCTGGACGCCGTAGCGGCACCAGGTCTGGCCGACGCAGGACTTCACCGTGCGCAGGGACTTGCCGTAGGCGTGGCCGGACTCGAAGCCGGCGTCCACCAGGCGGGTCCAGATCAGCGGGAGTTGCTCGACGCGGGCGCCGAACATGTCGATCCGCTGACCGCCGGTGATCTTGGTGTAGAGGCCGAAGTCGCGGGCGATCTCGCCGATGACGATCAGGCCCTCCGGGGTGATCTCACCGCCGGGGATCCGGGGGACGACCGAGTACGAGCCGTTCTTCTGGAGGTTGGCCAGGAAGTGGTCGTTGGTGTCCTGGAGCGCGGCCTGCTCGCCGTCCAGGACGTAGACGTCGGCGCCGATGGTCGGGGCGAGGGAGGCGATGATGGAGCCGACGGCCGGCTTGCAGACATCGCAGCCGTCGCCGCCCCGGGCGTCCTCGCGGCCGTAGCGGTCGAGCAGGTCCTGGTAGGTGTTGATGCGCAGGGCGAGGACGATCTCGTAGAGCTCCTCGCGGGTCTGCGAGAAGCAGCCGCACAGGCCCTTGTCGACCTCGACGCCGGACGCCTCCAGCTCCGCGGTGACCAGCTGGCCGAGGACCTTGATGCAACTGCCGCAGGTCGTACCGGCCTTGGTGCACTTCTTCACCTCGGGCACGGTCGTGCAGTTGTGCTCGGTGACCGCTCCGCGGATCGTGCCCTTGCGGACGTTGTTGCAGGAGCAGATGATCGCGTCGTCCGGCAGCGCGGTCGGGCCGAGCTGGACGGACTCACCGGCGCCCGCGGGCAGCACCAGCGACTCGGGCGAGATCGGCGGTACCGAACCGGTGAACGCCTTCAGCGTGCCGTACGCCTCCGCGTCGCCGACCAGGATGCCGCCGAGCAGCGTGCCGTCACGGCCGATGACCAGCTTCTTGTACAGGCCCGAGCGGGAGTCGGAGTAGACGACGTCGAGGCAGTCCTCGGTGGTGCCGTGCGCGTCGCCGAAGGAGGCGACGTCCACGCCGAGCAGCTTCAGCTTGGTGGACAGGTCGGCGCCCAGGAAGGCCGCCTCGTCGGAGGCGATGGTCGCCGCCACCGTCTCCGCCTGCTCGTAACCCGGCGCCACCAGGCCGTACACCCGGCCGTCCGCGGCCAGCGCGCACTCGCCGATCGCGAAGACGTGCGGGTCGGCGACCGTGCGGCACTGCGCGTCGACGGTGATGCCGCCGCGCTCGCCGACCGTCAGACCGCAGTCGCGGGCGAGCTGGTCGCGGGGGCGGACACCGGCGGAGAACACCACCAGGTCGGTGGCGAGTTCGCTGCCGTCGGACAGCTTCATGCCGGTGACGGCACCGTCCTCGTCGACGACGATCTCCTGCGTGCCGACGCCCGTGTGGACGCTCAGGCCCATCTCCTCGATGGTGCGCAGCAGCGCCGCGCCACCGCCCTCGTCGACCTGCACCGGCATCAGCCGCGGCGCGAACTCCACGATGTGGGAGGTGAGTCCGAGGCCCTTCAGCGCACCGGCCGCCTCCAGTCCGAGCAGACCGCCGCCGACCACGGCACCGGTGGTGCGGGTCTTCGCGTACTCCTCGATGGCGAGGAGGTCGTCGATCGTGCGGTAGACGAAGCAGCCCTTGGCGTCCTTGTTCGGGACCGGCGGCACGAACGGGTAGGAGCCGGTGGCGAGGACCAGGATGTCGTAGCCGAAGACCTGGCCGGACCGGGCGGTCACCGTGCGGGCCTCGCGGTCGACGCTCTGGGCGGGGTCGCCGACGTACAGCTCGATGCCCTCCTTCTCGATGAACGCCATGTCCGTCATCGACAGGTCCTCGGGCGTCTTGCCCGAGAAGTACGAGGTGAGCGCGACGCGGTCGTAGGCGGGGCGCGGCTCCTCACAGAGCACGACCACGCGGTGCGTGGCGGTCAGGCCGCGCTCGGCGAGCGCTTCGAGGAAGCGCTGGCCGACCATGCCGTGGCCGACGAGCACGATCGTGGGAGTGGTCGCCCTGTTGGCGGTCATCAGGAGCCTCCGTCGTTGGTGAGCAGGTGGAGCAGGGGACCGTTGTCGGGGAGCGGCTCTGCTCCCTCCCAGGCGCGCGCGAGCGCGCCGACGGTGCCGAGTTCGCCGACGAGGACCCCGCCGACCAGCCGGTCGTCGCGGACGACGACCTTGCGGTAGGTGCCCCGGGTGGCGTCGGTGAGCTGGACGACGTCGTCGCCGGGAAGTGCCTCCGTCTCGCCGAACGCGGCGAGGTCGAAGGCGGTCTGACCGGCCAGCGTGAGCCGGGTCAGTGAACGGGTGCCGGTGTAGCGGGCGTTCGCCCGGCCGGCCAGCGACTCCGCCAGGATCTCGGCCTGTTCGAGGGCCGGGGTGGCGAGCCCGTAGACGTTTCCGTCGTGCTGGGCGCAGTCGCCGATGGCGTGGATGTACGGGTCGGAGGTGCGCAGTTCGTCGTCGACGACGATGCCCTTGCGGACCTCCAGGCCCGCGCTCCAGGCGAGACCCGCGCGGGGGCGGACGCCGCAGGCCAGGACGACCAGATCGGCGTCGAGCGCGTATCCGTCGGCCATCTCCACCGAGCGGACCGCGCCGCCGACACAGCGCACGTCACGGACCCGCAGGTCGGTGTGGACCTCGACGCCGAGGTCCTTGAGGTGCCGCTGCACCAGCTTCGAGGCGTTCGGGTCGAGCTGGCGCTCCATGAGCCGCTCGGACTGCTGGGCGAGGATCACCTGGGCGCCGCGCTGGGCGAGCGCCCGGGCGGCGGAGACCCCGAGGAGCCCGCCGCCGATGACGACCGCCTTCACCCCCGGCCGGACCGCCTTGGACAGGCCCAGGCAGTCGTCCATGGTGCGGAAGGCGTGGACGCCCTCCGGCAGGACGTGGTCGGGGGTGAACAGGCCGCGCAGCGGCGGCAGCACCGGGTTCGAGCCGGTGGCCAGGACCAGCCGGTCGTACGCGATCGTGGAACCGTCCGCGCACTCCACGGTCCGCGCCCGGCGGTCGATGCCGGTGACCCGGGCACGGGTGAGCCCCGCGGGCGCGGGCAGCGCGATCACGTCGGGGCTGTACCGTCCGGCCAGCACCTCGGCGAGCAGCACCCGGTTGTAGGGCCGGTGCTCCTCCTCGCCGATCAGCGTCACGGGCGTACCGAGCTCGCCGAGCCGCCGGGCGAGACGGACGCCCGCGAGCCCGGCGCCGATCACCACCACACGCGTATTCGAGGTCATGTCCAGGAGCGTGCGTTGCCGGTGTTTCCCGACCGCATCACCTCTGTTTCCCGCGAGGAACGCTGCCCTCAGCGGGGGCGGGGGGCGAGTGTGAGGGTTCCCGGGGTGCGCCGGGGACGGGCTGTGAGGTGGCGGGCGAAGCGCGATCCGCGCAGGTGACAATCGTCTACGAGGCGCAGAACCCGTACCTCGCGGCCCGCACGGTCCTCGCGACCGGCATGCTGACGGCGCTGGTCGCGTGGGCGGCGAGAACGGCGTGGGAGCGGTGGGTGGCCTGACGCTACGGTGACCGCATGACGCAGACCCAGGTGATCGTGCTCAACGGCGGCTCCAGTTCCGGCAAGTCCGGGATCGCGCGGTGTCTTCAGGCGGTGCTCCCCGAGCCCTGGCTGGCCTTCGGAGTCGACTCGCTGATCGAGGCGATGCCGGGCACGGGCGCGGGCATCTCGTTCGAGCCGGACGGCGCGGTGAGCGTCGGCCCGGAGTTCATGACCCTGGAGGCGGCCTGGGCGCGGGGGATCGCGGCCATGGTGCACGCGGGCGCCCGGGTGATCATCGACGACGTCTTCCTGGGCGGTGCCTCCACCCAGGACCGCTGGCGCACGGTCCTCGACGGCCTGGACGTGCTCTGGGTCGGCGTCCACTGCGAGGCCGGCGTCGCCGCCGGCCGCGAGATCGCCCGCGGCGACCGGGTGCGCGGAATGGCGGAGAAGCAGGCGGAGATCGTCCACCAAGGGGTGGCGTACGACGTGGAGGTGGACACGGCCGTGACCGAGTCGCTGGAGTGCGCGCGGATCATCGCCCGCAAGGTGGTCAGCGGCTCGCCGTGAGGTGGGCGAAGACGACGACGTTCCCCTGGTACCCGGTGGACCGTGAGTAGCCGCCCCCGCAGGTGATCACCCGCAGCTCGGGTCGTTTCGACGCGCCGTACACCTTCTCGTCGGGGAAGTCCTTCGCGTCGTACACCTCGACGGAGTCGATCGAGAAGACGGCCGTGCCGCCGTCGCGTCGGTCCACCTCGATGGTGCCGCCCTTCTTCAGGGCGCCGAGGCGGTAGAAGACGGCGGGCCCTTCGGCGTTGTCGACATGGCCGGCGAGGATCGCGGTGCCCGTCTCGCCGGGTGTGGTGCCGGCCTCGTACCAGCCGGCGAGGTTCTTCCGCTCCGCGGGCGGTACGGCGAGGCTGCCGGTCGGGGTCAGTCCGAGGCCCGTCAGCGGCGCGTCCACCCCGATCGCGGGGATGCGGACGCGGTCGGGCGGGGAGGGCGGCAGCGGGGGCGCCGAGCGCGGGTCGGCGTGGCCGCCCCGGGCCTCGGCCGGGGCGGGCTGCGGCGGGGCGTGGGTCGCGGCACCACTGCGCAGCAGCCAGGCACCGCACGCCAGGGCGACGACGGTGACGGCCGCTATGACGGCGTTGCCGTAACTGCTGCATCTGCTGAATCTGCGCACGCGAGCCTCCGGCCTGGGGAGCGGGTGGACCCGCCCCCCTCCGGGCCGCGAGGGGCGTCGGACCCGGAGGGGGAGGGACATGCGGTACCGGCGGACGGACAGCGGAGGGTGTCCGTCAGATCCCGTCGCCTCTCGCCCGGCGATGCAGGAGCCAGGTACCGCCCGCGGCGGCGACGGCGAGAGCCGCCACGCCGGCCGCGGTCTGCACGGGGTCGGGGCCCAGAGCGCCACCGACCCCCGTCTTCACACTTCCGCGGGGATACACCTGCCGGGCGGAGGTGAGCGTGACCACCAGGTCGCCGGTGACCCGCCGCCCGCCCTCCGCGCACGTCGCGACGATCTCGTACGTCCCCGGCTGGGCGCTCTCGGGCACCTTGAACTGCCCGATCACGTCCTGCTCATGGGTGCTCGGCGCGAGCGTGAACGACCCGGCGCCCACCGCGCTCGCGTCACCCGCCGCCGTACCGCCGTCCCCGCACGCCGCCGTGTTCACCGTGACCTGCCCGCCCGGGACGACCGAGGACGGGTACACCTCCAGACGGCCCGCGTCGGCGCCGGCGGCGGGCGCGGCGGCCAGACCGGCGGCGGCCACGGCGAGCGCGGTGCCGGTCAGCATGCGGGCGGTAGAACGCATCGGTGCTCCCTGCAGCTCTTCGGTGTCCCTGCCCCTCCGAGGTAAGTGGCAGCGGGCCGAGCGCGCTTGCTGAGGGGGCGTCAGAAATGCGGTGAACGGGTGTCAGGTCGGTGCGGGGCGAGGCCTGCCCGCCGGTGTTTGGGCAGGTCACCGGCGTGGTTCGAGGGTGTCGGGGAAGAGAACCCGAAGGGCACGCGGCGCGGGTGCGACCGGGTGACCCCGACCCGACGGGCGGGGCTTGACCTCAACCTTCCTTGAGGTATCACGCTGTTCCCCATGCAGATCACAGACGCTCCCCTGAAGGTCACCCTGGTCATCGGCAGCAACCGCCACGGCCGCTTCGGACCCGTCGTCGCCGACTGGCTCCTGGACCGCCTGCGCGCCCACGACGACCTGCTCCCCGAGGTGGTGGACGTCGCCGAGGCCGACCTGCCCATGTCCTTCGCCCGTACGACGGACACGGCGACCGCCCTCGCGGACATCACCCCGAGACTGGCCGCCGCCGACGCCTTCGTCGTCCTCACCCCCGAGTACAACCACTCCTACCCGGCCGGCCTGAAGAACCTCATCGACTGGCACTACACCGAATGGCAGGCCAAACCCGTCGCCCTCGTCTCCTACGGCGGCATGTCCGGCGGCCTGCGCGCGGTGGAACACCTCCGCCAGGTCTTCGCGGAACTCCACGCGGTGACGGTGCGCGACACGGTCTCCTTCCACAACGCGGGCGGCTCCTTCGACGACGAGGGACGCCTGAAGGACCGCGCGGGCCCGGACGCGGCGGCGAAGGCGATGCTGGACCAGCTCGTGTGGTGGGCGAGGGGACTGAAGGAGGCGAGGCGGAAGCACCCCTACGGGACGTGACCCGGCTGTCGGGGCGACCGGGGCCGGGCCGAGAATCGTCTCTGTGAGACTCCCGTTCTTCGTCTACGGCACCCTCCGCCCCGCAGAGGTCAACCACGACGCCTTCCTGCGCGGCCGCACGGCGTCGGAGGAACCGGCGCGACTCGACGGCGCGGCACTGTACGACGGCCCCGGCTACCCCTACGCCGTCGAGGAGCCCGGCACGATCCACGGCGACCTGATCACCGCCCGCCCCGACGCGTACGCCGAACTCCTCGTCGCCCTCGACCGGTTGGAGGAGTTCGTACCCGGCGACCCGCGCAACCTGTACGAGCGGGTCGCGCGCGACGTCGTACGCACCGCCGACGAGAGCACCGTCCAGGCGTGGGTGTACGTCGCAGCCCCCGCCGTGGCGACCCGGCTGCGGGCCCGCGGCGAACGCATCGAGAGCGGCGACTGGACGGCACGCCCCCCAGGGGCGCGGGGAACTGCGCGACCAGCCACGAAGGCGCCGCGCCCGGTCGACGACCCGACGAGGCACTGACGCCCCGTCCCGGCACTCCCCGCGGCGCGCTCCGCACTGACGCCCCGTCCCGGCACTCCCCGCGGAGCGCCCCGCTACTTCACCGTCTCCAACCGCACCGCGCACACCTTGAACTCCGGCATCCGCGAGGTCGGGTCGAGGGCCGGGTTGGTGAGGGTGTTCGCGCGGCCCTCGCCCGGCCAGTGGAAGGGCATGAAGACGGTGTCGGGGCGGATGCCGGTGGTGATCCGGGCCGGTGCCACCGCCCGGCCGCGCCGGGAGACGACCGCCACCGGGTCGCCCTCGGCCGCGCCCAGCCGGGCCGCGAGCCGGGGGTGCAGCTCGACGAACGGGCCGGGCGCGGCGGCGTTCAGTTCCTCGACACGGCGGGTCTGGGCGCCGGACTGGTACTGGGCGACGACCCGGCCGGTGGTCAGCAGCACCGGGTACTCGTCGTCCGGCTCCTCGGCGGCCGCCCGATGCGAGACCGGGACGAACCGGGCCCGGCCGTCGGGCGTGGCGAACCGGTCGAGGAACAGGCGCGGGGTGCCGGGGTGCACGTCCTCCTCGGGCGTCGGGCACGGCCAGAACACCCCGTTCTCCTCGGCCAGCCGCCGGTAGGTGATCCCCGAGTAGTCCGCAGGACCACCCGCGCTGGCCCGCCGCAGCTCCTCGAAGACCTCCTCGGGATCGGTCGGGAACCCCTTCTCCACGCCGAGCCGGTCGGCCAGTTCGTGCAGGACCTCCAGGTCGCTGCGGACACCGTCGGGCGGGGTGATCGCCTGGCGGCGCAGCAGCACCCGGCCCTCCAGGTTGGTCGTCGTGCCCGTCTCCTCCGCCCACTGCGTGACCGGCAGGACCACGTCCGCCAGCTCCGCCGTCTCGGAGAGGACGACGTCACAGACGGCCAGGAAATCAAGGGACTTGATGCGCTCCTCGATGTGCGCGGCACGCGGCGCCGACACCACCGGGTTGGACCCCATCAGCAGCAGCGACTTGATGTCCGAGCCCAGGGCGTCCAGCAACTCGTAGGCGCTGCGCCCCGGTCCGGGCAGGGAGTCGGGATCCACGCCCCACACCTCGGCGACATGCCGGCGCGCCGCCGGGTCGTCCAGCTTGCGGTAGCCGGGCAACTGGTCCGCCTTCTGGCCGTGTTCGCGCCCGCCCTGCCCGTTGCCCTGCCCGGTCAGGCAGCCGTACCCGGAGAACGGCTTCCCCGCCCGGCCCGTCGCCAGGCACAGGTTGATCCACGCGCCCACGGTGTCGGTGCCCTTGGACTGCTGCTCGGGCCCGCGCGCGGTCAGCACCATGGCGGCCTCGGGCTCGCAGAACATCCGTACCGTCTCCCGGAGCTGGGGCACGGGCACGCCGGTGATCCGCTCCACGTACTCCGGCCAGTGCGCCATCGCCGCGGCCCGGGCCTCCTCCCAGCCGGCCGTGCGCTCGGTGACGTACTCCTCGTCGACCCGCCCCTCGGCGACGATCAGGTGCAGCAGGCCGAGGGCCAGGGCGAGGTCCGTGCCGGGGCGGGGCATCAGATGCAGGTCGGCCTGCTCGGCGGTCTTGGTCCGGCGCGGGTCGACGACGATCAACGTGCCGCCGTTCTCCTTCAGTTCGCGGAAGAACCGCAGCGACGGAGGCATGGTCTCGGCGAGGTTGGAGCCGACGAGGATCACGCACCCCGTCCTCGGGATGTCCTCCAGCGGGAAGGGCAGCCCCCGGTCGAGACCGAACGCCTTGATGCCGCCCGCCGCCGCCGAGGACATGCAGAAGCGGCCGTTGTAGTCGATCTGCGAGGTGCCGAGGACGACCCGGGCGAACTTGCCCAGCGTGTACGCCTTCTCGTTCGTCAGGCCGCCCCCGCCGAACACCCCGCACGCGTCCGGGCCATGTTCCGTACGCGTACGCCGCAGTCCCTCGGCGATCCGGTCCAGTGCTTCCTCCCAGGTGGCGGGCGTGAGCTTGCCCTCGGAGCGCACCAACGGGGAGGTCAGGCGCACCCGGGAGGAGAGCACCTGGGGCGCGGTACGGCCCTTGCCGCACAGCGCCCCCCGGTTCACCGGGAAATCCGCGCGCTCGGTGACCTCCACGCCCCCGTCCGGGACGGGCGTGAGATTCATCCCGCACTGCAGGGCGCAGTAGGGGCAGTGGGTGGGCGTCGCGGAGTTCTGCATGCTCCTCAGCGTGCTTCCGCCGTGTTACGTGCGCGACGGCTCCCTGTTACGCGGGCGGGACGGCGACCTCCCCGCCGGGCGCCGGGCGCGGTGAGGCCGCCTGGCCGGGCGCACGGGTGCCCCTCAGGAGTCGCCGCCGACGGTGACGAAAGTTGCCTCTGCTGTGAAAGACGCCACATGTGGCTCGTTCCGTCTCGTCGTTGGCCGGGGACGCATTGTTGAGCGTTGAAAAACCCGAGCTACAGTCGAGCGCGGATCCAGCTTGGCGCCAGGCAATCTCTCACGCGAAAAGCCAGCCAGGAGGTTTCCCCAGCATGCCCCTGCGCCATTTGACCCCCCGCGACCAGCACCTCTTCCACCGGTACGGTTTCGGCCCGGCCGTCCCCGTCCCGGATCCGCTGATCCACCACGCCGTCGAGCGGCAGGCGGCCGCCGCCCCGCACGCCGTCGCCGCCGAACACCTCGGCGCCCGGATCACCTACGGCGAGCTCGACCGCTGTGCCGACGCCGTCGCCGCCCGTCTGATCCGCCGGGGTGTGCGCCCCGGCGACCACGTCGGCCTCTTCGTCCGCCGCTCCGTGCCGATGCTCGTCGGCCTCCTCGGCATCCTGAAGGCGGGCGCCGCCTACGTCCCCCAGGACGTGGGCCTCGCCCCCGCCTCCCAGCTCGCCCACGTGATCCGCGCCGCCCGCACCCGCGTCGTGATCACCGTCGCCGAGCACGCCCACCGCGTCCCGCTGCCGCCGGGCCATGACCTGATCGCCCTCGACGAGCCGTTGCCGTACGTCCCGGGCCCCCGCAGCGCCGCCCCCGGACCGCGCCCGGACGTTCGGGTGCACCCCGACGACGGCTGCTACGTCCTGTTCACCTCCGGCACCACCGGCCGCCCCAACGGGGTGAAGGTCACCCACCGCAACGTCGCGAACATCCTCCTCACCGCCCCCGGCGACCTCGGCATCCGCCCCGGCGACCGGGTGGCCCAGCTGCTCAACATCGCCTTCGACATGGCCGCCTGGGAGATCCTCGGCTGCCTCGCCCACGGCGCCACCCTCGTCATCCGCGGCAAGGACATCGCGGCGGCGGCCCGCGGCGCGGACGTCGTCATCGCCACCCCGACGGTCCTGTCCGGCGTCGACCCGGCGACCTGCCCGCGCGTGCGCACCGTGGCGGTGGCGGGGGAGCCCTGCCCGCGCCCGCTCGCCGACCGCTGGGCCCGCCAGGCGACGTTCTACAACTGCTGCGGCCCGACGGAGACGACCATCGTCAACACGATGCGCCGCCACGAGGTGTCGTCCCAAACCCTCACCATCGGCCGCCCCACCCCCAACAACACGGTCTACGTCCTCGACCCGGACCTGCGCCCGCTCCCCATCGGCGAGGTCGGCGAGATGTGGGCGGGCGGCGCCTGCGTCTCGGCGGGCTACCTGGACGACGACCGGCTCAACGCGGAGCGCTACGCCCCCGACCCGTTCCTGGGCGCCGGCCACCGCATGTTCCGCACCCGGGACCTCGGCCGCTGGACGTCCGACGGCGAACTGGAGCACCTCGGCCGCACCGACGACCAGGTCAAGGTGCGCGGCTTCCGCGTCGAACTCGACTCCGTCTCCTCGGTGCTGGAGTCGGTCGAGGGCTGCCGGCGTGCGGTGACCCTGAAGCGGGACGCCCGCACCCTCGTCTCCTTCGTCACCCCGGCCGACGTCGACCCCGACACGGCCCGGCGCGCGGTGGCGGACGCGCTGCCGTACTACTGCGTGCCCGATAGTGTCATGCCCCTGACACACCTGCCCGAGACGGACCGCGGCAAGATCGACAAGGCGGCGCTGCTGCGGCTGGCCGAGGAGCGCACGGCGGTGTCCCGATGACGACCTCACTCGAGCGCCAGGCGGTGGAACTGCCCCCGCGGACCTCGGCCCCGCGCCGACTGCTGAAACACCCGCGGCTGATGCACTACAACCGCCTGGCGGCACTGGTACTGACGGCCAACCTGGTCTTCCTGTACGTGAGTTGGATCCCGTCGACCCGCACCATGGGCCACGCGGCCCTCGCCGACCTGGCCCTCGCGATCCTCGTCCGCCAGCAGTACGTCATCAACCTCCTCTTCAAGCTGGCCACTTGGGCGCCGACCAGCTGGCCGCTGAAGGTCCGCTGGACGCTGGGGAAGGTGTACCACTTCGGCGGACTGCACGTGGGCGGGGCGCTGGCGGGGGCGAGCTGGTTCCTGGCGCTCACGATCACCACGACCGACGCCCCGCTCAGGGCGGTGGGCTGGACCCTGACGGCCCTCCTCGCACTGATCATCGCCACGGCCCTGCCACCCTTCCGCTCCCGCCACCACGACCACTTCGAGAAGATCCACCGCTTCGGCGGCTGGACGGCCCTCGTCCTCTTCTGGACGCACACCCTCCTGGCGGCCCCGGGTCCTGTGGAGGTGGCGGTCCTGTCGGTCGTCACCTTCAGCGTCGTCCTGCCGTGGCTGCGCCTGCGCAAGGTCGACGTACGCGTCGAACGCCCCTCCCCGCACGTGGTGCTGGCCCGCTTCGACCACGGCGAGACCCCCTTCGCCGGCTCCTCCACGGCCATCAGCCGCAGCCCGCTGAAGGAATGGCACTCCTTCGCCAACGTCCCGGCCCCCGGCGAGCCCGGCTTCCGGCTGACGATCTCCCGGGCCGGTGACTGGACGGGCGCCTTCATCGACGACATGCCGGACCGGATCTGGGTGAAGGGCATCACCACGGCCGGAGTCGCCAACATCGAGACCCTCTTCACGAAGGTGGTCTACGTGGCGACCGGCAGCGGCATCGGCCCCTGCCTCCCGCACCTCCTGGCCGCCGAGGTCCCCTCCCGCCTGGTCTGGGCGACCCGCGACCCCCGCACCACCTACGGCGACGCCCTCGTCGACGAGATCCTCGCCGTCCAGCCCCACGCCCTGATCTGGGACACCTCCCGCGACGGCAAACCCGACATGGTGCGCCTCGCGTACGCCGCCTACCGCGACTTCGGTGCCGAGGCGGTGATCTGCATCAGCAACAAGAAGCTGACCTGGCAGGTGGTCCACGGCCTGGAACAGCGGGGGATTCCGGCGTACGGCGCGATCTGGGACTCGTGAGGTGACGGAGGAGAAATGAACACGGTAAAGATCGAGCGCCACGGCCGAGTCGTGGCCGTACGCCTGCACCGCCCCCACGTCCGCAACGCGCTGAGCGGCGAGCTCCTGACCGAACTCCTGGACGCGCTGCGCCCGTTGGACGCCGACCCCGAGGCCGGCTGCTTCGTCGTCACCGGCTCGGAGAAGGTCTTCGCGGCGGGCGCCGACATCAAGGAGATGGCCACGCGGACGGCCGTGGACATGGCGGCCGAGGACTACTTCCGCGCGTGGGAGGAGTTCGCGGACCTCCGCACCCCGAAGATCGCCGCCGTCAACGGCCATGCCCTGGGCGGAGGTTGCGAACTGGCGATGATGTGCGACCTCGTGATCGCGGGGGAGTCGGCGGTGTTCGGCCAGCCCGAGATCAAGCTCGGCGTGATCCCCGGCATCGGCGGCACCCAGCGTCTGACCCGCCTCATCGGCCGGGCCAAGGCCATGGACCTGGTTCTCACCGGCCGCACGATGGACGCGAGGGAGGCGGAGAGCGCCGGCCTGGTCTCCCGGGTCGTCCCCGACGAACGGGTCCTCACGGAGGCACTGGAGGCCGCGGAGACGATCGCCTCGTACGGCCGTACGGCGGTCAGAGCCGCCCGCGACTGCGTCGACCGTTCCCTGGAGACGGGCCTGCGCGACGGCATCCGCTACGAACGCCGCGTCTTCCACGCCCTGTTCGCGACCCACGACCAGAAGGAGGGCATGACCGCCTTCCTGGAGAAACGCGCCCCCCGCTTCACCGGCCGCTAGTGAGCGCCTGCCCGACCCCCGGTTCCTCCGGCCCGAGGAACCGGGGGTCCGGCTCGAAGACCGCGTCGAGCGCCGCCTTGCCCGCCGCGAGGACCTCCCGGGCGCCGCCGTAGTACCAGGTGGCGTCGTGCTTGGCCTCGACCCCGACGCCGTACGACGTGACGCCCGCCGCCTGGCACAGCGCGACCGCCCGCCGGATGTGGAAGCCCTGGCTGATCAGCACCGCCTCGTCGACACCGAAGATCTTCTTGGCGCGGACACAGGAGTCCCAGGTGTCGAACCCGGCGTAGTCGCTGACGATGCGCCTGTCGGGCACCCCGTGCCGGGTCAGATAGGCGCGCATCGCGTCCGGCTCGTCGTAGTCCTCGCGGCTGTTGTCGCCGGTGACCAGGACGACCTCGACGCGCCCCGCGCGGTACAGCTTCGCCGCCGCGTCCAGCCGGTGCGCGAGATACGGCGAGGGCTCGTCGTTCCACAGCCCGGCGCCGAAGACCACGGCGACCTCCGTGTGCGGCACGTCGGCGGTCGTGCGCAGCCGGTCGCCCGCCACGGCGTACATCCACGTCGCCGGCAGGAGGGCGAGGACACACCCGAGCATCACCACCTGCACGAGCCGCCGCTGCCCGGTACGGGTGCGCGGCAGACGGGGTCTGCGCAGTCTCACGAGGGGTCCCTCCCTGGTCGGCCTTCGACAGTCAGGGACGACAGGCGGGGGCCCACGGTTCACGCCGGACCACGTGACCAGCCTCACCGGCCGATGAAAACGCAGGTCAGAGATGCTCACAGCGCCCTACCACCGCACCGTGAACCCATGGAAAATCCCCGTTATCTTGGCGCAACGGGGTGGCAACCTCCCGCCGTCACCATCGGTCCATGACGGCGACGAGTAACTCGACGGACAGCTCGACGGCTCCTCGCGACGAGTCCAGGACGCTCCACCTCGACAGTACGGCGCACCTCATGAACCGGATCACCAGCCAGCTCGCCGGCCGGCTCGGCCTCGTGTCGCTCGACGGCCGGCGGCGCCCCGAACCGCCCGCCCTCGTCGTCGTCGCCCACGGCAGCCGCGACCCGCGCGCCCTGAGCACCGTACGCGCGCTCCTCGACAAGGTCCGCGCCCTGCGCCCCGGCCTGCCCGTCCACCTCGGGCACATCGAGCTGAACGAGCCCCTGCTCACCGACACGCTCACCGCCCTCGGCGACCGCGCGGCGATCCTCGTCCCGCTCCTGCTCAGCCGCGGCTACCACGTCAAGCGCGACATCCCCGAGATGGCCGCCGAGACCCGGGTACGCGCACGCGTGGCCGCACCGCTCGGCCCGCACCCCCTCCTGGTGGAGGCCCTGCACGCCCGCCTGGTCGAGGCCGGCTGGCGCGCCCCCGCGGACGAGGAGACCCGCGCCCGCAGCGCCGTGGTGCTGGCCGCGGCGGGCTCCAGGGACCCCGAGTCCAAGGTCGACACCGGCCGTACCGCCCAGCTCCTGTCCGCCCGCCTCGGCGTGCCGGTCGTCCCCGCCTACGCCACCACGGCCGCCCCGAGGGTCCCGGACGCCATCGAGGCCCTCGTCGCGAGCGGCCGCACCCAGGTCGCCGTCGCCTCCTGCTTCACGGCCCCCGGGCGCTTCGCCACCGAGTGCGCCGAGGCCGCCCCGTGGATCGCGTCGGCCCCGCTCGGCACCCACCCGGCGATGGCGAGGCTGCTGCTGCACCGGTACGACCAGGCCATGGCGATTCCGCTCGCGACGGAACGGGCACTGGCCTCGGCGTGAAGGCGCCCCCCGATTGTCAGTACCTGCCCGTACTGTCGAGGCATGGAAGGCGAGAACCACATCCCACCCGCGGGCTATGACCCGGCGTCAGTCGAACGATGGGCGACCGAACACGACAAACGTCCGGGCCGCACCGCCTTCCAACGCGACCGCGCCCGCATCCTGCACTCGGCCGCGCTCAGAAGGCTCGCCGGCAAGACCCAGGTCGTCACGCCCGGCACCCGCAGCCAGGCCTGGGACGCCAGCCCCCGCACCCGCCTCACGCACTCCCTGGAGTGCGCCCAGGTCGGCCGGGAACTGGGCGCCGCCCTCGGCTGCGACCCCGACCTCGTGGAGGCGGCCTGTCTCTCCCACGACCTCGGCCACCCCCCGTTCGGCCACAACGGCGAACAGGCGCTCAACGAGTTCGCGGAGGACTGCGGCGGCTTCGAGGGCAACGCCCAGTCCCTGAGGCTCCTCACCCGCATCGAACCCAAGCGGTTCACCCCCGAGGGTTCCGTCGGCCTGAACCTCACCCGGGCCACCCTGGACGCCGCCACCAAGTACCCGTGGCCGCGGGGCGGGCACCCCGCGGACCCCGCCTCCCCGAAGTTCGGCGTCTACGAGGACGACCGCCCCGTCTTCGACTGGGTCCGCAAGGAGGCCCCCGGCACCCGGACCACCTTCGAGGCCCAGGTCATGGACTGGGCCGACGACGTGGCGTACTCGGTCCACGACGTCGAGGACGGCCTGCACGCCGGCCACATCGACCCCAACTGCCTGCACGCGGAACCCGAACGCCAGGAGGTCTTCGCCGTCGCCCGCGGCCGGTACGTACCCGCGGACACCGACCCGGCGGAACTCGCGGCGGCCCTCGACCGACTCCAGGACCAGCCCTGGTGGCCGCACGGCTACGACGGCTCGGCGGTCGCCCAGGCCCGCCTGAAGGACGCCACCAGCCAGCTCATCGGCCGCTTCTGCCTCGCCGCCGAGGCCGCTACCCGCGCGCGCTACGGCCTCGGGCGCCTGAGCCGCTACACCGCCGAACTCGTCGTACCGCGCGAGGCGCGGCTGGAGTGCGCGGTCCTCAAGGCGGTCGCCGACCGGTACGTCATGCAGCGCGCCGAACAGGAGCTGCTGCGCGCGGACCAGCGGATCGTGGTCGCCGAACTCGCCGAGGCGCTCACCGCCCGCGCCCCGGACGGCCTGGAACCCCAGTTCCGCGCGGTCTTCGACCAGGCCCCCGACGACCGCGCCCGCAAGCGGGTGATCGTCGACCAGGTCGCCTCCCTCACCGACGCCTCCGCCCGCTCGCTTCACGCACGGCTGACGGGGCACTCGTGAGACATACGTGCCACGGGTGACGTGAAACGCGCCCGAATGTGACCCTCCGTGGCCTGATCGGGCCACTCCCTCTTCCCCCATCACACTCCGTGCGGGACGCTCCCATGTGGCGGCACGTTGCTGTGTTCTCTGGGGGGACACCCCCAGACCCCCGGTAGGAGGCATCAAGTGGTCGACGCGGATCAGACATTCGTCATCGTCGGAGGCGGTCTCGCCGGCGCCAAGGCGGCCGAGACGCTCCGCACGGAGGGCTTCACCGGCCGCGTGATACTGATCTGCGACGAACGCGATCACCCCTACGAGCGCCCCCCGCTGTCCAAGGGCTACCTGCTCGGCAAGGAGGAACGCGACAGCGTCTTCGTGCACGAACCGGCCTGGTACGCGCGCAACGACATCGAACTGCACCTCGGCCAGACCGTCGACCATGTCGACCGCGCGGCCAGGACCGTCCGCTTCGGTGACGACGGCACGCTCGTGCACTACGACAAGCTCCTCATCGCCACCGGCGCCGAACCCCGCCGCCTCGACATCCCCGGCACCGACCTCGCCGGCGTCCACCATCTGCGCCGCCTCGCCCACGCCGAGCGGCTCAAGGGCGTCCTCGCCGCGCTCGGCCGGGACAACGGCCACCTCGTGATCGCCGGCGCCGGCTGGATCGGCCTGGAGGTCGCCGCGGCGGCCCGGGAGTACGGCGCCGAGGTCACCGTCGTCGAGCCCGAGCCGACCCCGCTGCACTCGGTGCTGGGCCCCGAGCTCGGCGCGCTCTTCGCCGACCTGCACCGTGAGCACGGCGTCCGCTTCCACTTCGGCGCCCGGCTCACCGAGATCGTCGGCCAGGACGGCATGGTGCTGGCCGCCCGCACCGACGACGGCGAGGAGCACCCGGCCCACGACGTCCTCGCCGCGATCGGCGCCGCCCCCCGCGTCGCCCTCGCGGAAGCGGCGGGACTGGACATCGCCGAGCGCGCGCACGGCGGCGGGATCGTCGTCGACCAGCAGCTGCGCACCTCCGACCCCGACGTCTACGCCGCCGGTGACGTGGCCTCCTTCCACCACGCCCTCTTCGACACCCGGCTGCGCGTCGAGCACTGGGCCAACGCCCTCAACGGCGGCCCCGCGGCGGCCCGCGCGATGCTCGGCCGCGACCTCGCCTACGACCGCGTGCCCTATTTCTTCTCCGACCAGTACGACCTGGGCATGGAGTACAGCGGGTGGGCGCCGCCGGGGTCCTACGACGAAGTGGTGATCCGCGGGGACGCCGGAAAGCGTGAGTTCATCGCGTTCTGGGTGAAGGAGGGCCGGGTGCTCGCCGGGATGAACGTGAACGTGTGGGACGTCACAGAGCCCGTACAGCAGCTGATTCGCTCCAGGACCCGGGTGGACACCGACGCGCTGGCGAACCCGCACGTTCCGCTCGACAGCCTCCTCTCCTAGTGCCGCGCCGTCCGGGGGGAGCGCCCCCCGGACCCCGGCCGAGGACCGCTCGCCCCATGAGTGTCAGTTCTGCCCCGTAGAATCACCACGTGGCAGGACGGATCAACGACGAGGACGTGAAGGCGGTACGGGACGCGGTCCCGATCGACGCCGTGGTGTCCGAGTACCTCCAGCTGCGCAACGCGGGCGGCGGCAACCTCAAGGGCCTGTGCCCCTTCCATGACGAGAAGTCGCCGTCCTTCCAGGTCAGCCCGAGCAAGGGCCTCTTCCACTGCTTCGGCTGCCAGGAGGGCGGCGACACCATCACGTTCGTGATGAAGGTCGACCACCTCACCTTCTCGGAGGCGGTCGAGCGCCTCGCCGGCCAGGCCGGCATCACCCTGCGCTACGAGGAGGGCGGCTACAACCCCTCCCACCAGCGCGGAGAGCGCATCCGCCTGGTCGAGGCCCACAAGATCGCCGCCGACTGGTACGTGGAACAGCTCGCCACCAGCCCCGAGGCCGACGCCGGCCGCAAGTTCCTCGCCGAGCGCGGCTTCGACCAGTCCGCCGCCGAGCACTTCTCCGTCGGCTACAGCCCCCAGGGCTGGGACCACCTCACCCGCTACCTGCGCGGCAAGGGCTTCACCGACAAGGAACTGCTGCTCTCCGGCCTCGCCCAGGAAGGCCGCCGCGGCCCCATCGACCGCTTCCGCGGCCGGCTGATGTGGCCCATCCGCGACATCGGCGGCGACGTCGTCGGCTTCGGCGCCCGCAAGCTGTACGAGGCGGACACCGGCCCCAAGTACCTGAACACGCCCGACACCCCGATCTACCGGAAGTCCCAGGTCCTCTACGGCATCGACCTCGCCAAGAAGGACATCGCCAAGGCCTCCCGCGCGGTCGTCGTCGAGGGCTACACCGACGTCATGGCCTGCCATCTCGCCGGCGTGACCACCGCCATCGCGACCTGCGGCACCGCCTTCGGCAGCGACCACATCAAGATCCTGCGCCGGCTGCTGATGGACAACGGCTCGGCCCGCGTGATCTTCACCTTCGACGGCGACGCCGCCGGCCAGAAGGCGGCCCTGCGCGCCTTCGAGGACGACCAGAAGTTCGCCGCCGAGACCTACATCGCCATCGCCCCCGACGGCATGGACCCCTGCGAACTGCGCCTCGCCAAGGGCGACGAGGCGGTCGCGGACCTGGTCGAACCCCGCACCCCGCTCTTCGAGTTCGCGCTCCGCCAGATCGTCGTCCGCTACGACCTCGACACCCCGGCCGGCCGCGCCGCCGCCCTGGACGAGGCCGCCCCGATCGTCGCCCGCATCAAGAACACCGGCGCCCAGCACGAGGTCGCCGTGCAGCTCGCCGGGATGCTCGGCATCCTCGACACCCAGTTCGTCGTCAAGCGTGTCGCCCAGCTGGCCCGCTGGGCCCGCGACCGCGGCGGCAAGGGCCCGGCCCCGGCCGCGCGCGGCCCCCGGCCCTACGACTCCGCACCCCGCTCCAGCGCCTCGGGACCGGCCCTCAACCTCCGCAACCCCGTCTACGCCACCGAGCGCGAGCTCCTCAAACTCGCCCTCCAGCGCCCCGAGTTGGTCGCCCCGGCGTTCGACGCGTACGGCATCGACGAGTTCACCGCCGCGCCCTACGCCGCCGTACGCCAGGCGATCATGGAGGCCGGCGGCGCCGAGTACGGCGTGCAGGACTCCCAGGACTACCTCGTCCGGGTCCGCGCGGCGGCGCCCGACGACGCGGTACGCGCCATGGTCACGGAGCTGGCCGTCGAGGCGATCATGCGCCGCACCGTCGACGAGAACTACGCCGGCGAGCAGCTCGTCACCGTCCGCCGCCGCGCCGTCGAGCGCCGCGTCCGCGACATCCAGAGCACGCTCGCCCGCCTCGGCACCCACGGCGACCCCGCCCAGCTGGCCGCCGTACAGAACGAATTGTGGGTGCTCCAGCAGTACGACCAGGCGCTGCGCGGGCAAGGAGCCGCAGCTCTCTGAGGGTTGGCGTCCGGCAGGGTAACCACGCGGTCACGGACCGGACTCAAAAAGTCACCGCACGCCCCTCGTGGCGGCGATGTGTCGTACTCCACACTGGGTTCCGGTGCCTGAGTCCTCGGAGCGCGGCCGATCCGTCCCCAGCGGGTCCCTGACCCCCGCGGTTCCGCTCATCGCGTGCGGGACGGACAGCGGCGAGGCCGCCGACTCCGCCCCCGAAACAGCGCTGCCGCTCACCTCTGCAGCGATCATCCTGGAGGTCGCCCCCGTGCAGACCCGGACCCTCAACAAGACCGACGCCCGTACCGACGGCACGGACGCGGAGACGGAGACCGGCGTCCTCGCCGCGGTCCCTCCGCAGAGCCGCGTCGCGCACCACCCCGAGGCGGAGCCGGACGAGGCGCCCGCCGGCGCCCTGGAGGGCGCGGAACCCGCCGAGCCTCCGGTGAGCCGCGCCCGCGCCGACACCAGCGGCCCCTCCTCCGACCTGTTCCGCCAGTACCTCCGCGAGATCGGCCGCATCCCGCTGCTCACCGCGGCCGAGGAGGTCGAACTCGCGCGGCGCGTCGAGGCCGGACTGTTCGCCGAGGAGAAGCTCCTCAACACCCCCGACCTGGACAGCCAGTTGGCGCTCGACCTGGACCGTCTGGTCGTCATGGGCCGGATGGCCAAGCGCCGCCTCATCGAGGCGAACCTGCGGCTGGTGGTGTCCGTGGCCAAGCGGTACGTCGGCCGCGGCCTGACCATGCTCGACCTGGTCCAAGAGGGCAACCTGGGCCTGATCAGGGCGGTCGAGAAGTTCGACTACGCCCGCGGCTACAAGTTCTCGACGTACGCGACCTGGTGGATCCGCCAGGCCATGTCCCGGGCCCTCGCCGACCAGGCCCGGACCATCCGCGTCCCCGTCCATGTCGTCGAGCTGATCAACCGGGTCGTCCGCGTCCAGCGCCGCATGCTCCAGGAACGCGGTCACGAACCCACGCCCGAAGAGGTCGCCGCCCATCTCGACCTGGCCCCGGAACGCGTCAGCGAGGTCCTGCGCCTGGCCCAGGAGCCGGTGTCCCTGCACGCGCCGGTGGGCGAGGAGGACGACGTCGCCCTCGGCGACCTCATCGAGGACGGCGACGCGGCCTCACCGGTCGAGTCGGCGGCGTTCCTGCTCCTCCGGCAGCACCTGGAAGCGGTGCTGTCCACGCTCGGCGAACGCGAGCGGAAGGTCGTCCAGCTCCGGTACGGCCTGGCGGACGGCCGCCCGCGCACGCTGGAGGAGATCGGCAGGATCTTCGGCGTGACCCGGGAACGGATCAGGCAGATCGAGTCGAAGACCCTGAACAAGCTGCGGGACCACGCGTTCGCGGATCAGCTTCGGGGATACCTGGACTGAACCCCCCCAGGGGCGCGGGGAACCGCGCGACCAGCCACGACGGACCGGCAGACAACCGACGGCCCGTCGTGGCCCTTGCCGCGGAGCGACTAGTCGACCTCCGCCACCGCCTGGGCGAACTGCGCCTGGTACAGCCGCGCATACGCCCCGTCGGCCTCCAACAGCTCCGCGTGCGCGCCCTGTTCCACGATCGAACCGTTCTCCATCACCAGGATCGTGTCCGCGTCCCGGATCGTGGAGAGCCGGTGGGCGATGACGAACGACGTCCGCCCGTGGGCCAGTTTCGCCATCGCCTTCTGGATCAGCACCTCGGTGCGGGTGTCCACCGAGGACGTCGCCTCGTCGAGGACCAGGATCACCGGATCGGACAGGAACGCCCGGGCGATGGTGATCAGCTGCTTCTCACCCGCGCTGACCCCCGACCCCTCGTCGTCGATCACGGTGTCGTACCCGTCGGGCAGCGTCCGGACGAACCGGTCGGCGTGCGCGGCGCGCGCGGCCTCCTCGATCTCGCCCCGGGTGACCTCCCGCGAGGCCCCGTACGCGATGTTCTCCGCGATCGTGCCGCCGAACAGCCAGGTGTCCTGGAGCACCATGCCGATCCCGGCCCGCAGCTCGTCCCGGGACATCCTCGCGATGTCGACGCCGTCGAGGGTGATCCGCCCGCCCGACACCTCGTAGAACCGCATCAGCAGGTTGACCAGCGTGGTCTTGCCCGCGCCGGTCGGTCCGACGATCGCGACCGTGTGCCCGGGTTCGACCTTGAGCGACAGGTCCTCGATCAGCGGCTTGTCCGGGTCGTAGCGGAAGGACACGCCCTCCAGCGACACCCGCCCGCGCAGTTCGGCGGGCCGCTCGCCCGGCACCGCGTCGGCCTGCTGCTCCTCGGCGTCGAGGAGTTCGAAGACCCGCTCGGCCGAGGCGACCCCGGACTGCACCAGGTTCGCCATGGACGCGACCTGCGTCAGCGGCATCGAGAACTGGCGGGAGTACTGGATGAAGGCCTGCACGTCACCGATGGACAGAGACCCCGAGGCGACCCGCAGACCGCCGACCACCGCGATCAGGACGTAGTTCAGGTTCGACACGAACATCATCAGCGGCTGCATGACCCCGCTGTTGAACTGCGCCTTGAACCCGGCCTCGTACAGCGCCTCGTTCTGCTCGGCGAACTGCTGCGCCGACTCCTCCTGGCGTCCGAACACCTTCACCAGGGTGTGCCCGGTGTACATCTCCTCCACATGCGCGTTGAGCTTGCCGGTCGAGCGCCACTGCTGCACGAAGTGCGGCTGGGACCGCTTGCCGACGCGGGTGGCGACGACGAACGACAGCGGCACCGTCACCAGCGCGACCAGCGCCAGCACCCACGACACCCAGAACATCATCGCGAGCACACCGATGATGGTGAGCAGCGAGTTGATGAGCTGCCCCATCGACTGGTTGAGGGTCTGCCCGATGTTGTCGATGTCGTTCGTCGCCCGGGACAGCACCTCACCGCGCTGCCGCTTGTCGAAGTACGACAGCGGCAGCCGGGACATCTTCGTCTGCACGTCCTCGCGCATCCGGAACATGGTCCGGTTGACCACCCGGTTCACCAGCCGCGTCGCCACCAGCATCAGCAGCCCGGCGACGACGAACACCCCGAGCGCGAGCAGCAGGACGTGCCCGACGGCGTCGAAGTCGATGCCCTCGCCGGGGGTGAAGTCCGTGCTGCGCAGCATGTCGGCGATCTGGCCGTCACCGCGCTCCCGCATCCCCTGAAGGACCTGCTCCTTCGAGGCGCCGGGCTCCATCTGCCGGCCGACGATGCCCGCGAAGACCAGGTCGGTGGCCTCGCCGAGGATCTTCGGCCCGACGACCGACAGCCCCACGCTCACCAACACGCAGGCCACCAGCGCGAGGACCGTGAACCGCTCCGGCCGGAACCGGGCGACGAGCCGCCGGCCCGACACCTTGAAGTCCAGCGAACGGTGGTCCGGGCCGGTCCCGGCCATCATGCGCCCCATGGGCCCGGCCATCAGGCAGCCTCCGCTTCCGTGAGCTGGGAGAGCACGATCTCCCGGTAGGTCTCGTTGTCCGCCATCAGCTCGTGATGCCGGCCGGTGCCGACGACCCGTCCCTCGTCGAGTACGACGATCCGGTCGGCGTCCCGGATGGTCGCCACCCGCTGGGCGACGATCACGACGGTCGCCTCGGCGGTCTCCCGGGACAGCGCCGCCCGCAGCGCCGCGTCGGTGGCGTAGTCGAGGGCGGAGAAGGAGTCGTCGAAGAGGTAGATCTCCGGGCGCTGCACGAGCGTACGGGCGATGGCGAGCCGCTGCCGCTGACCGCCGGAGACGTTGGTGCCGCCCTGGGCGATGGGGGAGTCGAGGCCGTTCTCCAGGCGCTCCACGAAGTCCTTGGCCTGCGCCACCTCCAGCGCGTGCCACAACTCCTCGTCGGTGGCGTCCGGGTTGCCGTAGCGCAGGTTGGTCGCCACGGTCCCCGCGAACAGGTACGGCTTCTGCGGGACCATCCCCACGGTCTTCGCCAGCAGCGCGGGGTCGAGGGCCGCCACGCTCTCCCCGTCGACGAGCACCTCCCCGTCGGTGGCGTCGAACAGGCGCGGTACCAGTCCGAGGAGGGTGGACTTGCCGCTGCCGGTCGACCCGATGACGGCGGTCACCTCACCGGGCCGGGCGACGAGGTCCACATCGCGCAGGACGGGCTCCTCGGCACCCGGGTAGCGGAAGCCCGCCCCACGGATCTCCAGATGCCCGTGCCGCCGCAGCTCCAGCACCGGGGCCTTGGGCGGGACCACGCTCGAGGAGGTGTCCAGCACCTCCTGGATCCGCTCGGCGCACACCTCGGCGCGCGGCACCATCATGAACATGAAGGTGGCCATCATCACGGACATGACGATCTGCATCAGATAGGCGAGGAACGCGGTGAGGTCACCGATCTGCATCTCGCCGCCGTCGATCCGGTGGGCGCCGAACCACACCACCGCGATGGACGACAGGTTCACCACCGTCATGACCATCGGGAACATCAGCGCGAGGTACCTGCCGGTGCCCAGCGACATCTCGGTGAGTTCGGCGTTGGCCTCCCGGAAGCGGTCCTTCTCGTAGTCGTCGCGGACGAAGGCGCGGATCACCCGGTTGCCGGTGATCTGCTCGCGCAGCACCCGGTTCACCGTGTCGAGGCGCACCTGCATGGTCCGGAACAGCGGCCGCAGCCGGCGCACGATCAGCGTCACGCTGAGGCCGAGCACGGGCACCACCGCGACCAGCACCGCCGACAGCGGCACGTCCAGGCCGAGCGCCAGCACGATGCCGCCCACGCACATGATCGGCGCGGACACCATCAGCGTGAACGTCATCAGGGCCAGCATCTGGACCTGCTGGACGTCGTTGGTCGTCCGGGTGATCAGCGAGGGCGCGCCGAAGTGGCCCACCTCGCGGGCGGAGAAGGACTGCACCCGGTCGAACACGGCGGCCCGCATGTCGCGGCCCAGCGCCGAGGCCGTCCGGGCGCCGTAGTACACGGCCCCGATGTTGCACACGACCTGGATCAGCGAGATGCCGATCATCAGGGCGCCGAAGGACAGGATGTAGCCGGTGTCGCCCTTGACGACGCCGCTGTCGATGATGTCCGCGTTCAGCGTGGGCAGGTAGAGGGTGGCGCAGGTCTGGAGGAACTGGAGCACCACCAGCAGGGTGATGGGTTTTCGGTAGGGCCTGAGATAGGTCCGCAGAAGTCGTATGAGCACGCTGGGTCTCTCGGAGTCGGCGACAGGGGCCGGAGGTGGTTGCCCCTGGCCCCCATCGTCGGACACTCCACCCGCGTTACCTCAACCGATTAAGCCGACAGCGGTGCTCCGTACGGCCTTACGGGTGCCGAAGGCGCCGGCTTCCTACCGGTGTCTTACCTTCCGCTACGACCGGAAGGCCCCCGGGTGCGTCTGCTCCCGCACCGACACGAACTGCTGCCGCACCGCCTGCCCGACCGCCAGCTCCTCACCGGGCTCCAGGATCTGCGCGGCCGCCCCCTGCCAGGCCGGCGGGGTCCGCGGGTCGAGCGTGCCCTGCGACACCCCGAGCGCCCAGGCGGCCTGCCGAGCGGCACCCCGCGCCGCGTAGTCCGCGGGCTGCGGTACGACGACCTGCGTCCCGAAGATCGCCGGCGCCGCCGCCTGCACGGCCGACAGCTCCGCGGCCGCGCCCAGCAGGAAGACCCGGCGCACCTCCACGCCCCGGCCGCGCAGGACGTCCAGGGCGTCGGCGAGCCCGCACAGCATGCCCTCGAAGGCGGCGCGCGCGAGGTGCTCCGCCTTCATGGACTCCCTGCGCAGTCCGGCGAGCGTCCCGGCGGTGTGCGGCAGGCTGGGCGTCCGCTCGCCCTCCAGATAGGGCAGCAGCACCAGGCCGTGGGAGCCCGGGGTCGACTTCATCGCCAGCTCGGACAGGCTCTCCAGGTCGGGCAGCCCGAGGAGCTCGGCGGTGCCGCGCAGGGTCCGTACCGCGTTCAGCGTGGTGACGACCGGCAGGTGCATGCCGGTGGCGTCGGCGAGGGACGTGATCATCCCGCTGTTGTCGTAGAGGGCCTCGGGGTGGACGGCCATGACGGAGCCGGAGGCCCCGAGGGAGACGACGGCGTCGCCGAGCCCGATACCGAGCCCGAAGGCGGCGGCCATGGTCTCGCCGGTCCCGGCGGAGATCAGCAGCCCCTCCGGTGTCGTACCGGCGGCCTCGGCGGGGCCGATCACCTCGGGCAGCATCGCCTGGTGACCGAGGGCGAGTTCGACGAGGTCGGTGCGGTAGGCGCCGGTGGCGGCGGACCAGTAGCCGGTACCGGAGGCGCCGCCGCGGTCGGTGGTCCGGCGCACCGGACGGCCGAGGAGCTGCCACACCAGCCAGTCGTGGGCCTGGAGCAGGACGGCGGTGCGCAGCGCGGCGTCGGGTTCGTTCTTCACGAGCCAGCGCAGTTTGGTGACGGGCTGCGCGGCCTGCGGGACACATCCCACGGCCTGCGCCCACGCCTCGCGCCCACCGAGCGCGTCGACGAGGTCGACCGCCGCGACCTGGGCGCGCTTGTCGCCGCCGACGAGGGCGGGGCGGACGGTGTTGCCCTGGGCGTCCAGCGGCACCAGGGCGTTCTGCTGGGCCGACACGCCGATGGCCTGCACGCCCTCGAGGAGTCCGCCGCCCGCGGCCTCGCCGAGGGACAGCAGCCAGGCCTGGGGATCGATGTCGGAAGGCCGGCCTTCGACCGGATGCGGCGCGTACCCCTGTTTGAGTACGGCGCCCGTGTCTGCGTCACAGACGACGATACGAGTGAAATCGGGCGAACTGTCCAACCCGGCGACTATCCCCATGGCCAAAATTCTGCCGCACCGCGGGGGGTGGCCGTACCCGGTGAAGGTACGGCCGACCGATTATGAGTCCGTTGTCACGTACTACTGGTCCCGGTGCCGGTGCCCCAGTCGTCCGCGGCCGCCCCGTTCGTGTTCCGGTCCCGCAGGGATCGCACCCGCTGGGTCACCGACTCCGGAACCCGGTCGCCCACCTTCTCGCTGACCACGTGGTACGCCTTGCCCGCGAAGTGGCGGCCCTGCTGGGCGGCCGACTCGGCGGTGTTGCGGACCGCGGGGTTCTGGGAGACCTGACGTGCCGACTTCTTCAACTGTTCATAGCGTTCCCGTCCGGCCCGGGTACCCAGCACGTATCCCAGTGCCAGCCCGGTGACGAACGTGAGCTTGAAGCGCATGGCGGAGCCACCCTTCCCTCGTGGAGGAGTACCGATTGGCGGAGCACCCCCCTGCTTGCGCTAATGTATGTGTCGCAGCGAACGCCCGCCCCCTGGCGACTACCCAGGGAGTTACGTTCGATGCAACGAGGCATTCCTCCGTAGCTCAATTGGCAGAGCAGCCGGCTGTTAACCGGCAGGTTACTGGTTCGAGTCCAGTCGGGGGAGCTTCGATCTTCCGTAGCTCAATTGGCAGAGCAGCCGGCTGTTAACCGGCAGGTTACTGGTTCGAGTCCAGTCGGGAGAGCACACGGACAAGGACCCCCGCGGGGGTCCTTTTTCATGTGATCATCCCTGCGCCCGGGAACCGTGCAGGTCACGGCGGAGTCCTTCAGGGCATGCGAAGTCGACCGTACGAAGCAGGAGATCGTATGAGCGGCTATGCTGCGGCAGACGGCGCGCACACATGTACGCGACACGCCGCTATGGGGCGGTAGCTCAGCCGGTTAGAGCAGCGGACTCATAATCCGCCGGCCGTGGGTTCGAGTCCCACCCGCCCCACCGCGCAGGCCCCTGGCCTGGGGAAACGTTTACTTCGGGCTGTCGGATCGCCCACGCCCCCGGGGTCCCGGCGGGCGCCTTCAGTTCTTCGCTTCGGCTCGTTCCGCCGTCACGTGGGCCACCGCGGCGGAGAGTTGTTTGCGGGTTGCCTCCGGCAGGGGTTCGCCGCGGACCGAGTCCACCAGTTGCTGGGCGCCGCGGTGCAGCTTGGTGTTGGTGTTCTGGGAGGTCATCACCAGGACGTTCCAGGCCTCCTCCGCGGTGAGCGAGAAGGTGGCCATCAGGATGCCGCGGGCCTGGTCGATCAGTCCCCGCGTCTGCATGGCGCGCCGCAGTTGGGCGGCCTCGACCCGTGGGTCCAGGGCGCGCCGCAGTTGGGCGGCCTCGACCCGTGGGTCCGTGGTGGCGCGGTCCTCCTGGTGCCGCACTTCGGCCTCCGGGTCGAACAGGGGCAGGGTGCCGGTGAGGGAGAACACCCGCGCGGCAGCCGGGCTGAGGCGCCGGATCGTGGCCGTCTTGTACTGGTCCAGCGCCTGCTGCCGGATCCCCAGCAGGATGTTGAGCCCGGAGCAGTCGCAGAAGTCGACGCCGCCCAGGTCCAGGTCGATGCCCTTGCCGGAGTCGTTGAGCGCCGAGCGCAGGGCGTGCTGGAGCGTCTGGTCCGCGGCGAGGTCGAGGTCCCCGCTGACCGTGACCACCGTCCGGTCGCCCTCGGGGCGGGCGCAGACCGTCAGCCGGGCCGAGCCGTCCCGACCGGCGCGCCTGGTGCATCCGCGGTCCGGTCCAGCACAGCAGGGTGCCGACTTGGGCATGTTCCTCTCCCCACGGCTGGGTACACCCGTCTTTCCGACCCCCTCAGAGTCCCCCGCGCACGGACGCACGTCAAGCGATACATGAAACTGATTTCGTGTATTTTCATGCGTGAATCCTCAGGCGTACGATGCCCACATGAGTGGAGCGACGGAATCGCACACGGGCTGGACCTTCATCACCAACCACGCACGCGTACTGGCCGCCATCGCCGAGGACCAGAGCGCGCGGGTCCGGGACATCGCGGCGCACTGCCGACTCACGGAACGCGCCGTCCAGAAGATCATTTCCGATCTGGAGCGCAGCGGCTATCTGTCCCACACCCGCGAGGGGCGGACCAACACCTACCGGATCGAGCAGGGGAAGGTCCTGCGCCATCCGGCCGAGGCCGGCCTCACCGTGGCCGCCCTGCTGGCGCTGCTGGTCCAGGTGGACGGGCAGCACGAGGTCCTGCCCCGCGCCGGCACGGCGGCCGCCGAAGAGGCCTGAGCGACGCGGGCCCCGGACGGGACCCGCGTCGCGGTGTGCGCGTCAGCGCCGGGCAGCCGCCAGGACCGCTTCCAGCTGCCGCAGCGGCTCGGCGCCGACGAACCGGAGGACGACGGTGTCGGCGCCCGACTCCTCGAGCGCGCCGATCCGTTCCGCGGCCCCCGCGGCGTCACCGGAGACGGTGAAGACCTCCTCCTGCGGGCGGCCCAGCCAGGCGCCGTGCCCCTCGGTGAACGGGTGCAGGGTCCGCGCGACCTCCTCGGCGTCGTCGCCGACACAGGCGAACGCGAACACGTTCAGCGTGTGGTCGTCGCCCGCGCCGCCCTTGGCCAGCAGCGCCCGGATGTGCCCCAGGTCCCGCGGGCCGTGGCCCTCGGCGATCAGCGTGCCGTCCGCGACCCGCCCGGACAGCTCCAGCGAGCGCGGCCGTACCACCCCCGCCACCACCGGCGGCGGCTCGGCGGGCGGATGCACGAGCTTGATGCCGTCGATCCGCACCTCCCGCCCGTCCACCGTGACCCGCTCCCCGTGCAGCAGCGCCCGCACCGCGGTGATCGTCTCCTCCAGCAGGGCCAGCGGAGAGCGCGGCGCCACCCCGACCTGCTCCATCCACTCCCGCACGCCATGACCGATCCCGGCCACCAGCCGGCCCGGGAACACCCGTGCCAGCGTGGCCAGTTCCATCGCCAGCAGGGCCGGGCTGCGCAGCGGCGCCGGGGCGATCCCGATGCCCACCCGCAGCCGCTCGGTCGCGCCCAGCGCCACGGCCGCCGCCGACACCCCGCCGTTCCAGCGCAGGTCCTCCACCACCCACAGGTCGTCCGCGCCGAGCGCCTCGGCCCGCCGCGCGAACCCGGGCAGCTCCTCGGGGGCCCAGTCGCGGTCGTACATCACACCGATCCGGAGATTCGTCATGCGACGGAACCTACGGTCCGGCCGAAGAAATGATCAACGGCTTTGCCGGTACGGGGTCGGCTTTCGGCCCCGGCCGGGGCCGCTCAGTCCAGACAGCCGCGGACCGCCGTGCGCAACGCCGTGCGCACCTCCTCCGGCGGCGGCGGGCCGTCGGGCCTGGTGCCGGCGGTGAGGGCCGCCGCTACGGTGCGCAGCTTGGTGTTGGACAGCTGGGAGGTGGTCCGCAGAATGGCCCAGGCCTCCTCGGGGGTACAGGCGTGGGCGGCCATCAGTATGCCGCGGGCCTGGTCGATGACGGGCCGCGAGACGATCGCCTGGCGCAGCTGCTCGACCTCCTCGCGCAGCAGCTGGAGCTGTTCCGTGCGCTCCAGGGCGACCGCGGAGGACGCCGGGGGAGCGGGCTCGGGGTCGTCCGGGCGGGGGGCCGTGTGCAGCGGGTCGGCGGTGTCCAGGCCGGCGAGTTCCAGGATCCGGCGCGGCTGGCCGGTCCAGCGCGAGGTGGTCACCGGGACGTGCCGGCGGTGGCGGTAGTCGTCCAGAAGCTCCAGGAACTGGAGCCCGGCCGTGTCCATGAACACCACGCCGGTCATGTCCAGCTCGACCCGGTGGACCTCGTCCGGCAGCGCCGACAGGGCCGCCTCCAGGACCCGCGCACAGCCGTGCACCAGCTCGCCCCGCGGTCGCAGCTCGGCCCGGCCCGCGTCCGTGCGGGTCTCGATGACCAGGGTGTTCAGTCGCCGTGCCAGAGGTGTGTGTGCCGCTGAGTTCATGTCCCCGTCTCGTCGGTCCCCTACCGTCGTCACGCTGACGGGCCTCCTTCGTGCCACCGGTTCTGGACGGATGCAGAGCGTCAGCCCCGCGGGGGCCCGGCGGTGCCGCCCATGCGCCTGCCCGACCCGGCACGGGCTACACCTGGGGCGGACGGGGGAGTGGGAGCTTCCCGGCGGGGTACACGCGTGCTTGCCCGGAGGCGGCGGTCTGCGCGCCGCGGGCGAGGTGGCTCTGGCCACTCACGGGATACGGGAGCGCGCTGGAGCGGGCGGTGGGCGCGTGTGCCGACGTGTACGGTCTGGAGCTGTCCGCCGTGACGTTCGTCGAGGTCACGGACGCTGATGCCCTCGCGGCCGCCGCACGGCGTCTGGAGGAGGGTCGGTTGTTGGAGTCGCACGGTCCGCCGTCCATGCTCAGCCGGACTCTTGAGCTGTTCTGGCCAGGACTGTCCGGGAGCGAGGTGTCGTCGTCGTGAGCGCCCCGTTCCTGCACCCCGCGCTCTTCTACGGCGACGCCCAGGAGTACCTCGCCGGCACGGTCCCCTTCGTCCGCGAGGGTCTGGAGGCGGGCGAGCCGGTCGCCGTGGCCGTGCCGGGCGACAACCTCGGGCTGATCCGCGACGCGCTCGGCACCGACGCCGACGCGGTACGGCTCCTGGACATGCGCGAGGCAGGCCGCAACCCCGGCCGGATCATCCCCGGTGTGCTGCGCGCCTTCGCCGACACCCAGCGGCCCGGCCACCGGGTGCGGATCATCGGCGAGCCGATCTGGGCCGGCCGCACCAGCGGCGAGTACCCCGCCTGCGTCCAGCACGAGGCACTGATCAACGCCGCCTTCGCGGACCGGCACGCCACCATCCTGTGCCCCTACGACGTCCGGCGCCTCGACGAGACGGTGCTCGCCGACGCCTGTGCCACCCACCCCACCGTCATCCCCTCCGGCGGCGGGCCGGAACAGCGGAGCGACGCGTACGCCCCAGACGCGGTGGTGGACCGTTACAACGAGGCGCTGCCCGTCGTCCCGGACGTGCTCTGCCTCGGCTTCGACGTGCAGTCGCTCTCCGCGGTCCGCCATCTCGCGACCGCCGAGGGCGCGCGGCTCGGGCTGACCGGGATCGCGCTGGAGAACCTCGCCCTGGTCGCGGCCGAGCTGACCACCAACAGCGTGGTGCACGGGGGCGGTACGGGGACGCTGCGGGTGTGGACCGAGGAGGGGTACGCGATCTGCGAGGTCCGGGACAAGGGGTGCCTTGCCGACCCGCTGGCCGGACGGCGGCCCCCGGCGCGCGACCAGCGCGGCGGACGCGGGCTGCTGCTGGTCAACCTGGTGGCCGACCTGGTGCGGACGCACACCGGGGCGGAAGGCACCACCGTGCGGTGCTGGTTCGCCCGCTGACCGTCTCGGCCCCGCCGACCGACCTGCCGGACAGTGCTCAGAGCGGCGCCTGCCAGGTCACCGTCGTCCCCGTGCCGTCGCCGTCGGCCGTCCCCTCGTCGGCCGCCCCGTCGTCGTGCACCGTCAGCCGTACGCCCTCCCGGCCGTCCGGCAGGGTCGCCGTCGCGTCGACCGCGACCTCGATACGACCGACGCCGGGCCGGCGGGAGGCAGTGGCCAGGGCGCGGCGCAGGGCGGTCAGGAGGTGCCCGGCGGTCGCCTCCCGGATGCGGCTCTCGACGGCGCCGGTGAACCGGGTGGACGGGGCGAAGCCCAGCAGGGCGGCCGCCCCCGCGGTCTCCCGGAGCACCCTGCCCCGGAACGTCGTCGGGGCGTCCGCGGGCGGCTGCTGGAGGGCGAAGATCGTCGTGCGGACCTCCTGGACGGTGGAGTGCAGTGCGTCGACCGCCCGGCCCAGCGTCTCGTGGACCTCGTCCCCCTCGCTGCGGCGCTGGGCGGACTCCAGCATCATGCCGGTGGCGAACAGCCGCTGGACGACCAGGTCGTGCAGGTCCCGGGCGATGCGGTCACGGTCCTCGAAGACCGCGAGCAGCTCACGGCTGTGCTGGGCGTCGGCGAGGACCAGGGCGAGCGCGGCCTGCGAGGCGAACTGCACCGCGAGAAGCCGCTCGACGGAGGTGTACGGGCGGTCGCCGCGCCGGCGGGGCAGGGCGAGGGTGCCGATCAGCCGGCCGCCCGCCTGGAGCGGCAGCATCATGCTGGGTCCGAACCGGTGCCGGACACGCGTCGTCATGCGCGGGTCGGTCGCGGAGTCGTCGACGAACACCGGTTCACCGCCGAGGAGTTGATCGAGGACCGGGCTGCCGGGCGCGATGGTCGTACCGACGATGTCGCCCGGGTCGTCGTGCGTCGACGCCGTCACGATCTCCATGCCGCCCTCCTCGGTGGGTTGCAGGATGACGCCCGCGCAGGCGTCGGCGAGGAGTCGGGCGCGCTCGGCGACCGTGGTGAGCGCGTCGGCCGCCGGGCCCTCGCCGAGCAGCGCGGTGGTGACGGCGGCCGCGCCCTCGATCCACCGCTCGCGCTGCCGGGCCGCCTCGTAGAGCCGGGCGTTGCCGATGGCGATGCCGGCCTGGACGGCGAGGACGTGCAGGAGCTGTTCGTCCTCGGCGGTGAAGCGGTCCTTCCCGGCGAGGTGGAGCCTGCCGAACTCCTCGTCCTGGACATGGATCGGCACCGTGAGGCAGGCGGTGGCGGCCGGTACGGCGCCCGGGGTGCGGATCTCGCTGAGCCCGTCCTGCCCGGGGTCGGCCGTGCCGAGCGCGGCGTACCGGGCGCCGGTGAGCTCGGCGGCGGCGTCCACGATGTGCTGGAGGGTGGTGCGCAGTTCGAGGTCGGTGCCGACGCCGAGGACGGCTTCCAGGAGCGGGGGGAGGGGGTCTTCGGGCATGGCCGAGGCCGACGTCGGCTCAGTCGGTCAGCGGGCTCAGCGCGAGCGGTTCGATACGGCCCTCCAGCATCGCGCCGAGCCCCTCCACCGCGCACACCTCGGGCCGCTCGGCGATGTGCACCGGCATGCCGGTGGCGTGCCGCAGCATCTGGTCGAAGCCGGGCAGCAGGGCGCTGCCGCCGACCATCATGATCCCGCGGTCGGCGAGGTCGGCCACCAGGTCGGGCGGGCAGTCCCGCAGCACCTTGCCGATGCCGTCGAGCACGGCGGTCAGCGGGGTCTGGATCGCGTTCCGGACGGCGGCGGTGTCGACCTGGACGGAACGGGCGAGGCCGGTGGCGACGTCCCGTCCGTGGATCTCGGTGGAGGCGGGGCCGGAGGGGGTGAGGCCGTTGCCGGACAGGGCGAGTTGCAGCGGTCGTACGGACTGGCTCGGCAGCATCAGCTCGTGCTGGTGGCGCAGGTGCTGCACGATCGCGTGGTCCACGGCCTCACCGCCGACGGGGATGCGTACGGCGTTGACGATCGAGCCGAGCGAGAGCACGGCGACCTGGGTGGCCGCGGCGCCGCAGACCAGCACCATGGTGGCCTCGGGCCGCTCCACGGGCAGTCCGCAGCCGACGGCGGCGGCGATCAGCGTGTCGACCAGCTCCACCCGCCGGGCGCCCAGTCCGACCAGCGTCTCGATGCAGGCGCGCTGGGCGAGGGGGTCCGCGTCGTGGGGGGTGCAGGCGGCGGCGCGCAGGATCGGCTTGCGCCGCAGCGAGCGGCGGATCTTGTCGCCGAGCAGGTGCCGCAGCATGCGCTGGGCCATCTCGATGTCGACGACGGTCCCGCCGGAGACGGGCCGTACGACCCGGATGTAGTCCGGCGTCCGGCCCGTCATCTTCTCCGCGAACTCGCCCACCGCGATCAGCGCGCCGGTCCGGGTGTTCACGGCGGCGACGGACGGCTGGTCGACGACGAGCCCGGCGCCCTTCACGTACACCCGCGTCCTCGCCGCGCCCAGGTCGACGGCGAAGTGGCAGCGACGCAGCTGCTCCAGACTGGCGGTGGCGGTCATGGGCAGGTCCTCCCGAGAACACAGACCGTGGCCGCGCCGGGCGGCGGGGCTCACTGGCATCGTGCGAGGGGCGGGGGTGGGGCGCCTTCTGGAGGGGGCCGGGCGGGGCGCGACTGAATGGGGGGTTTTGTCTGTTATGTCCGATGTAAGCGTTCCGTAAAGGGCTTGATGCGGGGTCAGCCCGTTCGGATCACCCCCAGTTCCGCCAGGTCCTGGGGCCGCAGCCGCAGGTGGTCCGCGGTCGCCGCCGTCTCCTGCGGAGGCCGTTTCAGGATGGCCGCCGCCGACTCCGGGGCGATCACCGAGAAGTAGCTGTCCGGGGCGGCCCAGGTGGCGCCGGGGGCGGCCAGCGCGAGGGCGCCGCCGGAGCCGCCCTCGCCGATGAGCAGCGTGGTGATCGGGGTGCGGACGGTGGCCACCGCGGCGAACAGGTCGGCGATCGCCGCCCCCGCGCCCTGGCGTTCGGCCTCCGCGTCGTTGGCGGCGCCCGGGGTGTCGACCAGGGTCAGGACCGGGATGCCGAGCCGGTCCGCGAGGCGGATCAGCCGGGCGGCGGTGCGGTAGCCGGCCGGGCGGGTCGCGGTGCCGGCCTGCGCGGCGTAGGCGACCGTCCGCCCCGCGTGCTCCCCGAAGCCGCACAGCATCCCCGGGTCCGTGCCGCCGCAGCGGTCGCCGGAGATCGCGACGCGGTGGGTGAAGTAGGCGTCCAGGTAGCGGTCGGCGCGGGGGCGCCGGGGAGAGCGGGCGCGCTGGACCGCCTCCCAGCCGGTGCGCGGGAGGCCGGGCGCGGGGGGCGGGCCGGGGTGGCGGGGCAGCGGTGCCTCCAGGGCCGGGGAGGTCAGCAGGCGCAGCCAGCGGCCGAGGGTGCGGCGCAGGTCCTTGGGCCGGACGAGGGCGTCGGCGGCGCCCGCCGCCACCTGGGCCTCGGCCGTGTACGCCGCCGGGTCCGCGTCCGGGGGGCGGACCCGGGAGCCCGCGAAACCGACCTGGGCGCCCGGCAGGGCGAGGACGACGTCGGCGCCCGCGCCCAGGGTGGCCCAGCCGCCCCCGGTGGTCGGGTCCCTCAGGACCGCGACCTGGGGCAGGCCCGCCGCCCGGGTGAGCGCCGACTGCCGGGCCACGCGCTGGAGTTGGGTGAGGGCGAGCATGCCCTCCTGCATCCGGCTGCCGCCCGTGGCGACCAGCGGGACGACCGGGAGGCGGTGGGCGCGGGCGTATCCGTACGCCGCCTCCAGGCGGTCGCCGGTGCGCACGCCCAGGGAGCCGCCGAGGTAGCCGAACTCGAAGGCGAGCAGGACCGCTCGCACCCCCTGGACGTGCCCCGTGCCGCACACCACGGACTCCGCCTCGCCGGTGCGCTCGCTCGCCCGGGCTCGTGCGGCGTCGTAGCCCGGCCAGGCGAGCGGGCCGTCGGGCCCGCACTCGCCCTCGGGGGTGGGCAGTTCGGTGAAGTCGTCCGTGACCTGGGCGAGGAACGCGCGGGCGGAGCGGCGGTCGGTGCGGTCAGTCACGGGCCAGTGCCCGCTTCATGATCTTCCCCATGTCGTTGCGGGGGAGGGCGTCCAGGTGATGGACGACCCGGGGCCGCTTGTGCGGGGCGAGCCGCCGGGCCACGTGGTCGGCCAACTCCTCGGTGCCGGGCGGCGACTGGGGGTCCGCCGGCACGATCCAGGCGACGATCCGCTCGCCCAGGTCGGCGTCCGGCTCCCCGGTGACCGCCGCCTCCCGCACCCCGGGGTGCTCCAGGAGCGCGTTCTCGATCTCACCCGCCCCGATCTTGTAACCCCCGCTCTTGATCAGGTCGGTGGCCTTGCGGCCGACGATCCGGACGTACCCGTCGGCGTCGCGCACCGCCATGTCGCCGGTGCGGAACCAGCCGTCCGCGGTGAACGCGGCCGCCGTGGCGTCGGGCCGGTTGAGGTACCCGGTGAACAGGTTCGGGCCGCGCACCTGGATCTCGCCGACCGTCTCCCCGTCGTACGAGGCGATCGGCGTCCCGTCCTCCTCCACCAGCCGCAGCTCCACCCCGGGCAGGGGCACCCCGACCGTGCCCGCACGGGCCTCGCCGTCCGCGCGGACGCTGGTGTTCATCAGGGTCTCCGTCATGCCGTAGCGCTCGATGACGGGGCGGCCGGTCGCGGCGGTGATCCGCTCGTGGTCGTGCACGGGCAGCGCGGCGGAGCCGGAGACCAGCAGCCGGGCCCGGCCCAGCGCCTTCGACAGGTGCGGGTCGGCGGGCAGGGCCTGGGCGATCCGGTGGTACATCGTCGGGACGCCGAACAGCAGGGTCGCGCCGTCGTTCAGCTCGCGGGCCACGCCCTCGGGGCTGAACCGGCCGAGGTGGCGGACCGAGCCGCCGCGGCGCAGCGGGCCGAGGATGCCGAGCACCAGGCCGTGCACATGGAACAGGGGCAGGCCGTGGACGAGGACGTCGTCACCGGTCCACCGCCAGGCGTCCGCCAGCGCGTCCAGCGTCGAGGCGATCGCCCGGCGGGGGATGACCGCGCCCTTGGGCGGGCCCGTGGTGCCGGAGGTGTAGACGACCAGGGCGGCGGCGGTGTCCTCGGCGTCGGTGTCGGCGACGGACCCGCCGGTGCGGTCGAGGGTGACGTCCAGGCGCGGCACGTCCCGCACAGGGGCGGGCAGTTCGTCGCCCGGGGCGGCCAGGACCAGGGCCGGCGAGCTGTCCGACAGGATGTGGCCGAGCTCCCTCTCGCCCGATTTCGGGTTCAGCGGAACGGCCGGTACGCCCGCCCGGAGCGCCGCGACCACGGCGACGGCGGTCTCCAGGGCCGGGGTCGCCCAGACGGCGACGCGGCCGGCGTCCCGCAGACGGTCCGCGAGGACGCCGGTCACGGCGGCGAGTTCCCCGTACGTCAGGGAGCGGTCGCCGAACCGCAGGGCGGGGCGGTGCGCCGGGGCGTTGGTCAGGGCCGGGAAGAGAGGGGTCACGCGTCGTACTCCTTCAGCGTTGCCGGGATCTTTCGGGGCGGCGCTCCGGTACGGCTCCTACCCGATGGGCCGTGCCCGGACGCCCGCCCGCCGCCCGTCCATGTCAGACGGGCGTACGCTCCACGGGGATCCACAGCTCCGCGTCCGCCTCGGCCGCGTCCGGGGTCAGGCGGGTGCGCAGCAGCTCGGGGCCCGGGCGGCTGCGGTACGGGTTGGACGGGAACCACTGGGTGAACACGTCCCGCCACAGGTACTGGAGTGTCTGCGGGAAGGGACCGGAGTTCTCGAACACCGCCCAGGTGCCGGCCGGCACGGTGAGCGAGTCCAGGTGCTCGGGCGCGTCCGCGCCGGTCACCACCCCGTGGTAGTAGTCGAGTTCGGTGCCCTCGGCCCGGCTCGGGTCGAGGTCGTCACTGACCCCGATGATCCCGCGCGGCTCCTGGTCGGCGAGGCCCTCCAGGCGCCGCAGCGTCTCCTGGTCGATGCCCCGGATGAACTCGACCAGGGCCGGGTTCATCCCCTCGTGCACCAGGGGGACGCGTGCCTTGCGGCCGACCACCCGGAACTCGTCCTTCTCCACGATCCGATAGCGCATGCTGCTGTTCCCTTCGACGGTGAGGCGGAAGGAGAGCCGGGGCTGGGACTCCAGGCTCGCACCGGAGCGCCGGGCCTCGCCCGGGCCGACACCGTGCAGGGCGCGGAACGCCCGTGCGAACGCCTCGCCGGACGTGTAGCCGTAGCGCACCGCGATCTCCAGCAGCGTCCGGTCCCCGGCCAGCACCTCCGCGCCGGCGACGGTGAGCCGTCTGCGCCGGATGTACTCCGACAACGGCATCCCCGCCAGCGCGGAGAACAGCCGCCGCAGGTGGTACTCCGACGTCGTCGCGATCCGTGCCAGGTCGGCCGCCTCGATCCGCTGGTCGAGCCGCTGCTCGATGTGCTCCATGGCCTCGTTCAGCCCTTCCAGCACCCCGGTCTCCTTCCCTTTCGCTCCCTCACACTAGGAAGGACCCACCCTGCCGGACCCGACATCCTGTGCCCGATCAGGTCGGGTCGAACGGGTTGCCGCGGTCGTGGGGGACGTGGCTAGCCTGCCGAGGTCAGTGCCGTAGTGGAAGGGACCCTGTCGTGCCCCGAGTCGCCCTTGTCACCTATGACCCCCGGCCCGAGCCGCACCGTGATCGAGACCTGCCCGTGCTGGTGGAGGCCCTGCGGGCGGCCGGGGCCGGGGCGGACGCCGTGTTCTGGGACGACGCCGACGTCGACTGGGGCGGCTACGACCTCGCTGTCATCCGGTCCACCTGGGACTACAGCTGGCGGGCCGCGGAGTTCGTGGCGTGGGCGCAGCGGTGCGGCAAGGTCACCCGGCTCGCCAACCCGGCCGGGGTCGTGCGGTGGAACACCGACAAGCGCTACCTCGGGGAGCTGGCCGCGGCCGGGGTGCCCACCGTGCCCACGCGCTATCTGGCGCCCGGCGACCCGGCGGACCTCCCGGACGAGGGCGAGTACGTCGTCAAGCCGACCTCCGGGGCGGGCGCCCGGTACGCCGCGCGGTACACGCCGGACCGGCACGAGACCGCCGTACGGCAGCTGGCGCGGATGGGCGAGGAAGGGCTCACCGCGATGGTGCAGCCGTACATGAGGGGCATCGACACCGGCGGGGAGCGGGCGCTGGTGTACGTCGGGGGACGGTTCCTGCACGCCAGCCGCAAGCGGGCCGTGCTCGCGCCCGGCACGGCCTTCGACGCGGACAAGGTCGCCCACCCCGGCCTGGAGCCGTGGACCGCGACCCCGGCCGAACTCGCCGTCGCCGAGCGCGCCCTGGCCGCCGTACCGGAGGCCCCGGAGCTGCTGTACGCGCGCGTGGACCTCGTCGACGGCGACGACGGACAGCCGCGGGTGATGGAGCTGGAACTGGTCGAGCCGAACCTCTTCCTCGACCTGCATCCGCGGTCCCTGCCCGCCGTCGTGGCGGCGATCCTGGACGCGGCCGCCGGGGGCTCGTGATCAATACACCTGGCGCACGGCGACGCGTTGCAGCAGCCCCCAGGTGAACTCGGCCGCGCAACTGCGCCGTACGCCGCCGCCGTCCGGGGCGGTGAACGCGAGCCCCCAGCGGGTGGGCGCCGTGCCCTCCAGGGGGCGGGCCGGGGCGAAGGCGCGGGCCACCTCGTCGACGGTGCACGACCAGGGCGCGAGGTCGTCGAGGGTCCCCAGCTCGGGGCCCGGCGCCCCCGGCGCGCGGACCAGCCACTCGTTCCACACCCCGCCGTTCGGCGCGAGCAGCACCTCGAAGCGCAGCTCGGGCCAGAGCGGCAGGGGCCACAGCCAGGCCTCGCAGTCCAGGTCACCCACCCGGCGGCCGAGCACCGACTCCGGGGCGCCCAGGACCGAGCGGTAGCGCGCGGCGGCGCCCCGGGCTCGCGGGGAGCGGAGCATCGCCTGCCAGCGCTTGTTGGCCTCGCGCATCTCGGCCAGGGAGGCGCCCAGCGCACGGCGGGCGTCCTCGACGAGGTCCGGGTTGTGGTCGGCCATGCGGCGCAGCAGGACCAGCTGGAAGTCGCGCGGGGTGAAGGGGCTAACCGGGGGCTTCGCGGAGGGCATGGGGACCATCGTCGCCGATCGGGCGGCGGCCGTCCGGCAGGAAGAGCACCGAATTGACGTACCGGGGTCCCCGGAAGGGCAGCACGCGGCGGAGCAGACCGTGGTTCACGACGTACGAGGCCCGCGCCTGATGCGCCTCCAACGGGAAGGCGCTCAGCGGTATCCAGTCCCGCCCGGGCAGCACCCAGCCGTCGTAGCCGAGCAGCGCCAGATACGTCACCACCGGACCGATCGGCTGGATACGGGACTCCAGCTCGATGAAGAGGGCCGGCCGGTCCCGCGCCAGGATGCCCGTGGCGCCGCGCAGCACCGCCAGTTCGCTGCCGTCGACGTCGATCTTGACGAACCCGACGTCCTTCAGGTCGAGTTCGTCGAGGGTGACGCAGCCGACCGGCAGCGCCTGGGCGTGGATGTCGCGGCGGACCAGGGAGGAGACACCCCGGTCGCCCGCGTCGCGGGCCGGCAGCCACAGGTGGGCCCGGCCGGGGCGCTCGGCCGCGGCGGCCTGCACGACCCGGACGTTGGGCGGGGCCGTCGCCGCGAGCAGCCGCGCGAGGTGGGGGACCGGTTCCACGGTCACCACCCGGTGGGCCCGCCGCGACAGCCGACGCGTCCACGGCCCGTACCAGCCACCGACGTCCACGGCGGTCCCGCACCCGGCCGGGCACAGCTCGGCCAGCCGCGCCAACTCCGGTTCAAAACGCGGGTACACGGCCCGGGCGACGGCGGCGACCAGCCGGGTGGGCAGCAGGGAGGCGACTTTCGCGGCCAGGGTCATGGGGTCATCCGCTGGAGGAGTTCCTCGTGCTCGTCGTCCGAGACCTGTTCCCCGGAGGACGGCAGCAGCTGCGGGATGCCGTCCACGACGGGGTAACGGCGGCGCAGGCGCGGGTTGTAGAGGACCTCGTCCGGGGCCGCCGGGTCGTCCGGCCCGACGAGGTGCAGCGGGCCCTTGTCGAGCGGGCACGCGAGGATCTGCAACAGCGGGTCGTCGGCTTTCATGGGGGCGTCAACTCCTTGGCACCGATGGGGGGTTGCGCGGGACGCTGGTCGTGCTTGGGCATGGCCAGCAGTACGGAGACGGCCAGCGCCGTCCCGGCCAGCCGCAGCGCGAGGCGCAGCGGGTCGTGCGGCAGTGCCTCGCCGAACGACAGCGTGCCGAGCACCGCGGTGAACAGACTGGTCACGGTGGTGCACACCGGCACGATCAGCGACGCCCGGCAGCGCTGGAGCGCGGCCTGCGACATGACGAGCCCGAACGCGCCGGTGAACAGCAGGAGATACGGGTACGGGGAGCGCAGGACCCCGGTCAGGGCCCCTCCCCAGTCGCCCGAGGTCAGATACGTCGACACGCCCTTGATCGCGAGCGAGCTGACGCCGTAGAGCAGGCCGACCGCCACGCCGTACTCGACGCCGGTCGTCGGCAGCCGGTGCCGGTGCCTCGCGCGCCGCTCGGCGGACCCGTACAGCCACACGCCCCCCGCCAGCGACGGCACACACACCAGCAGGATCAGCGGGTACGGGGCGGCGTGGCTGACGGTGTCCGCGCGTTCGTCCAGGGACAGCACCACCATCAGCAGCGCCCCGAGGATCGCCGCCAGCGCGTACCGCTCCCGTCCGGTGGTCCGCTCGCCCAGCAGCCGCGCGGACAGCAGGACCAGCAGCACCAGGCCGGACACGAAGATGCCCTGCGCGGCGGCGATCGGCAGCGTGCGGTAGACGATCAGCTGCGCGCCGAACCCGGCGGCCAGCGCGAGCGACCCGCCGATCCACAGGGGGCTGCCCAGCACCAGCCGGAGCAGCCGCGCCGGTTGCCGGATCGACACCTCGGGCAGGGAGGTGAGCGCCCGTTTCTCCAGGACGAAACCGATGCTGTACAGGGTGTTCGCCAGCAGGGCCGCGGCCACTCCCCACCACATCCGGCCCCCTAGGTCTTCCGAGCGTGCAACAGCAGGATCGAGGCGAGCGACGGTCTGTGACACGCCAGCCGGTCCAGCGGACGCATCGGCCGCGGTACGCCGTGGAAGGGCGCCCCTTCCAGCCGTACGACGGTGAAGCCGGCCGCCGCGACGAACTCCCGCAGCGCGCGGGCCGTGTAGAGCCGCAGGTGGCCCACGACCTCCCGGCCGGGGCGCCCGTGGATGGCGCGCAGGCTGACCTCGGAGAACACCGGCTGCACGCCCGCCAGCAGCAGGGCGCGGTTGTACCAGGCGGCCAGGTTCGGTGTGGAGAGCAGCAGATGGCCGCCCGGGCGCAGGACCCGCCGGATCTCCTCAAGCGCCGAGTCCGGGTCGACGAGATGCTCGATCACCTCGCTGAACAGCACGGCGTCCACGGACTCGGTGCCGAACGGCAGCCCCCCGTCGCCGAGTTCGCCCCGCACCGCGTACGGCATCCGGGTGCGGGCGCGGCGCAGCGCGTCCTGGGACCAGTCGACGCCGACGAGACGGTGGCCGGGGAGCAGGGGGGCGGCGACGGCGGCCGCGGTGCCGTCGCCGCAGCCGATGTCGAGGACGGTCCGGGGGCGGCCGGTCCCCAGGGCCCGCGCCAGCATGCGGGCCTGCCGGAGGCTGCGGGGGGCGCCGGAGGCGACGGGGACGGCGGGGTCCTCGTAGAAGTCACGCAGGCCGGGCGGTTTGGCGGGCGCGGTCCCGGTGGTCCCGGCGGCCCGGGGGCCCTCGGTGGTCTCGGGGGGCTGGGTGGACGTCATCGGGACTCCGCGTCCGTCGTGTGCAGACAGTGCTCGAACAGGTCCCGCAGATGGGCGCCGTCGCCCTCGCCGAGCAGGGCGCGCGACCAGCGCAGGGCGAGATGGAGGCGGCCGGCGGTGGAGGCGGTGGTGACGGTGAGGCCGCGGGGCATCCGGGCCGGCGCCGAGAACCAGACGGCGTGCGCGCGGCCCGCCTCCTCGCCGAAGTCCAGCGGGTACGGGACGCGGCCGATGTTGCTCAGGAGCGTGGTGGACGTCCAGGGCGCGGCGGCCCGGCGCAGACCCCGGGTGACGGCGGCCCGCCACGCCACCGGGGTGACCGGGGCGGTGAGCAGGCCGGCGCCGTGGCCGAGCTGGGGGCGGGGCAGGGACTTCAGGGCGCGGGTGCGCGACGCCGTGCGGCGCAGCAGGCCGGGCAGGTCGTCGGTCACCAACTCCTCTGGTGCGAAGGGGACTTCGACGAGCCGGGTGCCGTTGCCGATGGGCATGGTGGTGTCCCGGGGGCGGTCGTCCACGGGCATCGTGATGCGCAGCGGGCGGGGGCGGGCGCCGTGTTCGCGGTTCCAGTGCGCGATGGTGAGGGCGGTGGCGACCATGAGCTGGTCGTTCACCGTGTAGGGGGCGCCCTTGGGGCGGCGCGGCAGGGGCAGTTCGGTGACGAGCAGGCCGTTGCCGGGGGAGTTCTCGGGGGTGCCGGGGGCGACCCGGGCGGGGGGTGCCCAGTTGGAGGGTGTGTCCGTGGGGGCCTGCTGGGGCTCGGGCGGGCGCACGGGGGGTGCGGCGGGGCTGTTGTCCCGGCCGCTGTAGAGCTCGGCGGCAGTGGCCAGGACGCGCAGACAGGCCGGTCCGTCGAGGGCGGTGTGGTTGATGGTGAGGAACAGGACCGTGCCCCCGGGCGGGGACGGGGGTTCTTCCGGGACGTCGCCGGCGCCGGCACCCCGTTCGTCCGCACCCCGTCCGTCCGCACCCCGTCCGTCCGCACCCCGACCCGCCGTAAGGCCCACGGCCTCGCCGCCCCCCGCCCGGCCCGCCTCCTCCACCACCTCCAGTCTGATCGGCGGTGAGTCCGTCAGCGGCGGTGCCGTCGTCAGGGCCCGGGTCCGGGCGTCCCGTAACGCGTCGGGGCCCGGCGCCGGGAAGGTGACCACCTCCACGTCCGGGCGCTCGGTCAGCTCCCACTCGTAGCGGCGCCGGTACCAGGGGCCGCGGGCCTCCCGCATGAGGATGCGCGGATGGCGCAGCAGCGCCTCGTGGAACGCCTTGCGCAGCCCCGCCGGGTCCAGGCGTCCCGGCAGGTGGACCTCGATGTGGACCGTCTCCGGTTCCTCCTCCTGGAGGCAGTGCCGGGAGACCTCGTCCACCACGGGGAACGGAACGCGCTCGGGTGCGGCGGTCATGCCGGTTCGCCCTCCTCGGTCCTGGGCAGCCGTCGCGTCGGTGCCTCGGAGTCGGGTGGGCCCGTCTCGGGTGACGGCTCGCGTACGCTCACCACCGCCGCGAACAGGCCGATCAGCGCCAGCAGTTGGGCCGTGTGACCGAAGGCGCCGTGGCCCGCCGACACCGGCTCGCCCGCTCCCGTCGCGGCCGCGACGCCCGCTCCGGCCAGCGCCACGAACGCGACCGGCATGAGCCACTCGTGCCTGCGGTGGGCCAGCAGCGCGAGCGCCGGTACCAGCAGCGCGAGCCACCCGGCGATGACCACGCCCACCAGGGTGAGCGCGACCGTGCCCAGCCAGAGCCCCGGCGGCGGGGGCGGCGGTTGCGGCGCGTCGGGGTTGGGTTCGTGCCGCCGCCACAGCACCAGGCCGACCAGGACCAGCACCGCCACACCGCTGCCGATCAGGGCGCCGTCGTAGGTCGTCGCCGGCTCGTAGCTGAGCTTGACCGTGCCGCCCGCCCCGGCCGGGACCCGCCAGCCCTGCTGCCAGCCGTCGAGCCGCACCGACGACAGCTCCTTGCCGTCGAGCGTGGCCTTCCAGCCGTCGTTGTAGTTCTCGTACGTCGTCAGGTACATGGCCGCGCCGGAGCCGACGGTCACCTCGCGGCGGTCGCCGAGCCAGTCCCGTATCCGCAGGTCCCGGCCCACGGAGGTGGGTTCGGTGACCGTGCCCCGGGTCAGGGTGAGGTCGGTGAGGAGCAGCGGTCCGGCGTCCCCGGCCTCGACCTGGTGCGCACCCGCGCCCAGCTCCAACCCGGGCTTGTCGCGCCTCTGCTGACACAGCGTCACCTCGACGGGCCGACGCTCGGTGAGGTCGCCCGCCGTGCCCTTCACGCTGGTCTCGTAGAGCTCGCGGTCCACCGAGACCACCGGGCCCTTGCCGCAGGGCAGCGAGAACGCGCGGTCGCTGTCGGGCTGGGGCGTGCGGTAGGAGGCGTCGGGGGTCTCCAGCGAGGGGAGGTAGGCCTCGGTCAGGCCCACCGGCAGCCGCAGGTCCTCGTCGACCACCGGGTTGTACAGGGTCAGTGGCGCGGTCTGGGTGATCGTGATGTCGAGGCGGTCGGTGGTGATCGCCGGGAAGCGCACCCAGCCGTTCTCGTCGACGCCGGCGACGGTCGCGCCGTCCGGGGAGCTGATGCTCACCTCGGTGGGCCGGGTGGACAGCCCGCCCGCGGGGGCCAGCACCAGTTCGCTGATGGGCTGCTTGCCGTCCCAGCGCAGATGGATCGTGGGCCGGTCGCCCGCGACCCACGCCGTCGTCAGATCGCCGTCGGTGAGGTTGCGCGCGGACAGCCCCGCCCCGAGGGCGGCCGTGGAGTCGGCGGTGGCGGTCACCCGCCGGTCCTGGGTGGGCGCGACCTCGTACAGCATCCGGTCCAGTTCCTCGCCCGGCACGGCGGTCGCGCTCGCACGGATCGTGTACGTCCCTGCCGTGGCCGTCGAGAACCGCCGGTGCAGGCCGGCCTCGGTACCCGTGGCGGACAGGCCCGTGGGGTTCGCGGCGCGGTGCAGGGAGACCAGTTCGGCGGCGGCGCCGCTCTCCTCGGCGTCGGTGGGCAGCCGCAGCAGCCGGGTCACCTGGACGTCCGGCAGGGCGACCTCGGAGAACCCGGCGCCCAGCAGACCGGTGCGGCGCTCCGCCGAGTCGAGGATCGTCAGCCTCATCCAACTCGTCGGTCCGGGCGGTGCCTTGATGGTCTGCGTGCTGCCGTCGGAGCGCACGATGGTGGTCTGCTCGCCCTTCTCCGTCTCCACCCGCACCTTCGTCGCCGCCGCCCGGACGCTCTCCTGGGGCAGCGGGGTCACCTTGAACGAGGACGGCATGTCGTAGGCCTTGTCGGAGAACTCGATCCGCAGCCACTGCCCGTCCGCCGAGCCCAGGGAGCCCTCCGCCCACGCGGTGTCCGGGTCGCCGTCGAAGGCGTTGACCGGGTCGTACTGGGGGAGGTGGAAGAGCCAGTTGCCGTAGCTGGACGCCGACACCGAGCGGGCGCCGCGCAGTTGGGCCACCGTCTGGTGCTCCAGGCCCTTCGTCGGCAGGATCTGGCGTGGTTTGTCGCCCGGGTCCTCGGCGGCGTCCGGGGCGTTGCGCTCGTCGGCCGTGTACGTGTACGAGGTGTTGGCGTTGACCAGGCCGAACCGGGTGTCCGCGCGGCGCAGTCCGTCGCCGACCACCTGGAGCGGCGGGCTGCCGACTCCGGGGTGGTGGTCGCCGGTCAGTACGGTCGGCCGGCCGCGCAGCTCGGAGGCGAGCGGCAGCAGCGACTCGGGGCCGCCGGAGACGACGGCGGTGTCGGCGACCGGGAGCAGGCCCGCGTGCCGGGGGCGGGGGACGTCGTCGGCGGGCCGGTAGATCTCCACCGCCCGCTGCCGCGGGTAGAGGCCCTCGACGGCGAGCGGGGCGTCCTCGATGATCCGGCCGCCGGTCATCACCGGACCGAGACCTTTCATCCGGACGTACCCGGACTGCTCCAGGGTCCGCTTCACCGTGGTCGTCGGCACATAGCCGATCTGGTCGGGGTCGAGGTCGTTGCGGACGACGACGTAGTGGATGCCGGAGCGGCTCAGGTAGTCGGCCAGTCCCGGGACTTCGCCGCCGGTCATCAGGGCCTGCTCGACGGCGTCCATCGCGCGCCGGTTGCCGGGCGTGCCGAAGGGGACGTAGTCGCGCTGCGCCCAGCGGGACCCGGCGACCACGTCCAGCGGCTGGTCGATGGGGGAACCCCAGGTGTAGATGCCGTGCGCGGTCGCCGGGACGACCAGGGCGCGGGCGTCCGGCGAGGCCTCCTCCAGCCAGTCGGCCGTGGCCTTCCAGTACTTGGGGATCTCCTGGAAGGAACCCGGGTTGAGGATCGAGCCGTTGAGGTACGGCCACATCAGACCCGGCAGGATCAGCACCGCGGCGATCAGCGGCGCGAACCGGCGCCCCCGTACCGGCCGGGCCCCCCGCGCCTCGGCCGCGACCCCCGCCAGATGCGCGAGGCCCAGCACCAGCGCCAGGGCCAACCCCGTCTGGAACTTGTAGATGTTCCGGAAGGGCACCAGAGGGCCGTTCAGCCAGTCCTGCACCACCCCGTGGAAGGGCGCCCCGAAGGCGCCGCCGTACCCGGCGAGCAGGATCGGCGCGATCACGATCACCGTCAGCGTCAGCCAGCGCCGCTCCGGCATGTCCCGCCGGGCGAGCCCCGCGAGGCCGAGTCCGGCGGCGAGGGCGGAGCAGACGATGACGAGCACCGAGGCGACGACGGTCCAGCCGGCCGGCAGCCAGGCCTCACCGAAATGCAGATACGCCACCCAGTTCCCGGCACCGCGCAGCGCCTCGGTCGCCGCCATGGTCTCGGTCGTGGTCTGCGAACTCTCCACGTACGGAAGGAAGTTCTCACCGTAGAAGCCGAGCAGCAGCAGCGGTATCCACCACCAGGCGGTCGCCAGCACCAGACCCGGCAGCCACCAGGCGATCAGCTTGCGCTGCCGGGGTCCCGGCGGCCGGGACAGCAGATAGAGCCCGACGGGCAGCAGGGAGGCGAGGGTGGAGGCCGCGTTCACCCCGCCCATGAAGGGGATGAGCACGGCCGAGCGCAGGGCGGCGACCCGGGCGCTGTGGCGCTCGTCCACCAGCGGCAGCAGCACCCAGGGCAGGAAGGCGCCGGGCAGCGCGGCCGCCGACGTGGAGCCGACGACGATGGTGAAGACCGGCCACAGCGCGTACGCGAGGGCGGCGAGCAGCCGCGAGGCGCCGCTGCCGATCCGCAGCCGCTCGGCCAGCCGCAGCGCGCCCCAGAAGGCGACCGCCACGATGAGCGACATCCACAGCCGCTCCGCCAGCCACACCGGCAGCCGTACCAGGTCGGCCAGCCAGTAGAACGGCAGCATCGGCCACAGGTAGCCGGTGTACTGGTCGGAGATCCCGCCGAAGCCGCCCCGGTCCTGCCAGAGCTGACCGAGGTCGGAGAGGAACCGGCCCGGGTCGACGGTGACCCCGAGCTTGGTGTCGAAGGTCTGCCGCCCCGGCTGGACGGCCAGGAACAGCACGAACACCACGGCCCAGAACCCCAGCAGCCAGCGCCGCGAGCGCGGGCCCTCCGGCGGGCCCGACATACGCGCCGTGGAGGGTACGGCGGCCGGGGGAGGGGCCTGGACCGTGGACGTCGTCATGGTGGACACCGCCGGAGGATGAGGAGGAGGTTCCAGGTGGCGATCTCACGGATGCCGGGCGCCTTGACGACGGTCTCCGCGAGAAAGGGCCAGTAGCGGGAGCGCGCCGAGACCACCCGCACGTCGTCGCGGGCGCGCACCTGCCGCAGGGTCGGGCCGATGTGCACGGCGAACAGGTTCTCGCCGAGGGTGTGCTTGGCGGCCCGTCCGGTACGGCGCCGGTAGCGGGCCCGCGCCCGCTCGGCGCCCAGGTAGTGCCAGGGCGCCCACTCGTGGCCGCCCCATGGGGAGAGCCAGTTGGTGAACGACAGATAGATCAGGCCGCCGGGCCGGGTCACCCGTATCAGCTCGCTGACGAAGGTCTGCGGATCGGCGACGTGCTCCAGCACGTTGGAGGAGAACGTGACGTCCGCGACCCCGCCGGACAGCGGCAGCAGATAGCCGTCGGCGACCACGGCCCCCTCGGGCGGCGCGGGGCCCAGCTCCCGCGGGTCGGGTTCGAAGAGGTAGGCGTGCGCGCCCCGTCGGCGGAACTCCTCGGTGAAGCACCCGCTGCCGCCGCCGACGTCCACGACGACCCGCCCGTCGACCGGGCCGTCGTAGGCCTCGACCTGGTCGACGGAGTCCCGGGCGAGGAGGCGGTAGCAGGCCTCGGGGTCGTCCTGCTCGCGCAGGAAGGCCCGGAAGAGGGCGACCGATCTGCGGATCGAGGGGTCCTTGAGGCCGGTGCCCGTCACGGTGCCCAGCTCCTCACCGCCTCGGCGGCGACGGCACGGAACTGTCTGACCGTACGGTCCCAGCGGTAGCGGGCCGCGCGTTCCCGTGCCGCCTTGCCCATCAACTCCCGGCGCTCTCCCGAGAGGGCGAGCGTGCACCAGGCGGCGGCGAACGTGGACTCACCGCGCGCGAGGACACCGGTCTCCCCGTCCACGACGGAGTCCCGCAGCCCGGGTACGTCGAAGGCGACCGTCGGGGTCTCGCGGGTGGCGGCCTCGGTGACGACCAGACCCCACCCCTCCACCGCCGAGGGGTGCAGCAGCAGCCAGGCCGCGCACAGCAGCCGGTGCTTCTCCGCCTCGGAGACATGACCGGTGAACTCGACGCCAGGACCGGCGAGTTGCTCCAGGCGCTCGCGTTCGGGGCCGTCGCCGACGATGACCAGCCGGCCGCCGGTCACGGGCCGTACCCGCTCCCACAGCCGCAGCAGCAGATCGATCCGCTTGTACTCGACGAGCCGCCCGACGGCGACGAACAGCGGTTCGGGCGACCGGTCGGCGCGCGGGCCGGGCTCCTCGACGCCGTTGTGGACGACGCGGATACGGTCCCGCTCCACGCCGATGCCGCGCAGCGCGTGCGCCGTCGAGGAGGACACGGCGACCAGCAGACTGCGGTGCTGCGCGCCGGTCAGCGCCCACTGCTCGAGTCTTCGGCCGAGGCGGGCCGCGGGCGCCATCGGCCCGCCGAACCGCATCTTCCACAGGTCGGTGTGCACATGGTTGACCAGGCACAGCGTGGGACCGCGGTGCCAGACGGGCGCGAAGTACGGCATCCCGTTGCAGACCTCGACCAGCAGGTCGCAGTCGCCGACCTGACGGGAGAAGGCCGAGCGGGCGCGCAGGAAGTGCCCGAGTTCGCCGCCCGCGGAGACGACCCGGTAGTCGCGGTACGAGGCTGGACCGCCGCACAGCAGGGTGACCTGGTGGCCGAGCCGGGTGAGGCCGTCGGCGAGCCGGTCGACCAGGAGTTCGGAGCCTCCGGCGGCCGGGTTGCCGAGGTCGCGATGGGCGAGGAAAACGATTCGGCGCGGAGGTGGGGGGAGCGCCGAGGGGTGCTGCGTCGCCCGGGGATGCGGGGTGTGCAGCGAGGGTGGCACGTGCTGGGGCATGTGCGCTCCAACTCGTCTCAGGGTGCGGAACTTTGAGCGTGGGGGCGTGCTGTGCGTTCCTGTGGGGGGTTGAGGTGCTTGTCGCGAGGGTGATGTGGGTGGACCGTGCTCGGGTGGGGAGTGGACAGTTTTCGCCCACCCGTTCCCCGTGGCTACTCACGGAGGTGACAATTTCCGGCGTTATTAGAGCTGACGTCCAATCACTTCATGAGCGGGGAGCCGGGCGTATCGGAAGAACCGGGACGCCGCCTCCCTCGTACCACCAAAACGGAACCGGCCACCACCAGGACGAACCCCGCCACAGCCGCCCCGATCGGCACCGTCTCGCCGATGGCGCGCAGTTGGCCGCTGTCCTGCTCGGCCTTCTCCACCGCGTCCTTCTGTGTCCCGGTCGTGAAGGCGATCTTCTCGCTGTCCAGCAGCACCACCGCGTCCTTCTTGGCGCCCGGCGCCCGCAGGGTGCGCCTCGGGCCGGTCTGCGCGTAGATCACGCGGCCGGTGCGCTGGTCCACGACCAGCTCGAAGCCGTGGTTGGAGTACCACTCCTCGGCCAGCACCTGCGGACTGTCGGGCCGGCCGACGAGGGTGCCCGGCACCATCCGGCTGCCGACCCGGGTCGGGGCGACCGTGCCGGTGAACCGGTAACCCGTGTACCCCTGGACCTTCTTGGTATCCCGGTAGGTCAGCACGACCGTGTTGCCGAGGGTGTTGTCCCACCACTGGTAGGAGCGTTTCTGCACGTCGAAGGGGAACTTCAGGTACGCCTCGCCCTCGATGTAGGGCGTCTCGCCGCAGCAGTGCACGGGCTTGGTCGTCCTGCGGTCCATCACCCAGCGGTGCGGCACGAAGTCCAGCGCGTCGTGCGGATCCGAGGCGGGCAGCGTCTTGTCGGTGTCGACGGTGGTCGTCACGTCCCACACCGCGTCACCGCTGCGCTCGCTGTCCTCGACGTTGCCGCGCACCCGCTGGGTGACGGTGATCGTCTGACCGTCCAGGGTCTTGACCTTGCCGGTGTCGAAGACACGGCCGGTGCCCTTGTAGACGGCGGTCTGGTCGATGTCGATCGGGTTCACGGCGGCCCGTGGGGTCACGTACCACGCCAGCATGGGCGCCAGGACCAGCAAGAACGTGCCAAGTCCCAGCAGGATCAGGGAGAAAGGAGAGGCTGTACGGCGCATCCGGGCACTCCTGGGGCTCGAGGGTACGGAGTTCGGGCCGCTCTGGGTTCGTCGTCACGCCGCGGGGCGGGCGGCAGTGTGACGACAGGGACCTTGGGCCGGGAACCGTAGGCGGCCCTTGACGGAGTGTCAATGTCGCGCTGACACTGGGACGGACAGACAGGGTGGGACGCCGGGGTGGGGACGCCGGACCGAGCCACTGAAAGGCTGACCCTGCGATGTCCAGACTGCTCGCTGTCGCGCTGACCGTCGTGGCCGCCGCCGCGCTCGCCGTGGGCGCCGCGTTCGGGATCGTCGCGCTGCTGGAGGCGACGCCCGACCAGCCGAACACGCCCTTGATCACGTACGAGCAAGCCGGCCAGGGGAGTTGACCCGTGACGGCGGTGACCTCCCGCTCGGCCTGGCTCGACGTACCACGGCTCAAGGTGCGCCGCTTCGCGGAGATCGCGATGGCGGAGGCACCGGCGCTCGCCGAGGAGATCCTGCGCGAGATCCGCCGTGAGTACCCCCATCTGCCCCTCGTCCTCGACGAGTCGGGCGAACCCATGGCCCTGGTCGGCATCCGCCGCGCCATCGAGGTCTTCGTCCAGCACCTGGAGACCGCCGAGGGCCGCCCCTCGGTCCCGCCCGGCGTCTTCCAGGAGTTCGGCCGCGGCGAGGGCCTCAACGGCCGCAGCCTGGACTCCTTACAGGCCATCTACCGCATGGGCGTACGCCTCGCCTGGCGCCGCTTCGCCGACATCGGCCAGCGCGTCGAGATCCCGCCGCCCGCGATGTACGAACTCGTCGACGCGGGCTACGAGTACCTCGACGGCCTCGTCGACCAGTCGGTCCGCGGCTACGCGGAGGCGGCGGCCCGCCAGGCGGGCGAACGGCTGCGGCTCCAGCGCCGCCTGATGGAGCTGCTGCTGGCCGAGCGCCACCGGCACGGCGACCCCGCCGAGGCCCTCACCGAACGCGCCGCCCGGATCGGCTGGCCGCTGCCCGCACGGGTGGCGGTCGGGGTCCTGCTGCGCCCGGCACGGGAGGCGGTGCCGCCCGCGGTCGGACAGCGCGTGCTCCTGGACATGGAGTACGAGCAGCCCCGCATGGTCGTGCCCGAGCCGGACGCGGCGGGCCGCCCGGAGCTGCTGCAACGCGCCCTGACCGGCTGGGCGGGCGCGATCGGACCCCCGGTACCGCTGGCCGACGCGGCGAAGTCGCTGCGCTGGGCCGAGGCCGCGGTACGGCTGATGGAACGCGGCCTGCTCCCGGCGGGCGAGGTCCTGTACTGCACCGAGCACACGGAGGCGCTGGTGCTCCTCCAGCCCGAGGAACTCATCGACGACCTGGCCCTGCGCTGCCTCGCCCCCCTGGCCCACTGCGGCCCCACCCACGGCCGCCGTCTCGCCGAGACCCTGCTGGCCTGGCTGGAGACCCGCGGCGGCGCCCCGGAGGTGGCCGCGCGCCTCGGCGTGCACCCCCAGACGGTCCGCTACCGCCTGCGCCAGATCCGGGAGCTGTGGGGCGCCGAGATCGACGACCCGGACCGCCGCTTCGAGCTGGAACTGGTGCTCAGGGCGCAGCGGTTGCGAGGGGCGCTCGGGGTGACACGGGGGTAGGCCTCGCGCGTCGTGAGGTCAGGGCCGGGTCAGGTGCGGCGCTTGAACTCCACCGGGCCGGCGTTCATCTGGATCGTGCCGTCCGGGTGCAGGACCGGGCGGCGCTCGGTCATGCGGCTGCTGTAGGCCTCGATCTGGTGGACCGCCGCGCCCTCGGGGACGGTGAAGTCGACGAGGGCGATGGCCACCCAGAAGCGCGTCGAGGTGTTCTCGAACAGCGGCACGGTGACCTGGGAGCCGCGACCGTCGTCCACGACGACCCGGGCGCCGAAGCTCTTGAAGGAACCGAAACCGTTGCTGACCGCGGAGTAGGCACACAGCAGGACGTACCCCTGCTCGTCGGGCCGTCCGACGCGGATCGTCTCGCGGCCGGGGGCGCGGGAGTCGCCGTCGAGCTGGATGTAGGGCGGCTGCTGGAGCGAGCCCAGGTTCTTGTAGTAGACGACGCCGGGTTCCTCGCCGCCCTTCTGCCCGGAGCGGTCCTTCTTGACGATGGTGCCCGCAGCCTGCCCGCCGCCGGGGCGCGCCTGCGAGGCGGGCACGAACAGCGCGTACAGATCGAGGTCGGCACCGCGCTGGCGCCGCTGATCACTGCCGCCGTCCCATTCCAGCGACACGGTGACGACCAGCGCGCGGTCCTGCTTGTCCAGGCTGATCGAGACCTGGCCGCCCTTGTCGAGGCTGACCTTGCCGAGCGGGGGTTTGGTGAGGTCGGCGGGCCGGCCCGCGGGCGCCGGCGGCGGGACAGGTGCGGGCACGGGGGCCGGGACCCGCGCCTCGGGCTCGGGCTCGGCGACCTCGATCCCGAAGTCCGTCGCCAGTCCGGCCAGCCCTTCCGCGTACCCCTGCCCGATGGCCCGGAGCTTCCACCCCTCGCCCCGCCGGTACAACTCCATGAGCAGCACGGCCCGCTCGCCGTCGGTCAGCGCGGGCGGGTGGAAGACGACGGGCTCGCCACCGTCCTGGTGGGCCCGCACGGTGACCTCCTTGACGTCACGGAAGGTACGGGTGGTGTCGTCGGGGTCACAGCTGCCGACGAGCACGACCCGGTCCACGTCGGCGGGCAGCCCACCCGGATCGACGACGACCCGCTCGGCCCCACCCCCGTCGGCCCCCGCATGCCGCACCGCACCGCCCTCGGCGAGCGGCTGGTTGTAGAAGACCAGATCCCCGTCCGACCGCACCCGCCCGTCCGCCCCGACGAGCAGAGCGCTCAGATCCACGGCCTCCCCGGCAACCCGCAACTCCACCGTCACGACCCCGGGCCCCAGCCCGGTGTTCCCGCCCTTGAGCAGCTCAGGCACGGCATCCCCCTCCGCTTTTCGGCCACCCTGTCACACCGGGTATACGCAGGACCATTGCCGGGAGAAAGCCGAGTTGAGTAGCCTGTGTTCGTCATTCCGATCGGCTGTTGAAATTTCGAACGCAGCCTCACATGCAAGGGAGGGGGCCGGACGTGGGACGTCTCGTACCTGCCGTGACCCGGGCTCTCGACATTCTCGAGCTCTTTCTCGACGGGGACGGCACGCTCTCCGCCCCCGACATCGTGCGCAAGCTCCAGCTGCCGCGCACCACGGTGCACGAGCTGGTGACCACGCTGGCCGCGCGGTCGTACATCGTGGCGGTGCCCGGTCAGCCCGGACGCTACCGGCTCGGGGTGCGGCCGTACCAGCTCGGCAGCCGATACGCCGAGCAGCTCGACCTCGCCGCCGAGGGCCAGCAGGTCGCCCGGTCCGTCGCCGAGACCTGCGACGAGACGGTGCACGTGGCGATCCTCGAGGGTACCGACGTCATCTACATCGCCAAGGTGGACTCCACCCACGCGGTGCGCATGGTGTCCGCCGCCGGTCGCCGGCTCCCCGCCCACTGCACCTCCGTCGGCAAGATGCTGCTGGCCTCGCTCCCCGAGCCGGAGCTCGCCTCCCGGCTCCCGGAAGGTGTCGAGCTGGTCGCGATGACCCCGAACAGCATCACCGACCCGGCCGTCCTGCGCGAGGCCCTCGCCGAGATCCGTGAGCGCGGCCTCGCCGTGGAGCGCCGGGAGTCCAACCCGGACGTCTCCTGTGTCGCCGCCCCGGTCCGCGACCGCACCGGGCGGGTCGTCGCCGCGCTGTCCATCTCCGTGCCGATGATCCGCTGGAGCGACGACCGCCGCGAGGAGCTGGAGCAGCTCGCCGCCAAGGGCGCCGCCGAACTCTCCGAGCGCCTCGGTCACCGGAGCGTGGCATGAGCCGCTACGGGTACGAGGTCGCCGTGCGGGCCGAGGCCACCCTCGGAGAGGGGCCCACCTGGGACGCCGCCTCCGGCCGGCTGATCTGGCTGGACATCCTCGGCGCCCGCGTCAACACCTACGACCCCGTCTCCGGCCGGCGCACGGCCCGGGTCGTCGACCAGCACGTCGGCGCCGCCAAGCCGCGCGCCGGCGGCGGGCTCGTCCTGAACCTGCGGGACGGGGTGGCGCTGCTCGACGCCGACGACTCCCTGCGCTGGCTGCACCACGAGCCGGTCCCCGGCCGCCGCGCCAACGACGCCGCCGTCGCCCCCGACGGCTCCCTGTGGGCCGGCACCATGCGCTACGACGAGGCCCCGGGCGGCGGCACCCTGTCCCGGTACACCGGCGACGGCTCGACCGAGACCGTCCTCGACGACGTCGCCGTCAGCAACGGCACCGGCTGGAGCCCCGACGGGCGGCTGATGTACTACATCGACTCGCCCACCCGCCGCGTCGACGTCTTCGACCACGACGCCGGCCGTGTCTCCGGCCGGCGCGCCTTCGCCGAGATCGAGGACGGCGCCGGCTTCCCCGACGGCCTCACCGTCGACGCCGACGGCTGTGTGTGGGTGGCGCTGTGGGACGGCGGAGCCGTACGCCGGTACACTCCGCGGGGCGACCTGGACCGGGTCGTCAGCCTGCCGACCCCCAGGGTCACGGCCTGTGCCTTCGGCGGCGCCGACCTGACCGACCTGTACATCACGACGGCACGGGTCGGCCTGGACGCCCCGCACCCGGTGGCGGGCTCGCTGCTGGTGGTACCGGGCGCGGGGCAGGGGTTCGAGCAGCCGGCCTTCGCCGGGTAGCGGGCGGCCGCTGTCCCGGCGGCTACTGAAGGCCCGCCTTCTTCAACTCCTCGGCGGTCAGCGGCGGCGCGTTCAGCGGGGGCTTCAACGGCCCCACCGCCGCCGCCAGCAGCACCGACGGACTCAGCAGCACCTCCGCCCGCCGCTCCAGCGACGTCACGTCGGTCACGCGGCGGGCGATCCGTCCGTTGCCCGTGGCGGTGTACATCAGCCGGTCCACGTACCCCGCCACCAGCCGGTCCCGCAGCGTCGGCCCGTTCTCCGTGGCGCCCGGATAGAACACGTCCTGGCCGATCGCCAGGTCCCAGGCCGCCCCGACCGGCCGGGCCACCGCCTTCTGGACCCGACGGGACAGCCCGGGCGCGCCCCAGCCGTGCCGCCGGGTCACCTCGCGCAGGATCAGCGCGCTCTGCGCCCCGACCGCCAGCCCGTGGCCGTAGACCGGGTTGTACGCGGCCAGCGCGTCGCCGAGGACCGTGAAGTTCTCGGGCCAGGCCGGCATCCGCTCGTAGAAGTGGCGCCGGTTGACGGTGGTGCGGGTGAACGCCACGTCGGACAGCGGCTCGGCCCGCGCGATCAGCTCGCCGATGATCGGATGCCGCAGCTTCTCGCGGGCGAAGCGGACGAACTCGTCGTCGCAGGAGCCGGAGGGGTCGCAGGAGCCGGCGGGGTCGGTGGAGCCGGAGGGGTTCGAGGAGTCGCGGGGGCCCGAGGGCCCGGCGGAGGCGGGAGGCTCGCCGCCCCTCGTGCCGCTCAGCGTGACCAGCCAGCGGCCGTTCTCGATGGGCAGCAGGACCCCCGCCCGGCCGGGACCTCCCGCCCGTGGATCGACCTGCACGTTGACCACCGGGAAGCCGCCCCGCGCCGGCTCGGGGGCGAGCAGGAGCCGGCTCGCGTACGCCAGTCCGGAGTCGACCTCGCGCCGCACGGGCGCCGGCAGTCCGAGCCCGGCCAGCCAGCGGGGCGCCGCGGAGCCCCGGCCGGTGGCGTCCACGACCAGGCCCGCCCGCAGCGTGCTCTCGCGGCCGTCGCGCCCGCGCAGCCGTACCCCCGTGACCGCCCGAGCGTCGCCGAGCAGGCCGAGCACCTCCGTGCCGTCGAGGACCTCGACCCGCTCGTCGGCGAGGACCCTCTCGCGGACCGTCGCGTCGAGCAGGTCGCGTCCGGCAAGGACCATGTGGTGCGACTCGGGCCAGCGGCGGAACCAGCCGCGCGCCGACAGGGCGACCATGTCCGTCGTGATCGGCGTCCGGCGCGCCCCGGCGGCCCGCAGCGCCCCGGTGATGCCCGGCAGGAGTTCCTCCATGGCCAGCACCCCGCCCGACCAGAGCAGATGCACATGGCGGGCCTGCGGCAGCCCCTTGCGGGGGTCGGGTCCGGCGGGGAGCACATCCCGCTCCACGACGACCACCCGCTCGGCGAGTCCGGCCAGGGCACGTGCCGCGAGCATGCCGGTATGGGACCCCCCGAGGACCACGGCGACTCTGGCGGGGGAGGGGCGTTCACTCATGCGCGGACATGCTCTCTGCCGGGACGGCCGCGCGGGCGCGTACCGCCGTGATCTCGTCGGGGCTGCGCAGGGCGCCGGAGACGGCGTGGATCTCCCGCAGCAGGTAGGTGGTGTCGGGGTCCCCGGTGCCGTCGCCGTCCGGCACGCGCCGTCCGGTCTCGACGGCGTCGAGGATCACCGCCGCGACGGCCAGAGCTCGGGCCCGGCCGGGCTCGACGCCGAGGTCGAGGGCGGCGTCCTGGGCGCGTCGGCGCAGGTCGTCGTCGAGGTGGCGGGAGAGCTGCAGGAGCGCGTCGCGGATGTAGGTCTCGCGGCGGATGAGCCGGATCTCGGGCGCCGCCCGCAGTTCGAACGGCTCGCGGCGACCGGCGACCGTCCGCAGCAGCCGGGCCAGCGGTTTCAGGCTCCGCCGCCGGCGCCGCACGAGCAGCCGCTCCTGGAGGTACTGGCCGGCGTGCGGGACGATCACGCCGACCGCGACCATGGTGGCGCCGATGCAGGCGGCGGACGGCGCGATGTTGGTGTTGAGCCAGTCCAGGTCGTGCCCGGTCCAGCGGGCCACGATGGCGGTGAACTTGGCGGCGCTGAAGAGCAGGTTGGTGACATAGCCGACGCTCAGGAACCGCAGTCCCCAGCGCAGCCAGCCGTCCAGGCCCTCGGTGCGGATCCAGGTCCAGATCAGCCGGGCGGTGATCAGACAGGCCACGGTGTGCACGACCAGGTAGAGGAGGATCTCCTCGCGCATGAACGGCGTGGTGGCGTAGTAGGTGTCCAGGTCCTGGATCTGCTCCACGGGGACGTCGGCCAGCGCGAACAGCACCCACAGCGCGACCACCACGGTGGCGTAGACGGAGACCACCCACCGGGTCGCGCGCCGGGTCTGCTCCCGGCGTTCGGTGTGGCCGTCGCGCCAGTGCACCACCAGCAGCAGCCAGGACGCGGACAGCGCGGTGATCAGGGAGTACACCCAGGGCGCGGCGATGTTGGGGACGCCGGTGACCCGGTTGGTCCAGGCGATGGTGCCCGGGGCCGCGAAGACGAAGACCGAGCAGGCGAGCAGCAGCAGGCCGCCCACGGCGCGCAGCAGCGGGTCCCGCCACAGCTTGACGATGCTGGGCAGCTTGATGGCCAGGGCCACGCCGAGGACGAGGCCCGGGAGCCAGAAGGAGATGTACAGGCCGGAGAGGAACTCGACCGGCCCTGCGGCCAGTTGCGCAGGTGTCACCGCGTTCTGCCTCCGCGTCCGCGATAGCCGAGCGAGCGGTGGACCGGGTCGGGGGAGGCGCCGTCGGCCTCTCCGCAGGCCAGGCCCCGGAACGCGGCGGCCAGCCGGTGCCCGAAGTCGTCCGCCTCGGCCTCGTCCGTCTGCCGGGAGCCGTCGCGGGCCGCGACCGTGAGGGCCACGTCGTCCCAGTCGGGCCGCCCGGTGAGGGCGTGTCCGGCGGCCGTGCCGACGCCGTGGTGGTGGTGCCGGTGCCCGGCGTCGAGGTGCCACAACTCATGGCCGAGGATGACCAGTTGCTGCACCGCCTCGGCCCGCTCCTCGACGATGACCAGGTCGAAGTCCTGGAACTCCACCCAGAGTCCGGTCACCTCGATCTCGTCGGGGAACCGCTCGAAGCGCAGTTCGACGGGGCGTCCGCCGCGGCGCGCGCTCATCTCCTCGCACAGCGCCTGGCACACCTCGCGCACCCCGGTCGGGGGTGTGGGTCTGGCGTGCAGCGCGGCGTCGAGCGCGTCGGCCAGCCGGCGCATCGCGGAGCGGGTTCTCGCACGCCGCAGCGCCGCGGCGACCCGCCCCGCCCTCGTGCGCGCGATGTCCATCGATCCCCCTCTCGCCGCCGCCCGGCAGCCCGTCCGAGCGTACGCGGCGGGAAGTGTCCACGTCATGCGATCCGGCGACCGTTCGTACAACTCCGTACCAGTGACAGCGGCGTTCGGGGTTCTGGAAATGTTGTCCGGACCATTGACTAGAAAGCGCTTCCTATCTACGGTCCCGTTCGAAGTTGCGAGCGCATTTCGAAATATCGAACAAGTGGATCTTCTTCTCCGACTGTAAGGGCAGGCAATGGGACGACCTGACCTGAACCGCAGGCACCTGCTCGCCGTCGCGGGCGGGGCTGCCGTGGCCGGCAGCTTCGGCTTCGCCGCGCTCGGCACCGGCGCCGACGCGCTGGCCGCCGGCGCGGACACCCGGGTGCGCTACTGGAACCTCTTCAGCGGTGGCGACGGCGCCAACATGATCGCGATGCTGGACGCCTTCCGCGCCGAACACCCCGGCATCGCCGTCAAGGACTCCACGCTCCAGTGGGGCAACCCCTTCTACACCAAGCTCGCCATGGCCGCCGCGGGCAACCGCGCCCCCGAGCTCGGCGTCATGCACATGGGCCGGGTCACCGGCTTCTCACCCGGCCGCCTCCTCGACCCCTGGGACGTCGACCTGCTCGCCGAGTACGGCGTACGGGAAGGGGACTTCAACCCCGCCCTGTGGAAGCGCGGTGTCATCGACGGCAAGCTCTACGCCCTCCCTCTCGACATCCACGTCCAGCTCTGCTTCTACCGCAAGGACGTCCTGAGGAAGGCCGGCCTGCTCGGCGACGACGGCCGGATGATTCCGGTCTCCTCCCCCGAGGAGTGGTTCGACGTCCTGAAGAAGGCCAGGGCCGTCCAGAAGAAGGGCTTGCAGACCATCGGCCTGTGGACCCACGACCAGAACTTCCAGTGGTGGTTCTTCGTCGCCTTCTACACCCAGCTCGGCGGGCAGTGGTTCGACGACACCGACACCGACGTCCTCTTCGACGAGGACAAGGCCACCCAGGTCCTGGAGTTCCTGCGCCGGCACGTCACCGACGGATACGTCGTCCCCGGCGCCCCGACCGGCGAGCAGTTCATCAACGGCGCCCCCTTCACCTGGGAGGGCAACTGGTCCGTGCCGGTCTTCTCCGGCGCGAAGCTGGACTACGGCGCCACCCCGCTGCCGCCCGTCTTCGGCAGGCCGGCCACCCACGCCGAGTCGCACGCCTTCGTGCTGCCCCACCAGTCGGGCCGCGGCGGCCCCGGGAACGAGGCCGCCCACGAACTGGCGGCCTATGTCGTCAAGCACGCCCAGCAGTGGGCGGCGGGCGGCCACATCCCCGCCTACACCCCGACCCTGTCCACCCCCGCGTACCAGAAGCTCACCCCGCAGAACGAGTACGTCAGCGCCATGGACCACCAGGCCACCGAGCCCAAGGTGTGGTTCGCCGGCTCCACCGGTGTACTCGCCCAGGACCTCGGCCCGGTCGTCGTCTCCTCCACGACGGGCTCCGCCCGGCCCGCCGCGGTGGCGAGGACGATGAAGAGCCGTCTGACCAGGCTCCTCGCCTCCAAGAACCCGATGGACGGCAGGACCGCCGCGCAGGGAGGTGCGGTCGCATGACGACCAGCGCTCAGACCGTCGTCGCGCCGACCCGCGCCAGGAGCGCGACGGCCACCGCGACCGTCCGCCGCAAGCAGGGCTTCCAGCACGGGGGTTGGTTCGTCGCCCCCTTCCTCCTGCTCTTCGCCCTGTTCGTGGCCTGGCCGCTGCTGCGCGGCCTCTACCTCAGCTTCACGGACGCCAACATCTCCGGCGAGGGCGCGCGTTTCATCGGCCTCGACAACTACCGCGAGGCCTTCCACGACCGGATGATGTGGGACGCGCTGGGCCACAGCGCGTACTTCACCCTGCTCGTCGTGCCCTGCATCACGGTCCTGGCGTTCCTGCTGGCGATGCTCGCGCACCACATCGAGCACGGCACATGGCTGTGGCGCCTGTGCTTCTTCGCCCCCTTCCTGCTCCCCTCCACCGTCGCCGCCAACCTGTGGCAGTGGCTGTTCACCCAGGGCATCGGCCTGTTCAACGAGACCCTCGGGCTCGACACGCCCTGGCTGACCGACAAGTCCTACGCGATGCTCGCGATCGTCATCGCGACCCTGTGGTGGACGGTCGGCTTCTCCTTCCTGCTCTACCTCGCCGCCCTCCAGGGCATCCCCGGCCATCTCTACGAGGCCGCCAGGCTCGACGGCGCGAACGCCTGGCACCGCATGGTCCACATCACCCTGCCGATGCTGCGCAACATCACCGGACTGGTGATCGCGCTCCAGATCCTCGCCTCGCTCCAGCTCTTCGACCAGGCCGTCGTGATGCAGGACTTCGGGCCCGGACCGGAGCTCAGCACCCGCCCCTTCGTCCAGTACACCCTCGAACAGGGCTTCACCAGCTACCGCGTGGGCTACGCCTCGGCGATGTCCATCATCTTCTTCGTGATCATCGCAGTCGTCGCGCTGACGCGGATGTGGCTGCTGCGCACCCGTGAGGAGAGCGTCCGATGAGCAGCACCCCGATCAAGCTCAAGCCGCGCAGCACCTGGACCGCCAGCCAGATCGTCCTCACGGTGATCGGCGGGGTCGTCTCCGCCGTCTTCATGGCACCGATCGCCGCGGCCCTGGTCACCTCCTTCAAGTCCGAGGCGGAGGCGGCCGAGATCCCGCCGCACTGGCTGCCCGAGGTGTGGACGGGCCAGGCGTGGAAGGCGCTGTGGGAGACCGGCAACGTCACCAACTGGTTCGTCAACTCCCTGGTGGTGTCGGTCTGCGTGACGGCCGTCGTGCTGGTGGTGTCCGCGCTCGCCGGATACGGCTTCGCCCGCACCGAGTTCCGGGGCAAGGGCGTCCTGCTGGGCGTGGTGCTGGCGGGCCTGATGGTCTCCCCGGCGATCCTCGGCGTGCCCCTGTTCACCACGGTCCAGCAGATGGGGATGGTCGACACCTACTGGGGCATGATCCTTCCGCAGTGCGCCCCGTCCGCGATGGTCTTCATCCTCTACAAGTTCTTCCAGGGCATCCCGCGGGAGCTGGAGGAGGCGGCGTTCATCGACGGCGCGGGCCGCTGGCGGGTCTTCTTCACCATCGTCGTCCCGCTCGCGCGGCCCTCCCTCGCGGCGGTCGGCATCTTCACCTTCATCGCCTCGTGGAACAACTTCCTGTGGCCGTACACGGTGACCAACAACCCCGACCTGATGACCATGCCCAACGGCATCGCCACCGTCATGAACTCCTACGGCATCCAGTGGGCCCAGCTCATGGCCGGCGGTCTGATGGCGGGCCTGCCGCTGATCGTCGTGTTCGTCTTCTTCCAGCGGCAGATCGTGGCGGGCGTCGCCCACACGGGATTGGCGGGACAGTGACCCTGCGCAGAGCCCTCACCGCCCTCACCGCCGCGGCCGTCCTCGCCCTGCTGCCCAACTCGGCCCAGGCGGAGGCCGCTTACCCCGACCCTCGCCCCATCACGGGCCAGCAGATCATCCACGACCCGACCGTCATCCGCCTCAAGTCCGGCCAGTACGCCGCCTACTCCACCGGCGGCGTCATCGGCGCCCGCCTGTCGAAGGACGGCAAGCGGTGGGACGACGCGGGCAACGCCTTCGCCACGCCCCCGAGCTGGTGGTACGAGTACAACGACACCGGCGACCCCTGGGCCCCCGACATCTCCTACCGGGCGGGCCGCTACTGGCTGTACTACGCGGTGTCGTCCTGGGGCACCAACCACTCCGCGATCGGCGTGGCCACCTCCCCCTCGGGCCTCCCCGGCACCTGGACCGACCACGGCAAGGTCCTCACCTCCGAGACCACCGACCCCTGGAACGCCATCGACCCCGCCCTGGTCAGAGCCGACGGCAGGCTCTGGATGTCCTACGGCTCGTACTGGACCGGCATCCGCATGGTCGAGCTGGACCCGAGGACGGGCAGGGCGAAGGCGGGCGCCCCCGTCCACCACCTGGCCACCCGCCCCGACGCCCCGTACGCGGTCGAGGGCCCGTACATCGTGCGGCACGGCCGCTTCTTCTACCTCTTCGCGTCCTACGACACCTGTTGTGCGGGAGTGAACTCCACGTACAGGATCAGGGTCGGAAGGTCCACGACGGTCACCGGACCCTACGTCGACAGCACCGGCAAGCCGCTGCTGGAGGGCGGCGGCGACCTGCTGCTGGCGGGACACGGGAGGTACATCGGCACGGGCGGCCAGTCGGTCTTCCGCGACCGCGGCCAGGACTGGCTGGCCTACCACTACTACGACGCAGAGGACAACGGCACACCGAAGCTGGGCCTGAACAGGCTCGGTTGGGTCCGTGACTGGCCGGTTGTCAAGTAACTCCGTTCCTGAAAGGTCGCCATGAGCAAGTCCACCGCCCGCTTCACCCTCGACCCCGCGTTCACGGTCGGCGAGGTGAACCCCCGTGTCTTCGGCTCCTTCGTCGAGCACCTGGGGCGCTGCGTCTACACCGGCATCTTCGAACCGGACCACCCCACCGCCGACGACAAGGGCCTGCGCCAGGACGTCCTGGACCTCGTCCGCGAACTCGGTGTCACCGCCGTCCGCTACCCCGGCGGCAACTTCGTCTCGGGCTACAAGTGGGAGGACTCGGTCGGCCCCGCCGCGGACCGTCCTCGCCGCCTCGACCTCGCCTGGCACTCCACCGAGACCAACCGCTTCGGCCTCTCGGAGTACATCGACTTCCTGCGCAAGGTCGGCCCTCAGGCCGAGCCCATGATGGCCGTGAACCTGGGCACGAGGGGAGTCGCCGAGGCCCTGGAGCTCCAGGAGTACGCCAACCACTCCGGCGGCACCGCGCTCTCCGACCTCCGTGCCGCGCACGGTGACAAGGACCCCTTCGGCATCCGTCTGTGGTGCCTCGGCAACGAGATGGACGGTCCCTGGCAGACCGGCCACAAGACGGCGGAGGAGTACGGCCGGGTCGCCGCCGAGACGGCCCGCGCGATGCGCCAGCAGGACCCGAAGGTGGAGCTGGTCGCCTGTGGCTCCTCCAGCCAGTCCATGCCGACCTTCGCCGAGTGGGAGGCGACGGTCCTGAAGGAGACGTACGACCTCGTCGACTACATCTCCCTGCACGCCTACTACTGGCCGGAGGAGGGTGACGTCGACTCCTTCCTGGCCTCGGCCGTCGACATGGAGTCGTTCATCGAGAACGTCGTCGCGACCGCCGACCACGTCGGGGCCCGGCTGAAGTCGAAGAAGAAGATCAACCTCTCCTTCGACGAGTGGAACGTCTGGTACCTGCCCGAGTGGGAGGCGCGCGCCAAGGAGTTCGCGCAGGACGAGTGGCCGGAGGCGCCCCGCCTGCTGGAGGACAACTACAGCGTCATGGACGCGGTCGTCTTCGGCTCGCTGCTGATCGCGCTGCTGCGGCACGCCGACCGCGTCACCGTCGCCTGCCTCGCCCAGCTCGTCAACGTCATCGCGCCGATCATGACCGAGCCGGGTGGCCCGGCCTGGCGCCAGACGACGTTCTTCCCGTTCGCCCAGGCCTCGACGTACGGCCGCGGCGAGGTCCTGGACGTCCGGGTCGACTCCCCGACGTACGCGACGAGGAAGTACGGCGAGGCCGACCTGCTGCACGCGACGGCCGTGCGCGGCGAGGACGGCTCGGTCACGGTGTTCGCGGTCAACCGCGGCCGGACCGAGCCGCTGCCCCTCGAAGTCGTCCTCAACGGGCTGAACCTGACGTCGGTCGTCGAGCACAGCGCCCTCGCCGACGCCGACCCGGACGCCCGCAACACCCTCGCCGAGCCCGAGCGGGTCGCCCCGCACGCGGTCGAGGGCACCGTGCTGAGCGACGGCACCCTGACCGCCGTACTCGAACCGCTGTCGTGGAACGTGATCCGGCTGGCCTAGGCCGACCGGACCCAGCCCCTCACCGCTCGATGGACACCTGTGCGGGTGGGTACGGCGAGGACGAGTTCGTGCCGACGGACCAGTACCCGCCCGCACCGGGGACGGACGCGAGCCCCATCGGCAGCACCGGCGTGGTGGACAGCGGCCCCCGCTCGCTCACCCAGGCCCCGTCCGACCACCGGAGGTAGTGCGCGCGGGTCTGGTCCCAGAAGTCCCAGCCCGCGATGCGGTCGGGGCCGCCCTGGTCGTCGGCGACGATCGCGGTGAGCATGCCGACGGTGAACGGGGTGGTGGCGTAGCTCCAGGCGCTGCCGTCCCAGTGCCGCAGGGTGACGCTCGGCGGCTTGCCGGGCGGGCCGCCGACGCCGTGGTCGTAGCCGGTGAGCCACACGTCGTCCGGGGTGACCGGGAGCAGTCCGGTGACGTACGGGCGCAGGCCGGCCGGGGTGGGCAGCGCGGTCCAGCTCTCGCCGTCCCAGCGGGCGACGAGCGCGGCGTCGTACACCCAGACGTCGCCGCCCGGGGCGATGCGCAGGCCTGCCGGTGCGCTCGTGGGCGGGTTCGGGGGCGGGGTCACCCAGGTCCAGTCGTCCCCGTCGCCCGTCAGGAGGACGCTGCCGTCGCTGGTGCGGCCGGAGAGCCAGACCCGGTCGTCGGCGGCCAGTGCCACACCGGTCAGGGCCGTGCCGTACGCCGGCCGTCCGGCGAAGTCGGACTCCTGCCAGGTCGCCCCGTCCCAGCGCAGCAGTCTGGTCTTGCCGTCCGCGCCGGTGGCGACGGCCCAGGCGGCGCCGTACGAGCCGGCGACCGCGCGCAGATGGCCGCGGCCGAGGGCGAGGTGGGAGAGGTCGAGGCGGGTCCATGCGATGCCGTCCCAGATCAGGGCGAGCGGTGTCCCGCGGGTGCTGCCGTTGCGGCCCTCCTCGCCGACGGCCCACGCGAGGTCGGGGCCGGCGGCGGCGACCGAGAGGAGCTGCGCGGCCGGGCCGCACGCCGGGGCCGGGACGGTCTGCCAGTCGTGCGGGCCGGTCTGCCGCGGGCCGGCGGCCGGTGGTGGTGCGGTCCGGGCGACTCCACTGCTCTCCGGGGCGATGCTCATCGCCGCCCCGGCGCCGAGTAAGCCGCCCAAGAAACGCCGTCTTCGCACAGGGTTCCCCTCCTCACAGGTCGCGCACGCGCACCCCGCCCGCCGTCGCCCCCAGCAGTGTCAGACGGACGTCCTTCGGGCCCGCCTGCGTGGTGCCGTCCGAAAGGACGGCCAGAGCAAGGGTGTTGGCGCCCCGCGTGCGCAGGACGCCGTTCGGCAGGACGAAGGCGTGTTGCGGGCCGACGTCGTTGACGTACTGACCCATGTTCCAGCCGTTGAGGAAGATGTCCACCCGGTAGGCGCGTTCCGGATCGTCGTCGAGGGTGAGGGCGATCGAGGCGTCGGTGCCGGGGTCGACGGACAGCCGGAAGGTCGTGCGGTACCACGTCACGCCCTGGCGGCGGTCCTCGCGCGGCAGCCCGACGCTCTCCCAGTCGCCGTCGTCGAAGCCGGGCAGGTGCCAGCCCTCCCGCTCCCCGTGCAGTCCGCCGCCGTTCAGGGCGCCACGCACCGGGTCGGGCTCCGCCGCGCCCTGGATCCGCCATCTCGCCTTCGGGGACGCCCCCTTGAAGGTGACCGCGGTCAGGCCGCGGGCCGCCCTGTGGGTGTCGCGGGCCTCGTCGTCCTGGTCGTGCTGCATCCGCCGGACGAGGACGGACAGCACGTGCGAGGTGTCCTTGTCCGGCTCCTCCCGCCCCTTCTCGCGGAGCTTCGCGGGGATGCCGAGGACGGCCGTGTCCGTCCAGGTGCCCTTCCGGGCCGTCCCCTTGTCCGGTACCGGCATCCGGTGGGTGCCCAGCGGCTCGCCGTCCAGCCAGGCCATCAACAGGCCCTGGGTGCCGGTGCTGTAGGCGAGGGACACCGACTCGGCGTCCGCGAGGTCCGTGACGCGGGCGCGGTACCAGACGTCGCCGTAGTGGAAGCCGTAGTCGTCCGCGAAGAGCACGGGCCGGCCCTCGGGCACCGGGGTGGTGCTGAACGAGCGTTTCTTGTCGGCCCGTTGCCACGCCGAGTCGTCGAAGTCGGGCTCGGACTCGGGGTTCTCGGTGCGCCGGCGCCAGCCCTTGTCCAGTGCGGGCAGGGGCACGGGGCCCTGTCCGGCCAGCGGGGCGAGAGCGAGGAGGCTGTTGGTGGCGCTGATCCGGGAGGCCACCGGGCGCCCGTTCCAGGTGACCTGGCCGATGCCGCGCGGGCCCCACACCTCCAGACCGGTCACCTTGGTGGTGTCGCCGGTGACCTGGACCGTGGAGTCCTTCAGGGTGACGTCCCGGACCAGCGACGGGCCGTAGACCAGCACCGTCCCGGACGGTGTCTCGCGGGGCCACAGCCGCAGCGCGGTCGCCTCGTCGGCGAACAGCAGCAGCAGCGGGCGGCCGGAGCCGCCGTTCTCCACCTTGACGCGGGCCAGCTCGCCGACGCCGAGCGGGCAGGTCACCCGCAGCAGGCCACGGTCGTAGATCCACGCCGGTTCCGCGTCCAGGCGGGTCGCGGTGGGCTCGTCCGGGCACTCCAGGACGACCTGGGCCATGTCGCCGTACCGGCCGGAGAAGACGGCGATGTCCTGCCGCCCGGCGGCGACGAACATGGCGAGCTGGGCGGTGGCGTACCGCAACGTCCGTCCACCGAGCCGCATTTGGGTGGTGAGGAGCTTGGCGTCGTGGGCCGGGACGGTCACCGGGACCTCGATGCCGGCGTCCGGCAGCGGGGTGGAGACGTCCTCGGCGGAGTCGTTGCGCACGACGTAGACGTGGGAGCCGGTGTCGCGGTTGGTGAGGTGGGTCACCGTGAGCCGGTCGTCGTGCGGCGCGACCGGCCTCGCCCGGTCCAGCTTCGCGAAGTCGGGGATGTGCCGCAGCAGATGACCGAGCTGGTGCAGCGGGGCGAGCGCGGCCGTCTGCCGGCGCCCCTCGTCCAGGGGTGCCCCGTGGTCGTACGACGTGTAGACCTGCGGTGCGGGCAGCCGGCCCCAGGAGGTGCCGCCGAAGGCCATGGGGACCTCGTGCAGCGTGACCCCGTCGGCGAGGTCGGCGAGGTGGCGGCGCCGCTCGTACGCCGCGTTGCGGGTCCGCCGCACCTCCTCGTACCCCTTGCCGTCGAAGGGCGCCCCGCCCCACGGGACCGCCGCCGTGTCCGCGGCCGTGAAGGAGTCGGCCACCAGCCGGCCGGCACGCCCCGGGCCGTGCGGGAGGAGGGGGACGTCGATGCCGTCCGCCCGTGCCTTCGCGCGCAGATGGGAGAGGTAGGCGGTGTCGACGCCGCTCTCCAGCTGGTGGAGCAGGACCGTGCCCGTGCCCTTGGTGTACTGGTGCCGGGCGGCGATCGCGTGCACCCGCGTCAACCACGCGTCCGCGTGCGCCAGATAGGCCGGGTCGGTGGTGCGGGCCCGGCCCCCGGTCGCCGTCAGCCAGCCGGGCAGGCCGCCCGCGTCCACGTCGGCGCCGATGTACGGGCCCGGGCGCAGGATCACGTACAGACCGGTCTCGGCGGCCGTGCGCAGGAACAGGTCCAGGTCGCGCACGCCGGTGAAGTCGTAGGTGCCGGGCGCGGGGGAGTGGTGGTTCCAGGCCACGGGGACGCTCACCGCGTTGTGGCCGTGGGCGCGCATCTTCTGCAGCACGTCCCGCCACAGCGACGGGCTCGGCAGCCGGAAAGGGTGCATCTCGCCGGACCACAGGACCAGCCGACGGCCGTCGACGAGCAGGGAGTAGCGGTCGAGAGCGACGGTGTGCGCTCTGCCGTCCGCGGCGGGCGGGCTCGGCGGCGGCCCCGTGGGCGTGGGCCCGGGCGTGGCGGAGGACGGCAGCGTGCCGCCACTGCCGGACAGCGCCAGGCCGAGCGCGGTCGTGCCGGCCAGGGCGCTGAATGTACGTCTGCTGAGCTCCACGCGAGCGTCGCCTCCTGTTGTGCCTGCGTTTCCCGGGGACGCGAGTGAGGGACCATTCTCCACGCCGTGAGGGGCACGCCTCACAATGGGAGGCATGAGGATCTCGGCACGGGCGGACTACGCGGTCAGAGCGGTACTGGAGCTCGCCGTGCGACAGGGTGACGGGTCGGTCAAGGCGGAGGCCATCGCCGCCGCTCAGGACATCCCGCACAAGTTCCTGGAGGGGATCCTCGGCGACCTGCGGCGCGGTGGCGTGGTCGACAGCCGGCGCGGCGGCAACGGCGGTTACCGGTTGGCCCGTGACCCGGCCCTGATCACGGTCGCCGACGTGATCAGGGCTGTGGACGGCCCGATCGTCTCGGTGCGCGGCGAACGCCCCAACAAGCTCTCCTACACCGGCTCCGCGCAGCCGCTGCTGCCGCTGTGGATCGCGCTGCGCGCCAATGTGCGCCGCATCCTGGAGGGCGTGACCGTCGCCGACATCGCGGCGGACGCGCTGCCGGAGCCGGTCCAGGCGCTGGCGGCGGAACCGGCCGCGTGGGAGAACCCCTGACGCTCCCCGCGGCGATCCCGTTCCTGTGAAGGAAATGTGAAAAGCGCAGGTGTGAATGGCTGGAGTTCCTCCTGTCCGCGAGGCGTGCGGCTCCCTACGGTCCGGGGTGCGACAACCACCCCCCAACCCCTCAGGGAGAGACCATGGCTGGTGGACTCCTGCTGGGCGGCGCCCTCGCCGCTCTGCTCACCACCGCACTGCCCGCACAGGGCCCGTCCGACGGATTCGAGGACCCGCCGCCGGACAAGATCGTCATCAAGGTCGCCACGGTGAACGGCTCGGGCTGCCCACAGGGCACGACCGCGGTCGCCGTCTCCGAGGACAACACGGCCTTCACGGTGACCTACAGCGACTACCTCGCCCAGGCGGGCGGCGGTTCGGACCCGACCGCCTTCCGCAGGAACTGTCAGCTCAACCTGATCGTCCATGTCCCGCAGGGCTTCACGTACGCCGTCGCCAGCGCGGACTACCGCGGCTTCGCCGCGCTCCAGCCCGGGGCGAGCGCCACCCAGAGAGCCTCGTACTACTTCCAGGGCTCCTCGCAGACGGCGTTCAAGAGCCACCCCTTCAGCGGCCCGCTCAACGACAACTGGCAGGCCACCGACAGCACGGAATGGGCCCAACTCGTCTGGGCGCCCTGCGGGGTTCAGCGCAACTTCAACATCAACACCGAGATCCGGGTCAACGCGGGGACGACGTCCGCGAACAAGGTGAGCTTCATGACCATGGACTCGACGGACGGTGACATCAGCACGGTGTACCACATGGCGTGGAAGGAGTGCCCGGAGTCGTAGCGACAGCGCTCCCCGGGTCCCCGCGGTCGGCGGCGGGGACCCGGGGAGGCGGGCGAGGGGGGTGCGGGTGACGGTGGTCGCCGAGTACGGAGTAGTCACGTTTTGAAGTCCGGCGCCCCGTTTCTTCTCTAGCGTGGGCCCATGACCGACAACCGGATCGAGCTGGCCGACGCCGTGCAGGCCGTGCGAGACGAACTGATCACCGCGGCGGCCCGTTCCACCGGCCATGATCTGGCCTTCGAGGTGGGCGACATCGAGCTGGAATTCGGCGTCGAACTGCGCAAGGAGGCCAGGGGCGGCGCCAAGGTGAAGGCCTGGGTCGTCGAGGCCGGCGCGGACGGGAGCGGCGGCACGACCCGCGCGCACCGGGTGACCGTCACGCTGCGGGCCCTGGACCGCCGGACCGGGCAGCCGTGGAAGGTGCGCGGCGACAGCCGGGGAAGCGTCGGCCGGTTCGGCGCGGGTGACGACGGCCGGTGATCGGCGGAAGGGCCCTGGGCCGGGCGGTCGTGGTGCGCGGCGACGACGGTCAGGGGAGCGGGGTGCTGCTGGACCGGCGGCGGGTGCTGACGGCGTGGCACGTGGTGGCGGACAGCAAGTACGTCGAGGTGGTGCATCCCTCGTCGGGCAAGCCGGTGCCCTGCCATGTGACCTGGGCGGGCGAGTCGCTCGACGCGGCCGTGCTGACCGCCGCGACCGACGTGATCAGCGCCGGGCGGGCGGCACCCATGGGCCGCCTGAGGATCGGTGAGGTCGCCACCGGCACCGCGCTGCCGCACTGCGAGATCGTCGGGTTCCCGCGGATCCAGCGCTACGGCGCGCTCGGCGAGGACCTGGAGTACGACCAGTACCGGGTGAGCGTGCTCCCGATGGCCGGGCGGATCAAGGGCGCCCTGACCTGCGAGCTCGACCAGCCGGCCGCCGCCGAGCGGGAGGGCGGCACCTCCCCCCTGCAAGGGCTGTCCGGCGCCCCGGTCTTCGCCGGACCCGTGCTGCTCGGCGTGGTCACACAGGTGCCCCAGGGGCGCCGGCATCTGCGGATCGAGGGCGCGCCCCTGCGGGAGATCCTCGAACGCAGCTCGCTGAAGCTGCCCGGGACCTGGCCGGAGGAGATCACCGAGGTCCATCCCGAGGACGAGCGCTTCGAGGCCCGGTACGCGAAGGACCTCAGTTCCCAGTACCGCCGGACGGAGATCTTCGGGATCGAGGAACTGGGGCGCAGCGAGTCCCGGTGGGACCTGGACACCGCCTATCTCAGCCTGACCGCCGAGGCCCCCGGGACCGCCTCCGGTGCGCAAGGGACCCGCCCGCTGTGGGGCCCCCAGCGCATCGAGACCCTGCTGGCCGACCGCCCCCGCGCCCTGCTGCGCGGCGAGGCGGGCGCCGGCAAGACGACCCTGGTCTGGTGGCTCGCCGCCCATGCCGCCAACGGCACCCTGGACGACGCCCTCACCGACCTCAACGGGCTCGTCCCCTTCGTCGTCCCGCTGCGTGAGGTCCACGCGCGCGGCGGCCGTTTCCCCCTGCCCTCCGAACTGCTCACCGCCGGCCGCGCGATCACGGACGGCCAGCCCGAGGGCTGGGCGCAACGCGTACTGGCGGCGCGCCGCGGCTTCCTCCTGGTGGACGGCCTGGACGAGGTCCCGGAGCCGGAGCGGGACGAGGCCCGGCGCTGGCTCGCCACGCTCCTCGACCGCTATCCCGGCACGCGCTGCCTGGCCACGGTGCGCCCCAACGCGGTGGCGAAGAACTGGCTCCAGGCGGAGCGCTTCGCCGAGCTGACCCTGCTTCCCATGAACGACGCCGACGTCCACGCCTTCATCGAGGCCTGGCACGCCGCCGCCCGTATCGAGTGCGGTCACACCGACGACGACCTCCTCGCCTCCCTGGAACAGGACCTGGCCCACCAGCTGGACCGCAACACCGCACTGCGCGACCTCGCCCGCACCCCGTTGCTGTGTGCCGTGATCTGCGCCCTGCACCGGCGCCGGAGAGGCTTGCTGCCCACCACCCGCTGGCAGCTCTACCAGGCCGCCCTCGCCATGCTCCTCGGCGGACGCGACGCCGGGCGGGGGGTCCGGCACGCCGACCACCTCCGGCTGGACTCCGTCGCCCAGCACACCCTCCTCCAGCGGCTGGCGATCTGGCTGGTGCGCACCGGACAGCAGCAGATGACGCACACCGAGGCGGTCAAGCAACTCGCCTCCGCCCTGCGGGACATGCCCCACGTCGAGGAACAGGGCCCGCCGGAGCGGGTGCTGCGCTTCCTCCTCGACCGCAGCGGGCTGCTCCAGGAGCGGTCGGACACCGCGATCCAGTTCATCCACCGCACCTTCCAGGACTTCCTGGCCGCCAAGGAGTTCCACGAGAGCGGATATCTCCGGGAACTCGACCAGCACGCGCTCGACGAGACCTGGCAGGACGTGATCGTGCTGGCGGCCGGCCACGCGGCCCGCCCGGACGCCTACCGCCTCATCCACCACCTCGTGGCCCTCGGGGACGCCGAGGAGGACAGGACGGGGCGATACCGGCTGCACGTCCTGGCGGCGCGCTGCGCGATCAGTGTGCAGACCCTGGACCAGACGCTGATGGAGACGGTGAAGGGACGCGTGGACGCCCTCATGCCGCCCCGGGACGACGGGGAGGTCGAGGATCTGGCCGGCCTGGGCGACTGGATCGTCGGCGTGCTGCCGGACGGACGGCAGCTGAGAGAACGCGCGGCCCTGAACACCGTGCGGCTCCTGACGCGGATCCGCAGCCCCAGGTCCCGGCGGAAGCTGCGGCAGTGCGCGTTCTTCTGGTCACCGGAGATCCGCAGCGAGGTGGCCAAGGGCTGGGACCTCCAGCCGACGGAGGAGTACACCGCCGAGGTCCTCGAAGGAGCCGACCTCCACGATCTGTTCGTCGACAGGGACGCGCAGCTCGAACGGCTGCCCAGGCTCGGGTCCGTCAGGAAACTGACGGTGCGGGGCTCCTACGGTGCCCGGCGACTCGACGAGCACCTCCCGGTGCGGCGCCTGGAGTCACTCACGCTCTGGGGCAACGGCGACCTGCGCGGCATCCGCTTCCTGCACAGCCGCAAGGACCTGCGCGTGCTCGAACTACAGGACTGCGCCGCCCTGCGCGACGTGTCCGTGCTGCGCCAACTCGACCTGGTGAGACTCCGGGTGATCGGAGGCGGCACCGCCCTGGACCTCGAACCGCATCCGAAGGTGAGCCGCCTGGAGATCGACGCCGAGCATCTCCGACGGCTCGACTACCTGCGGTCCTGGCCGGAGCTGCGGTCCCTGACGGTCGAGGGGTACACCCACAGCCCCGCCTGGATCCTGGAGGCGGTGTACCACGCCCCCAAGCTCACCGGGATCGGGCTGGCCGTCGACACGATCTCGGCACTGCGGTCGCTGGTCCCCTTCCCGCACATCCAGAAGCTGATGATCACCGGCCTGGAGTACTACACCGACATCGGGCTGTTGAGCCGCGTGTTCCCCAACCTGCGACGACTGGGACTGGAGCTGATCGGAGGGGGCCACCTCGACCTCAGCCCCCTGCACGACATGCCCGGACTACGGATCGACCTGTGGCACTCCATGCCGAGAAAGGCGGTCATCAAGGGCGCGGAGGCCTTCGGTGACCGGCTGCGCATGTGAGGAAGTCGGCCCAGGCGACGGGGGAGACGGCCAGTCGGGGACCGGGCCGGTTCTTGGAGTCACGGACGTGGACGGTGGCGGGGGTGAGGGCGACCTCGACGCAGTCGCCGTCGCCGCTGCTGCTGTAACTCGACGTGAACCAGGGCAGTGTGTCGCCGGTCATAGTGCTCCTCGCATCCGTTCGAGCAGGCCCACGGAGTCTTCGAGGGAGAGAGCCTGTGAACGCATCCTGGCATACCGCATCTGGAGCACGCTGATCTCTTTCGGGTCGCTGACGAACAGGCCTCCTCGTTGGCCTTCGTTGTACGCGAACCGCTGGTTCTCGGGGGTTTCCAGTAACTGCATGGGACCGGCGAGGCCAGCGTGCGCCCCTCGGGACTGCGGCATGATCTGGATCTCGACGTTGCGCAACTCCCCGATTGCCAGGACCTGTTCGATGACCTCGCCCGTGACGCTCGGCCGCAGGAGCAGGTGCTCCTCCAGGATGAAGCTGAAGGCGGTATTGGGCCGCTCCCGCAGCAGCTTCTGGCGGTCGGCGCGCGCGGACCACCGCTCCTCGATCTGAGCGTCGTCCAACGGCGGCAACTGCCCGGCGAACAGGCTCCGTGCGTACGCCTCCGTCTGCAACAGCCCGGGGATCATGCGGCATTCGTAGGTGCAGAGAGTGATCGCCACCCGCTCCAACCGAGCCCACCGCCGGAACCAGGCCGCCAACCCCGGCTGCCGAGCCAACGTAGGCAACGCCCTCCGCAGCGCGCCCGTGTTCCCCAGCACCTCCTCGGCTCGCTCCACATATGTGGGGTCCGGCATCCGCCTCCCCAACTCCACCGACGCCACCGTGTGTTTGGAGAACCGCACCAGATCGGCGTACGCCTCCCTGCTCATCCCGGCGTGCTCCCGCAGAGCCTGGTGCACCGCACCGAACGTCCTCAAGCTGTCCGACGCCTCCGGCTCATCGACCACAGTCGGTCACCTCCCGAGCCCAGGGTTACGGCCTGTGACGCGTACTGTCCACCCCGTGACCGCGTACGCTGCGGCAGCGTACGCGCGCCGGACCTGGTGGATCGCCGTGCTCACCCGCCAGATTGGGCCCCATGACCGGACCCGTCGCCCCCCACCTTCGGATTACCGTACGTGCGTTCTCCCAGCGCCTGAGCCCCACTCCGCGCGGCGCCCGGTTGGCCCGCCACCTCGCCCTGCACCAGCTGCACGAGTGGGGCATCCCGCACGGCAGCGACACCTCCGACACGGTCGCGCTGATCGTCGCCGAGCTGGCCGCCAATGCCGTGACCCACGGGCGCGTCCCGGGGCGGGACTTCGAGCTGCGGCTCAGCCTGGTCACCGGCAGCGTCCGGATCGAGGTCACCGACACCCGTACGGAACGCAGACCGCCCGCGCCGGGCGCCGTACCGGAGGTGCGGCCGCTGGACGAGGGCGGCCGTGGTCTCGTGCTCGTCGAGGCGCTCGCGGACCGGTGGGAGGTGGTGGACCGGGAGCCGCCCGCGAAGACCGTCCGGGCCGAGGTCGACCTGCCGGTCCACAGGTTCCGCCGATGACCGCACCCCCGGTCCCGGGCCGGGGGCGCGGTCGTGTGATCAGTTCGCGGCGCAGGCGAGGACCCAGCCGCCGTAGGAGCCGCTGACGTAGGCGCCGTCGTCGACGTGGCCGACGCGGAAGTAGAAGCAGGCGTCCTCGTTCATGTCGGTGTCGTACACGTAGGCGTTGGACAGGTCCCAGCCGGTGTAGCCGCCGGTGTAGTCCACGGTGATCTTCGTGTTGCTGGTGGACGGACTGCCCGTCGTGGGGTTCGTGTACTGCAGGCGCACGCCCTTGCCGTCCGTACAGACGTCGATCATCTTGAACGTGTCGCCGACGTCGTAGAAGTACGTGGCCCCGCAGGAGTTGCTGGAGCTGGCCGTGTAGGTCGAGGCGTAGGACGAGCCCGCCGTCCCGATCACGAGGCTGGCCGCGGCGAGTGCGGTGATGGCGAGGTGCCTGATCTTGGGCATGCCGAAATCTCCTTGCAGGGCGGGGACCGCTGGTGCGGGGGGTGTTCACGTCGTGATCACGACGTGAACGGATCATGCCCAGTATTTGATCTGTGGACAAGTCCCTGCCCGGTTGCGAACTCCTGTGAGTGCCAGGGCCATTGACGCGCGAGTGATTCGATTCTACGTTCCGTCCGTCCGAAGTGGCGACCGCTGTTCGGTCTACCGAACAGTCCCCCCTCTGTCAGGAGTCCGTGTGATGCGCACCCGCACTCGTACCACGCTCCTCGCCCTTCCCACCGCAGCCCTGCTCGCACTCGTGCCGTCCACCGCGTCGGCGTACCCCAACCCCGGGACCGTCACCGGGGCCACCGTCATCCACGACCCCACGATGATCCGCACCTCCGCCGGCCGCTACCTGCTGTACGGCACCGGCGGCGGCCTCGGCTACCGCACCTCCACCGACCGCACCGCGTTCACGGCCGGCCGCGACGCCTTCTCCACCAAGCCGGGCTGGTGGTCCTCGTACGCCGCCGAGGCCTGGGCGCCCGACATCTCCTACCAGGGCGGCAAGTACCTCATGTACTACGCCGTCTCGACCTTCGGCTCCAACAAGTCCGCCATCGGTCTCGCCACGTCGAGCACCGGCCTGCCCGGCTCCTGGACCGACCAGGGCACCGTGTACACCTCCACCACCTCCAGCGACTACAACGCCATCGACCCGAACCTGTTCGTGGACGGCGACGGCAAGTGGTGGCTGTCCTTCGGCAGTTGGTGGACCGGCCTGAAGATGATCCAGCTCAACCCCGCCACCGGAAAGCAGCTCTCCACCAACACCACCCGCTACTCGATCGCCTCCCGCCCCACCGGGACCAAGGCCGTCGAGGCGCCGTACATCGTGAAGCGGGGCGGCTACTACTACCTCTTCGCGTCCTACGACACCTGCTGCGCCGGCACCAGTTCGACCTACAAGGTCAAGGTCGGCCGCGCCACCAGCGTCACCGGGCCGTACGTCGACAAGAACGGCGTCTCGATGACGAACAACGGCGGCACCCCGGTCCTGGAGTCGCACGGCCGGTACATCGGCCCCGGCGGCCAGTCGATCATGAACGACTCCGACGGCGACCTGATCGTCTACCACTACTACGACGGCAACGACAACGGCACGCCCAGGCTGGGCATCAACCTTCTGAACTGGAGCAGCGGATGGCCCGTCGCCTACTGACCCTGCTGGCCGCACTGGTCCTCGCCCTGTCCCTGGGGCAGTCCTCGGCGAGCGCGGCCTCCTTCAGCAACCCGGTCAAGACCCAGAAGGGCGCCGACCCCTGGATCTCGTACTACAACGGCAACTACTACCTGGTGACGACGAGCTGGACCAACGTCATCACCCTGCGCAAGTCGCCGACGCTCGGCGGCCTCGCCACCGCCCCCAACATCCAGGTGTGGACCGGCGACAACGCCTCGCGCTGCTGCAACATCTGGGCGCCCGAACTGCACTTCCTGGGCGGCAAGTGGTACCTGTACTACGTGGCCGGCCAGAACGTCACCGACTACAACGCCACCCAGCGCACCCACGTCCTGGAGAGCGCGGGCACGGACCCGACCGGCCCGTACACCTACAAGAACCAGCTCAACTCCGCCTGGATGCTGGACCCGACGGTCGCCACCATCAACGGCCAGCTGTACCTCTTCGGCAGCGCCACCGGCGGCGGCACCCAGAACCTGGTCGCGGCCCGGATGTCCAACCCGTACACCCTGGCCACCGGCTTCTCGACGATCTCCACGCCCACCCACTCCTGGGAGACCTCCGGCGGCACGGTCAACGAAGGGCCCGAGATCCTCCAGCGGGGCGGCCGGACCTTCCTGATCTACTCGGGCAGCGGCTGCTGGACCCCGGACTACAAGCTCGGCCAGCTCACCCTGACCGGCTCGGACCCGCTGGCGGCCTCCTCCTGGACGAAGAAGTCAACGCCCGTCTTCCAGCGCAACGACTCCGCAGGCGTCTACGGACCCGGCCACAACGGCTTCTTCACGTCCCCCGACGGCACCGAGAACTGGATCGTCTACCACGCCAACGACTCGGCCTCCGACGGCTGCGACAACGGCCGCACCACCCGCGCCCAGAAGTTCACCTGGAACTCCGACGGCACCCCGAACCTCGGCACCCCGGCGGCCCTGGGCGCGAGCATGACGGGCCCGTCCGGAGAACCGTCGGCGACGTCCACGACGTACACCCTCACCAACCGCAACAGCGGCAAGTGCCTTGAGGTCGCCGGGGGTTCGACCGCCGACGGCGCCAACGTCCAGCAGTACACCTGCAACGGCGGCAGCAACCAGAAGTGGCGCGTCCAGGACCAGGGCGACGACACCAGCAGGCTGGTGAACGTGGCGAGCGGCAAGGTCCTGGACACGGCGGACTGTTCGAGCGCCGACGGCGCGGACCTGCGCCAGTGGAGCTGGCTGGACAACACCTGCCAGAAGTTCAGGTTCGTCGTGACCGACAACAGCTGGGTCAGGATCGTCAACCAGGCCACCGGCAAGGTGGCGGACGTCGCGAACTGCTCAACGGCGGACGCGGCGGACGTCAGGCAGTGGTCGTGGCTGGGCAACACCTGCCAGCAGTGGCGTCTGACCCCGGCCTAGGGCCGACCGACCCAGGGGCGCGGGGAACTGCGGGACCAGACACACCGGACCCGCGGTCGCCCCGCGGCACCAGCCCCTACGGCGAACAGGCCAACGTCACGCCCCCGCGGCGTTGGGCCAGCTCCCGGGGTTGGGCCACCCCGAAGCCGGCGCGGGCGTCAGCCCGTTCGTCCCCCGCACCTGGGCCGCCGTGAGCCCACCCCGTGCCGGCACCCCCGGCGGGGTGGGCCCGGCGGGCGCGGCGAACGGTGAAGGAGCCGCGGCGGCCGGAGCCACCGGCTGGGGAACCTGGGGCATCTGCGGCTGCGGAAACTCCGGCTGAGAAACCTGCGGCTGGGGAATCCGCGGCTGCGGGATCTGGGGCTGCGGCATCTGGGGCTGGGGAACCTGCTGCGGCATCTGCGGGGCGACCTGCGCCGCCGCCGGCATCGGCACCGGCTGAGGCTGCGGCATCGGCACACCGCCCCCGTACGACGGCGTGGCAGCCATCGCCTGGGCCGCCAGATTCGGCATCCCGGCCCCGTTGGACGCACCGACAAGCCGGTCCACGGCCGCCGTACCCGAGCTGTAGTTGGTCCCGGTGGCCAGCTCGGGCACGGCGGCTCCCCTCCTGGTCCCGTAGAGCACCTGTTCCAGGCCGGACACCAGGCGACGCACGTCCACCTGGGGGCGCACCACGAGTCTCAGGAAGCGGCTGGACGAACCGATCTTGTTGCCGCACTCGCGGACCAGGATCCGGTGCTCGGTGAGCAGCCGGTCCCGGACCACCGTGCCCTCGGCGCCCACCGGGAGGCGCACGAAGAGGAAGTTGCCCTGCGAGGGGTAGACGGTCAGGCCGGGCAGCGCGGAGAGCTGGCTCGACATGTCGAGCCGGTCCCGGAACACCTGCCGCAGACTCTGCGCGTACTCGGCGCCGTGCTCCTTGAGCATGAACACCACGTACTCGGCGAAGGCGTTGAGGTTCCACTTCGGCAGCATCGAGCGGACCCGGCCGGCCAGCGACGGGTTGGCGACCATGTAGCCGAACCGTATGCCGTGCAGGCCGAAGTTCTTGCCGAGCGAGCGCAGCACGATGACGTTGGGCCGGAGCATCGCCTCCTGGACGACCGACGGCTCGGCCTCGGCGTCGGCGAACTCCAGGAAGCTCTCGTCGATGACGATCAGGTCCAGGTCGGCCATGGCGTCCATGAACTGCACGATGGCGTGCTTGTGCAGGAAGCCGCCGTCGGGGTTGTTCGGGTTGCAGATGACCGCGGCCCGGGTGCCCCGGGCCCGGATGAACTCGGCGTACTGCGCGAGGTCGAGGGCGAATCCGCTGGACTCCTGGAGCGGGAACATGTCGACCCGCTTGCCGGTCTCCATCGGCTGGTCGGTCCAGCGGCCGAAGGTGGGGACGGGGATGGCGAGGGACTCCCGGACCAGCAGGTGGTCGATCCAGGTGATGAGCTCGGTGGAGCCGTTGCCCATCGCCACGGCCTGCGGCGGGAGTTGGAGGAGGTTGCAGAGCTCGGAGGTGATGGTGTCGGCGCTGCTCGGGTAGTACGTGATGATGTCGCGCAGCCGGCTCGACATCTCGTCCCACATCCCCGGGGTGGGGAAGTAGGGGTTGACCGGGATACAGAAGTCGATGGGGCCCGCCCCGTCCCCGGCCGCCCGCGTCAGCGCCGCCATGGACGGGCTGTGCGCCGCGGTGGCTCGAAACAGCGACGTGACGTTCTCGCCCATGGAACCTCCGTGTGGGGCGGACCCGGTGGGGACGTCCGGGGCCGTCGTCTTTGGGTGGCCCGCGCGGGGGAGCGCGGGCCGTCCCTACATACGGAGGCCGGGATGGCACTGTTCAACCGCTGAGAAACGGGTAAGAACATGTGCCCCCGCTGTGCGGAACGGGCAGGCGGCGCCCGCCGGGACTCACGCGGGGAACGAGTGCACCGTCGACGACCGGTACGTCTCGCCCGGCCGCAGCACGGTCGAGGGGAACGACGGCTGGTTCGGGGAGTCGGGGTAGTGCTGGGTCTCCAGGCACACCGCGTCGCCCTGGCGGTAGGCGCGCCCGCTCGGCCCGACCAGGGTGCCGTCGAGGAAGTTGCCCGAGTAGAACTGCACGCCGGGCTCGGTGGTGGCGATCTCCAGGGTGCGCCCGGACAGCGGGTCGTGCAGGGTCGCGATCGGCTCGGGTGCGGCCGTGATCCCCTTGTCCAGGACCCAGTTGTGGTCGTACCCCTGGGCGGCGAGCAGCTGGGGGTGCCCGGCGCGCAGGTCCCGGCCGATCGACCTGGACGCGCGGAAGTCGAAGGGGGTGCCGTCGACGGGCGCCAGCTCGCCGGTGGGGATCAGGCCGGGGCCGACGGGCGTGAAGCGGGAGGCGGCGAGCCGCAGTTCATGGTCCTCGACGGTGCCGCCGCCCTCGCCGGCGAGGTTCCAGTAGACGTGGTTGGTGAGGTTGACGACCGTGGTCCGGTCGGTGACGGCCTCGTAGTCGACGCGCCAGTCACCCCGGTCGGTGAGGGTGTACGTCACCTGCGCCGTGAGGGTGCCCGGGTAGCCCATCTCGCCGTCGGCGGAGGTGTAGGCCAGGCGCAGGCCGACGTCGGTGCCGTCGGTGAACGGCTCGACCTCCCACACCCGCCGGTCGAAGCCCTCCGCGCCGCCGTGCAGACTGTTGTCCCCGTCGTCCACGGACAGTCGGTACGCCGTGCCGTCCAGCGTGAACCGGCCCAGGGCGATGCGGTTGCCGTACCGGCCGATCAGCGCGCCGAAGTAGGGGCTGGAGTCGACGTAGTCCTCTAGACGGTCGAAGCCGAGCGAGAGATTCGCGTACACCCCGTGCCGGTCGGGTCTCTCCAGGGACTGCACGATCCCGCCGTAGGACAGGACCTTCAGACGGGTGCCGCCGTTCTCCAACGACCAGCGGTGGACCTCGGTGCCGTCGGCCAGGGTGCCGAAGAGTTCCTTCACCGGTGCTTGTCTCCTCCCATGGGAAGGGCCCCGCCTTGCGACGGGGCCCGATCCGGTCGATCCGGTCTACGAACCGGACTTGCGCTTGTTCCAGACGTCGAAGCCGACCGCGGCCAGCAGGGCCATGCCCTTGATGACCTGCTGCCAGTCGGAGCCGACGCTGAGCAGGTTCATGCCGTTGTTGAGCACGCCGAGGACGAGACCACCGATGATCGCGCCGAGGACGGTGCCGACACCGCCGCTCATGGACGCGCCACCGATGAACGCCGAGGCGATGGCCTCGAGTTCGTAGTTCAGGCCCGCCTTCGGGGAGGCCGCGTTCAGTCGGGCCGCGATCGCCAGACCCGCCAGGGCGGCGAGCGCGCCCATGTTCAGGAAGACGAGGAAGACGACCTTCTTGTCCTTGACGCCGGACAGCTTCGCGGCCGGCAGGTTGCCGCCGATCGCGTAGATGTGGCGGCCGAAGACGGCGTTGCGCATGAGGTAGCCGTAGCCGACGACCAGTCCGCCCAGGATGAGCAGGATGATCGGCGCGCCCTTGTAGCTGGCGAGCAGCATCGTGACGAGGAGGACCGCGGCGACGATCGAGACGAGCTTCAGCAGGAAGAGGTTGCGCGGCACCACGTCCAGGGCGAACTCCTGCTGGCGCTTGCGGTCCCGGAACTCCTGGAGGACCACGAAGACGATCAGGACCAGGCCGAGCAGCAGCGTGATGTTGTGGTAGTTGGTCTCCGGGCCGGTCTCCGGCAGGAAGCCGTTGCCCATCTTCTCCAGGCCGCTCGGGAACGGGCTGAGGGTCTGGCCCTCCAGCAGGATCTCGGTGAAGCCACGGAAGATCAGCATGCCGGCGAGGGTGACGATGAACGACGGGATGCCGAGATACGCGATGAAGAAGCCCTGGATGCCGCCCGCCACCGCGCCGACCACCAGGCTCAGCGCCACCGCGACCGGCCACGACACGTTGTGCTGCACGGTCAGCACGGCCGCGAACGCGCCCACGAACGCCGTCAACGAGCCGACCGACAGGTCGATATGGCCCGAGATGATGACCAGCATCATGCCGATCGCGAGGATCAGGACGTAGGCGTTCTGGAGGACCAGGTTGGAGACGTTGCGCGGCTCCAGCAAAACGCCGTCGGTCCAGACGGCGAAGAGGGCGACGATCAGGCCGAGGGCGATCAGCATGCCGTACTGGCGCATGTTGCGGCGCAGGCCGTCCAGCATCAGCTGCAGCAACCCGGCGTCGGAGGACGATCCCCCGCTCTTCCCCGGGGGTGCCACCGCCGGGCTCTTGGTCACGTTCGTGCTCATCGGGTTACCTCTTTGTCCTTGGTCATCTGTCGCATCAGCGATTCCTGCGAGGCCTCGGCCCTGGAGAACTCGCCGGTCAGCCGCCCCGCGGCCATCGTGTAGATGCGGTCGCACATACCGAGCAGCTCCGGCAGCTCGGAGGAGATGAAGACGACCGCCTTGCCCTGGGCGGCCAGCTGGTCGATGACGGTGTAGATCTCGAACTTGGCGCCCACGTCGATGCCGCGCGTGGGCTCGTCCAGGATCAGCACATCGGGACCCGCGAAGATCCACTTGCTGAGGACGACCTTCTGCTGGTTGCCGCCGGACAGCTTGCCGACCGGCTCGAAGACGGTCGGCGCCTTGATGTTCATGGTCTTGCGGAAGCCCTCGGCGACCTTCCGCTCCTCGTGCTCGTCGACGATCCCGCGCTTGGCCACCTTGTCCAGGGCGCTGAGCGAGATGTTGCGGTTGATGGTGTCGATGAGGTTGAGGCCGTAGTGCTTGCGGTCCTCGGTGACGTACGCGATGCCGTGCCCGACCGCCTCGGACACGGTCTTGGTACGGATCTCGCTGCCGTCCTTGAGCACGGTGCCGCCCGCGTACCGGCCGTAGGAGCGGCCGAAGACGCTCATGGCGAGTTCGGTGCGCCCCGCGCCCATCAGGCCCGCGATGCCCACGATCTCCCCGCGCTTGACGTTGATCGACACGTCGTCGACCACCTTGCGCGCCTGGTCGATCGGGTGGTGCACGGTCCAGTCGCGGATCTCGAGCGCCGGAGCCTCCTCCGACTCGCCCTTGTACGCGGTGCGTTCGGGGAAGCGGTGGTCGAGGTCGCGGCCGACCATGCCGGAGATGATCCGGTCCTCGCTGGTCTCCTCGGCCTTCACGTCGAGCGTCTCGATCGTCTGCCCGTCGCGCAGGATGGTCACCGAGTCGGCGACCTTGCGGATCTCGTTGAGCTTGTGGGAGATGATGATCGAGGTCATGCCCTGCTTCTTCAACTCCAGGATGAGATCCAGGAGTTTGCCGCTGTCCTCGTCGTTGAGAGCCGCGGTCGGCTCGTCGAGGATGAGCAGCTTCACCTTCTTGGAGAGCGCCTTGGCGATCTCCACGAGCTGCTGCTTGCCCACGCCGATGTCGGCGACGCGGGTCTCCGGGTGGTCGCTCAGACCGACCCGGCGCAGCAGCTCACTGGCGTGCCGCAGGGTCTCGCGCCAGTCGATGAGCCCGCTCTTGGCGTGCTCGTTGCCGAGGAAGATGTTCTCCGCGAGGGAGAGGTAGGGCACCAGCGCGAGTTCCTGGTGGATGATCACGATGCCGTGATCCTCGCTCGCGCGGATGTCCTTGAACTCGCAGCGCTCTCCCTCGAAGAGGATCTCGCCCTCGTACGTGCCGTGCGGATGGACGCCGGAGAGCACCTTCATCAAGGTGGACTTGCCGGCGCCGTTCTCACCGCAGATGGCGTGGACCTCGCCCTGCCGGACGGTCAGGGTGACGTCCGAGAGCGCTTTGACACCGGGAAAGGTCTTGACGATCGAGCGCATTTCCAGGACGGGTCCCGCCATGGTCGTGCCTTCCAATCTCTGTTCTGTCTACAGGCGGGCAGGACTACTTGAGGTCGCCCTCGGTGTAGTAGCCGCCGTCGACCAGGACCTGCTTGTAGTTGCTCTTGTCGACGCTCACCGGCTTCAGCAGGTAGGCGGGGACGACCTTGGCACCGTTGTCGTAGGTCTTGGTGTCGTTGGTCTCCGGCTTCTTGCCGTTGAGGACCGCGTCGACCATGCTGCCGGCGACCTTGGCCAGCTCACGGGTGTCCTTGTAGACGGTCTGCGTCTGCTGGCCCGCGATGATCGACTTCACCGAGGCGAGCTCGGCGTCCTGGCCGGTGAGGACCGGGAGCGGCTTGGCCTTGGTGCCGTAGCCGTCGGACTTCAGCGCCGACAGGATGCCGATCGAGATGCCGTCGTACGGCGAGAGCACCGCGTCGACCTTCTTCTTGGAGTACGACTTGGTGAGGATGTCGTCCATGCGCTTCTGCGCCGTGGCGCCGTCCCAGCGCAGCGTGGTGACCTGGGTGAGGCCCGTCTGGCCGGACTGGACGACCAGCTTCTTGCTGTCGATGTACGGCTTCAGGACGCTCATCGCGCCGCCGAAGAAGTACTTCGTGTTGTTGTCGTCGTTGGAGCCGGCGAACAGCTCGATGTTGAAGGGGCCCTTGCCCTCCTTCAGACCGAGCTTGTCGACGATGTAGTTGGCCTGGAGCTCGCCGACCTTGGTGTTGTCGAAGGACGCGTAGTAGTCGACGTTGGCCGTGCCGAGGATGAGGCGGTCGTAGGCGATGACCGGGATGTTCGCGTCCTTGGCCTGCTGGAGCACGCCGTTGAGGGACTTGTTGTCGATCGCCGCGACGATGATCGCCTTGACGCCCTTGGTGATCAGGTTCTCGATCTGCGAGACCTGGTTCTCCGGGTCGTCCTCGCCGTAGACCAGGCTGGTCTTGTAGCCCTTGGCCTCCAGGTCCGCCACGACGTTCTTGCCGTCGGCGATCCAGCGCTCGGAGGACTTGGTGGGCATCGAGATGCCGATGGTGCCGCCCTTGGCGCTGCCCGATTCCTCCGCACTGCCTCCTTCGCTGTCCTGGCCGCAGGCGGACAGGGTGAGGGCGAGGACGGCCGAGGTGGCTACGGCGGAGAGTGCGGCTCTGCGGTTCAGCATGATCATCTTCCTTGATGTTCTGGAGGCCATGGGGCGATTTGGCGGTGCGGGCGCCTGTCGGTGGTGCGGGGCGACCGAGAGAAGTTGTGTCGGAGTCTGTGTGACTCCGTGGACTTCTGTGAAGGGGCGTTGTCCGGAACGTTATGCAGGCGTTTCGAATCGCTTGAGCGCACCCGGCAGTCGCGAGCCGAGCGGCGCCATGTCGCCGTCCGCTCCATGCCGTGCGAGCAGGTCCAGGGCGAGCCGTCCGCGCCGCACTCTTTCCTTGGCGGTGGACAGCGTGAGCTCGCGCATGTGATGCCCGTAGGGGTAGATCCCCGGGGCCTTCGACAGGCCGAACTTCAGATAGAGCGGTGCGCCGCGCCGGATCAGCTCGGCGACCTCGTACATCCGGATGTAGCCGCCGAGGTCGTCGGGAGCCTCGATGTACATGTCCATGGGGGCGCCGGACACCCGGCGGATCTCGGTGAGGTGATCGAGCGTCAGGTCGCTCGGCACGTTGATCGAGTCGCCGCCGAGGTTCTCGTAGACGGCGTACGCGGTCGGGTTCACCGGTCCGATCAGCGCCGACACCTTCAGCGTGGTGTCGGCCGGGATGATCCCCGCGACGCGGGCCCGGTGCAGTGTCCACAGCACGCCCTCGTCGGCGACGAGCAGGCACTTCACCCCCAGCTCGGTGGCGCGCACGGCGTCCTCGACACACCCCGCGACCGCGTCGTGACCGCGGGCGCGCAGCCCGCCGCCCTTGGAGTCGGTCCGGGTGGAGCCGCCGATGTCCCAGGTACCGCGGGGGCCGGTGAACAGGCAGAGCTCGATGTCACGCTCGGCGGTCGCCTCCACCATCTCGGTGATCTCGGCGTCGGTGAGCATCCAGATGCCCGAGCCCTGGCTGATCCGGTGGACCGGCACATCGAGCCGCGAGGACTCCTTGAGGACCACGGCGAGGGCCTCGGGACCCTCCACGGAGGGCACTTCGGTGCGCCAGCGGCCGCCGCCGGGGAAGGTGTGCGGGGACGCGTCGGACGGGTCGAGGGCCGGCGCGTCCAGGCCCAGTGCGGCGAGTGCCTGCTCGCCGGGTCGTCGGGCCGCTCTGGCGGTGGTCTCGGTCACAAGCTGTCCTTCAGGGTCGATATTTCGGACGAGGATCGCGGCTCTGGGTGCGGGGGGCTGTGGATGTACGCCGGTACGGAGTCGTCAGGTACTCCGTACCGGCGTACGGCTCTCGGGACGGGTCACGGCCGCAGCAGGACCTTGCCGACCTTCGGGTCGCCGGACCCCACCAGCGCGATGGCCTCGGGGAACTCCTCCAGCCGCAGCTCGTGCGTGATGAGCGGCAGCGGGTCGAGCAGTCCGGCCCCGAAGACCCGCACGGCGTGCGCCCAGGCCTCCGGCGGCGCCCCGAACACGGTGTGCACCTCCAGCTGGCGGACGACGAGGTCGGTCGGGTCGAGGCCGTCGGCGCCCGCGGCCGGGATACCGGTCAGGACCAGTCGCCCGCCGCGGCGCAGCAGTGCGGAGGCGGTGTTCGCGGCGGACGCCGAACCGGCGGTCTCGATGACCACGTCGAAGTCGCCGGGCAGCTCCTCGCCCCGGACGCGGAAGTCGGTGGCGCCGAACCTCTTCGACAGCTCCGCGCGATCCGGGCGGGTGCCCACCACCAGCAGCGCCGCCGGCGAGGCCGCCTTGAGGAACTGCACGGCGAACATCCCGAGCGTGCCCGTGCCCACGACCGCGACCCGGTCACCGGGTCGAGCGTTCGCCTTGAGCGCGGCCGAGGCGATGCACGCGGCCGGTTCCAACAGCGCCGCCGCCGTCAGGTCGGCGTCCTCCGGGAGAGCGTGCAGCAGCCGGGCCGGCAGGGTGAGGGTGGCGGCCATGGCGCCGGGCTCGGTGAAGCCCGTCTCCTCGTAGCCGGCCGTGCACAGCGTGGTCTCGCCCGCGTGGCAGCGGTCGCAGACCTGGCAGTTGCGGAAGCCCTCACCCACCACCTTGCGGCCGACCAGCGACGCCGGGACGTCGGAGCCCACCGCTGTCACCGTGCCGGACCACTCGTGGCCGGGCGTCAGCGGGTAACGGACGTACCCCTCGGGCCGGTTGCCCTGGTAGACCTCGCGGTCACTGCCGCAGATCCCGACCGCGTGGACGCTGACCAGCGCCTCCCCGGCGCCGGGCTCACGAGGAATGTGCTCGACGAGCCGGTGCTCCCCGGGCGCCTCGATGACGACGGCGCTGCTCACGCCTGGGTGCCCTTCGGCTGACGCCGCTCCCAGCCCTCGGCCCACAGGTCGAAGCGGGCCTGCTGCTGCGGGAACTCGGCCGCCGCGTCGACATCCAGCTCGACGCCGAGGCCCGGGGCGTCGGAGAGGTGGAAGTAACCGTCCACGACCTGCGGGGCGCCCTTGACGACCTTCTTGATGTCGGCGTCGGCGAAGTCGTTGAAGTGCTCCAGGATCTTGAAGTTCGGCGCGGTGAAGCCGACCTGGAGCGAGGCGGCGGTCAGCACCGGGCCGCCGACGTTGTGCGGGGCCACCAGCATGTAGTGGGTCTCGGCGGTCGCGGCGAGCTTCCGGGTCTCCCAGATGCCGCCGATGTGGCCGACGTCGGGCTGGATGATGTCCACGGCCTGGCTCTCGAAGAGCTCGCGGAACTCGATGCGGTCGTGGATGCGCTCACCGGTGGCGACCGGCATGTCGACCTTGGCGGCGACCTTCTCCAGCGCCTTGAGGTTCTCCGGCGGGACCGGCTCCTCCAGCCAGGCGGGCTTGAAGGGGGCGAGGTCCTTGGCGAGGCGGACGGCGGTGGCGGGGGAGAAGCGGCCGTGCATCTCCAGCATCAGCTCGGCGTCGGGGCCGATGGCGTCCCGGACGGCCTCGATGAGGGAGACGGCGTACAGGCTCTGCTCGTGGTCCAGCTCGAAGTGGCCGGTGCCGAAGGGGTCGATCTTCAGCGCCTTGTAGCCGCGCTCCATGACCCCCCGGGCGGCCTTGTGGTAGGCCTCCGGCGTCCGCTCGGTGGTGTACCAGCCGTTGGCGTACGCCTTGACCTTGTCGGTGACCTTGCCGCCGAGCAGCTGCCAGACGGGGACGCCCAGCGCCTTGCCCTTGATGTCCCAGCAGGCCATCTCGATGACGGCGATGCCGGACATCACGATCTCGCCGGCGCGCCCGTAGTCGCCGTACTTCATCCGCTTGACGAGGTCCTCGACAGCGAACGGGTCCGACCCGAGAATGTGGTTGGCTTCTGCCTCACGCAGATAGCCGAGCAGAGCGTCGGTGTGGCCCAGCATGCGGGTCTCGCCGACCCCGGTGAGTCCCTCGTCGGTGTGCACCTGGACGTAGGTCAGGTTCCGCCACGGCGTCCCGACCACGTGCGTGCTGATTCCCGTGATGCGCACGTCAGCTTCTCCCTAGACTTTCTGGCTTGTTCGAAATTTCGGCTCACGTTCGAAATGCTGACCTGACCGTAAGGACGACGCGGTCGGGGTGTCAATGGGTCGGGTGGTCGAACGGCGTAACGGTTTTGGTGGCGTGCACATCTGTCCGAGATCACGACTCCCGCAGCCTGCTGCGTTATTCAACCGTGACGCCCTACCTTCTGCAGCCCTCTTGACCGCCGTGAATTGTTAGCGCTCACAATGACGTCCGCATTCACCGATCGATGCCGACCGGCATCCAAGGAGGTTCGAGCGTCGTGTCGGTAGTGCTCTCGCCCGTGACCGTCGAGGAGGTGCGGCCATGAACCACTTGCAGCTCCGGCCGCCCACCATGGCCGATGTGGCACGCTTGGCCGGGGTGTCGCACCAGACCGTGTCCCGTGTGCTGGGGGACCACCCCAACGTGCGGGACGAGACTCGGGCCAAGGTGCTGCGAGCGATCGAGGAGATGGGCTACCGCCGCAACTCCTCCGCTCGGGCCCTGGTCACCCGCCGCACCCGCACCCTGGGTGTGGTCGCCGCCAACACCACGCTCTACGGGCCGGCCAGCACGCTGTTCGCCCTGGAGGACGCGGCCCGCGCCGCGGGGTACACCGTCTCGACGGTCAGTCTGCGCAGACTGGCGGTGGAGACCCTCTCCGAGGCGCTGGACCACCTCAGCGAGGGCGGTGTGGAGGGGGTGATCGCCCTCGCCCCGCAGCGTTCCGCGGTCGATGCGCTCGCCGAACTGCGCCACCCCTTCCCGGTGGTGGCCGTGGGAACCGGCTCCGGCGCGGAGATTCCCAGCGTCAACGTGGATCAGTGGCTGGGGGCGCGGCTGGCCACCGGGCATCTGCTCGCCGCCGGGCACCGGACGGTCTGGCATCTCGCCGGACCCGGGGACTGGCAGGAGGCGGCGGACCGGGAGGCGGGCTGGCGGGCCACCCTGGAGGCGGCGGGCATCGAGCCGCCGCAGCCGCTCAGGGGAGACTGGAGTCCGCTGTCGGGCTATCGTGCGGGCCAGGAACTGGCCGGCTGGGTGGGCCGTGGACTGACCGCCGTCTTCGTCGCCAACGACCAGATGGCACTGGGGGCGTTGCGGGCCCTGCGTGAGGCGGGGGTGCGCACCCCGCAGGACGTCGCGGTGGTCGGCTTCGACGACATCCCCGAGTCGGAGTTCTTCGCCCCACCGCTCACCACCGTCCGGCAGGACTTCGCGACGGTGGGACAGCGGAGCATCGCCCTGCTGCTGGACCTCATGGAGGGCCGGGCCCCGTCCGGGACGCCCGGGGTCTCCATCGAACCTCAGCTCGTCGTCCGCGCCAGCACCGCTCCCGACTGACCTGACACCAGCCAGTCAAATTCGTACACCAGTGTGACCGATATTTCGAATAATGATCGACAGGCTGGACACAGTGTGGTCGGTCCCCGAGTAACAGCGGTCCTCCCCGGGCCGGCTCTTCAAAGGAGAAGCAACATGCTCAACAGAAGGAACTTCCTCACTGCGGCGATCGGCGTGGCGGCGGCGGGCACCCTGGCGGCCTGCGCCAAGGAGGACGACAGCCCCGAGACCGGCTCCTCCGGCGGCGGCAGCAAGGCCATCACCCTCGGCTTCTCCCAGGTCGGCTCCGAGAGCGGCTGGCGCACCGCCAACAGCGACTCGGTCAAGTCCGCGGCCAAGGAGGCGGGTTACACCCTGAAGTTCTCCGACGCCCAGCAGAAGCAGGAGAACCAGATCTCCGCCATCCGCAGCTACATCGCGCAGAAGGTGGACGTCATCGCCTTCTCCCCGGTGGTCGTCACCGGCTGGGACGCGGTGCTCAAGGAGGCCAAGGCCGCGAAGATCCCGGTCGTCCTCACCGACCGTTCCGTCGAGACCTCCGACGACTCCCTGTTCGCCACCCTGGTCGGCTCCGACTTCACCGACGAGGGCCGCCGCGCCGCCAAGATCCTCGAGAAGGTCATCGAGAAGGCCGGCCTCAAGGGCGCCGTGAAGATCGCCCAGCTGGAGGGCACCACCGGTGCCGCCCCCGCCATCGAGCGCGCCAAGGGCTTCAAGGAGGTCATGGACGCGGACCACGCGGACGACTGGAAGATCGTCGTCAGCCAGACCGGTGACTTCACCCGCGCCGGCGGCAAGCAGGTCATGGCGGCCTTCCTCCAGTCCAACCCGGACGTCAACGTGCTCTTCGCGCACAACGACGACATGGCCATCGGCGCCATCCAGTCCATCGAGGCGGCCGGCAAGAAGCCCGGCAAGGACATCCTGATCGTCTCGATCGACGGCGTGAAGGACGGCTTCGTGGCCATGTCCGAAGGCAAGATCAACGCCATCGTCGAGTGCAACCCGCTGCTCGGCCCCCAGCTGATGGAGGTCGTCAAGACGGTTCACGAGGGCGGCAAGGTCGAGCGCTGGATCAAGACGAAGGAGGGCGACTTCATGCAGGACCAGGCGAAGGACGCGCTCCCCACCCGCAAGTACTGACCGACCGCACCCACCGGCGGGGAGCCCCCGGCCGGCCGACCACACCTCGGCCGGGACGGCTCCCCGCGGGCCCGGCCCGCCGCGGCCCAACACCGGCGCGGGCCGAACCGATTCCGTGAGGAGCGCTGCCATGGCAGAGCCGCAGCCCGTCCTGGAGATGACGGGCATAGTCAAAGAGTTTCCGGGGGTAAGGGCTCTGTCGGGCGTCGACTTCCGGCTCTTCCCCGGCGAGATCCACGCCCTGATGGGGGAGAACGGGGCGGGGAAGTCCACCCTGATCAAGGTGCTGACCGGGGTCCACCCCCTGGACGGCGGCACCATCACCCTCGACGGCCGGCCCGTGCGGATCGGCAGCCCGCTGCAGGCGCAGCACGCCGGCATCAGCACGGTCTACCAGGAGGTCAACCTCTGCCCCAACCTGTCGGTGGCGGAGAACATCTTCATCGGCCGCGAACCCACCCGCGCGGGCCGCATCCAGTGGAAGCAGATGCGCCGACAGGCCGCGGAGATGGTCGACCGGCTCGGCCTCGACATCGACGTGAGCGCCCCGCTGTCCTCGTACCCGCTCGCCGTGCAGCAACTCGTCGCGATCGTACGGTCGGTGGGGCACGGCGACAGCGACGGCGCGGGCTCCCGCACCAAGGTGCTGGTCCTGGACGAGCCCACCTCCAGCCTCGACCGCGACGAGGTCCTCGAACTCTTCCGCCTCATGCGGCAGTTGCGGGACGAGGGCGTCGCGATCCTCTTCGTCTCCCACTTCCTCGACCAGATCTACGAGATCTGCGACCGCATGACCGTGCTGCGCAACGGCACCCTGGTCGGCGAGCACATGGTCCGCGACCTCGACCAGGTCCAGCTGATCGAGTTGATGATCGGCAAGGCTCTGGACCAGCTGGAGGAGCTGCACGACCACCAACTCCACGCGGACGTCGGCGAGTCGCTGCTCACCGCGGAGGGCCTCGGCAGGAGCGGCGGCATCGCCCCCTTCGACCTTGAGATCAAGAAGGGCGAAGTCGTGGGCCTGGCAGGCCTGCTGGGCTCCGGCCGCACCGAACTGGCCCGGCTGCTCTTCGGCGCCGACCAGCCCGACAGCGGCAAGCTCACCATCGGCGGCAAGCAGGTCTCCATGAGCGCCCCGAACGACGCCATCGGCGCCGGGGTCGCGTTCTGCTCGGAGAACCGCAAGGCCGAGGGCCTGGTCCCCGACCTGACCGTGCGCGAGAACATCATCCTCGCCCTCCAGGCCGCCCGCGGCTGGACCCGGCCCATCCCGGCCGCCCAGCGCGACGAACTGGTCGCCAAGTACATCAGGGCCCTCGACATCCGCCCCGCCAACCCCGAGGCGCGCGTGGGCCAGTTGAGCGGCGGCAACCAGCAGAAGGTGCTCCTGGCCCGCTGGCTGATCACCCAGCCCAAGCTGCTGATCCTCGACGAGCCGACCCGCGGCATCGACATCGGCGCCAAGACCGAGATCCAGAAACTGGTGGTCTCCCTCTCCGAGGACGGCATGTCCGTCCTCTACATCGCGGCCGAGCTGGAGGAGGTGCTCCGTCTCAGCCACACCATCGGAGTGCTGCGCGACCGCAAGCTGGTGGCGCGGCTCACCAACGGGCCCGACATCACCACCAGCAAGATCCTCGAGACCATCGCGAGCGGAGACCAGAGCGGAGAACTGAAGTGACCACCACCTCCCGCTGGCGAGCACTGACACGCCACAACCTCTTCTGGCCGGTGGCGGTCCTGATCGCCCTGCTGCTCGTCAACGTCCCCTTCACCCCCGACTTCTTCGCGATCCACATGACGGACGGCCACCTCTACGGCAGCCTCGTCTCGATCGTCCTGTTCGGCTCGCCGCTGATCCTGGTGGCGGTCGGCATGACCCTGGTCATCGCCACCGGCGGCATCGACCTCTCCGTCGGTGCGGTGGTCGCCATCACCGGCGCCCTGACGTGCTCCTACATCAGCGACCAGAAGGACCAGGACGCCCTGTCGGGAGTGCTGCTGGCGATGGGCCTCGGCCTGATCGCGGCGGTCGTCTGCGGCCTGTGGAACGGCTTCCTGGTGGCCCGGATGGGCATCCAGCCCATCATCGCCACCCTGATCATCATGGTCGCCGGCCGCGGTGTCGCCCAGCTGATCACCGACGGCCAGATCATCACCATCAACAGCGAGCCGTACAAGCTCATCGGCGGCGGCTACTGGCTGACCCTGCCCTTCTCCATCTTCGTGGTCGCCACCGTGGTGGCCGTGACGGTGGCGCTGACCCGCCGCACCGCCCTCGGCCTGCTCGTCGAATCGGTCGGCGGCAACGCCGAGGCCAGCCGCCTGGTCGGCATCCGCTCCCTCCGCATCAAGATCATGGTGTACGTCTTCTGCGCCCTGTGCGCGGGCATCGCCGGCCTGATGATCAGCTCCAACACCTCGGCGGCGGACGGCAACAACGCCGGCCTGTGGATCGAGCTGGACGCGATCCTCGCGGTCGTCATCGGCGGCACGTCACTGCTGGGCGGCCGCTTCTCCATCGGCGGGACGGTCGTGGGGGCCCTGGTCATCCAGACCCTGACCACCACGATCTACACCATCGGCGTCCCCACCCAGACCAACCTGGTCTTCAAGGCCGCCGTCGTCATCGTCGTCTGCCTGCTCCAGTCCCCGAAGTTCCGCGCCAAGGTCTTCGGCGCCCGGGCGAAGACCCCGCCCGCGGCCGCACCCGCCGTGGTCGCCGAGCCCGCCGACTCCGCTCCCAAGATGGAGGTGTCGTGATGAGTACGACCACCAAGACCCCCACGACACCGCAGACCCGCACGCCGTCCCAGGCCACGCGCCTGCTCGGTGACCGGCGGCTGCCCGTCCTGGTCACGGCGGCGCTGTTCCTCGCGATGTACATCGGCGGACTGAGCCGCTACGCGAACTACGGCTTCGGCGACTCGCAGGTCTTCCTCAACCTGTTCATCGACAACAGCTATCTCCTCGTCGCCGCCGTCGGCGCCACCTTCGTCATCCTCTCCGGCGGCATCGACCTGTCCGTGGGCTCGGTCATCGGCTTCACCACCATGCTCACGGCGTGGCTGGTCCAGGACGTCGGGCTGCCGCTGCTGGCGGTCATCCCCATCTCCCTGGGGGTGGGGGCGTTCGGCGGCTTCCTCATGGGCTACGTGATCCACAACTTCGAGATCCAGCCGTTCATCGTGACGCTCGCCGGTCTCTTCCTCTTCCGCGGACTGTGCCTCGTCATCAGCAAGGAGTCGATCGCGATCAACGACTCCTCGGTCAGCAGCCTCGCGGAGACGCGGGTGTCGCTCGGGCTGGGGGAGCTGTCGATCGGCGCGCTGGTGGCGCTCGCCGTGCTGGCGGCCGCCTTCTACCTCCTGCACTACACCCGCTTCGGACGCCGGATCTACGCCATCGGCGGCAACGAGCAGTCGGCGCTGCTGATGGGGTTGCCGCTCGGCGGCACGAAGATCGCCGTCTACACGCTGAGCGGCTTCTGCTCCTCGCTCGCGGGCCTGCTCTTCATGCTCTACATCCAGTCCGGTGACCCGCTGCACGCGGTGGGCATGGAACTCGACGCGATCGCCGCGGTGGTCATCGGCGGCACGCTGCTCACGGGTGGCTCGGGGTACGTCCTCGGCACGCTGTTCGGCGTTCTGGTGCTGGGGCTGATCAAGAGCATCATCCAGTTCGAGGGGACGCTGAGTTCCTGGTGGACGAAGATCGCGACGGGTGTGCTGCTGGGTGTGTTCATCCTGATCCAGCGGGTGATGACGACCCGTAAGCCGACCTGAGCGGAGGGGGACCGGCTCGTTCCGGCGCGTTCCGGCGCGTTCCGGCGGATGCCGGTTTCGGTGGGATGAGGGTGGATCATCCTCGGCCCGCCGTGCCGGAAGGGCTGGTTCCCCACACAACATTCACAGCCGGCTCTAGGAACGGCCCCGGTTCGGAACTTAACCTTCCCGCGTCATGGACTACTGCCTCCCGTGCCGACGGCACCTCAACGGCGCCCTCGCCTGCCCGGGGTGCGGCACTCCCGCCGAACAGCTACGCGCGTCCACGGACTTGGGGTCCGACCCGTATGAGGGGGAGTACTCGGGGGAGGCGGCCGGGGCGTACGTCGACGTCGACGAGGGCGACGTCGCTCACGGTGCCACGAGTCGGCGTGACCGCAAGGCGGCGGCGCATCGGCGCAGGCGGCGTCGGACGCTGCTGATCGCCGCGGGGTTCATACTCGCCGCGGGGGGTCTGAGTCTCGCGGAACTGGGTCTGGACGCGCCCGGGTCGTCGCCCACGCCGGCCGCCGCGGGTGGGGAGTCGGCGGACGGGGGTGCGTCGGCGGCGGCTGACGAGACGGCGGAGCCTCTGGCCGACTCGAGCGGTACGGCTCCGGCCTCCTCCTCGGCTTCGCCGGACGCCTCTCAGTCCGCCTCCCCCTCGGCGTCGGCGTCCGCGTCGGAGTCCGTCGACACGGACGCGCAGTCGGCGGCGGCCTCCGCCCCGAACCCCGCCACGACGGCTCCTGCGGCCACGAGTCCGGCGGCTTCCGCGACTCCTACGGCCGATCCCACGACGTCCGATCCCACGCCGGCTCCGTCGCCGAGCGAGTGCGACCGCTTTCTGTGGTGGTGTACCTGACGGTGGGGTGCGCCTCCGCGGTGCGTTGTGGGTCGGGGCCGCACCGGGGGGTGTCCGTCCTCGGTCGGGCGGTGCTGTAGGACCGAGCTGTGCTGTCGGTCGGACGCCCGACACTGCGGGCGGGCACCCCCCGGTACGTCCCCTTCCCGCCGTGGCGCCGGTGGCCGGTCCGCGGGGGTGCGCCCCTTCGCCTTCCATCCCCCGCCGGTGCCGGTCGCCTCGCCTCCCGGCTGGGGGCGCGTGCCTGTCTTTCAGCCCGTCCGGCGTTTGAGGACGAGGCCCGTTCAGGGCCGATGGGGGGTCTGGGGGCGCAGCCCCCAGGATGGGACGGGTAGGGGCGGCGGGGGCGAGAAACGCGTTGGGGGCGGTGCGAGGGGCGGGCCCCTGGCGGGGGCGTACCGCTACGCCGCCAGCATGCGTTGCAGCAGGCCCCGTAGGACTCGCCGCTCCTCATGGGACAGCCCGGCCAACGGTTCGCGGGCGAAGCGCAAGTCGTCTCTCAGGGTCCGGGCCACCGCCCGCCCCTCCTCCGTCACCGCGGCCAGCTTCACGCGGCGATCCGCAGGGTCAGGGCGGCGTTCGACCAGGCCACGGGACTCCAGACGGTCCACGATCCCGGTGACGTTCGACGGCTCGCAGCGGAGTTTGTGGGCCAGCTTGCGCATGGGAAGCGGTTCCAGGGACAGCAGGCTCAGCAGCCGCGCCTGGGCCCCGGTCAGCGCGTGCTCCGCGGCCGCCTCCTCGAAGTCCGCGTAGAAACGCGCCACCACGTCGCCGATCAGCTCGACGACTTCGAGGGTCAGCGCGTCGGGGCGGGCGGTCTTCTCCGGGGTGGCCATGGCTCCACGATACCCCCATTACTTGACAACCTGAAATATCCAGGCGCATGGTTGTTTCAGGTACTGAAGTAAATCCGAAAGGCTCCCGTCATGATCAACCGCGAGTGGCACCTCCTCTCCCGCCCCGTCGGCTGGCCGAAGCCCGAGGACTTCGCCCTGGTCGAGGCGGAGGTCCGGCAGCCCGTCGAGGGGCAGGTGCTCGTACGGAACAAGTACCTGTCCGTCGACCCGTACATGCGCGGCCGTATGAGCGCCGCCAAGTCCTACGTCGCCCCCTTCGAGCTCGGCAAGGTCATGCAGGGCGGTGCCGTGGGTGAGGTCGTGGCCTCCGAGGCTGACGGCATAGCCCCCGGTGACCACGTCCTGCACTTCGGCGGCTGGCGCGAGTACGCCACGATCGACGCCCAGCAGGCCGTCAAGGTCGACCCCGACGCCGCCCCCCTGTCGACCTACCTCGGCGTCCTCGGCATGCCCGGCCTCACCGCCTACGCGGGCCTGCTGCGCACCGCCGTCTTCAAGGAGGGCGACAGCGTCTTCGTCTCCGGTGCCGCCGGTGCCGTCGGCAGCCAGGTCGGTCAGATCGCCAAGCTCAAGGGCGCCTCGCGGGTCATCGGCTCGGCGGGCTCCGACGAGAAGGTCAAGCTCCTCGTCGAGGAGTACGGCTTCGACGCCGCCTTCAACTACAAGAGCGGCCCGGTGAGCGAGCAGCTGCGCGCCGCCGCCCCGGACGGGATCGACGTCTACTTCGACAACGTCGGCGGGGACCACCTGGAGGCCGCCATCGGTTCGCTGAACCAGGGCGGACGGATCGCGGTCTGCGGCATGATCTCCGTCTACAACAACACCGAGCCCGCCCCCGGCCCGCGCAACCTCGCCCGTCTCATCCAGACCCGCGGCCGTATCGAGGGCCTGCTCGTCGGCGATCACTATGACCTTCAGCCGCAGTTCGTCCAGGAGGTCGGTCCCTGGGTGGCCTCGGGTGCGCTCAAGTACCGCGAGACCGTCGTCGAGGGCATCGAGAACAACCTGGAGGCCTTCCTCGGCGTCCTGCGCGGCGACAACACCGGGAAGATGATCGTCAAGCTCTGAGCCTTCACTGGGTTTCCGACATGCGGTAACTTCTTTCCGAAACCGTCGGCGATCGTGGGCGCGAGTCGCGGCGGACCCAGGAGGTAGACACCGCATGTCCATCCAGCAGTCCGACGTCCTGTACACCGCCGTCGCCACCGCCGAGAACGGTCGCGACGGCCGGGTGGCCACCGAGGACGGCAGGCTCGACGTCGTCGTGAACCCGCCCAAGGAGATGGGCGGCAGCGGCGAGGGCACCAATCCCGAGCAGCTGTTCGCCGCCGGTTACAGCGCCTGCTTCCAGGGCGCCCTCGGCGTGGTCGCCCGTATGGAGAAGGCCGACATCTCCGGCTCGACCGTCACCGCGAAGGTCGGCATCGGCAGGAACGACGACGGGTTCGGCCTCATCGTCGAGATCTCGGCCTCGATACCGGCCGTGGACGCCGAGACCGCCAAGGGCCTGTTGGAGAAGGCCCACCAGGTCTGCCCGTACTCGAAGGCGACCCGCGGCAACATCAGCGTGACGCTGGTCTGATCGCGTACGACGAGAGGCCGCACCCCTGGACATGGGGTGCGGCCTCTCGTCCGTGTCACGCGCCCAGGGTCAGCGCCGCGCTGTGCACCGCCTTCACCAGCCGGTCGTTCTCCGGGGCCGCGCCGCCGGGGAAGGCGAGCCGACGGCGGGTGTAGCCGTAGGCCAGACCGCTGCGGGCGTCCGCGAAGGCCTGGGAGCCGCCCGCGCCGCTGTGGCCGAAGGTGCCGGCGCCCAGGAACCGGTGCCGGGTGTCGGCGATCGCCTGGAAGCCCAGGCCGTAGGCGCGGTACTCGCCGGCCACCAGGTCGTGGCCGCTGGAGTGGATCTGGCCGATCTCGGCGATCGTGTCCGGCTTGAGCAGGGGCGGCCGGTCACCCAGCTCGCTGATCGCCGCCGCGTACATACCGGCCAGGCCCCGCGCCGCCGCCACCCCGCCCGCCGACGCCGGCCCTTTGGCGCGCACGGTACGGGAGTTGGCGTGCTCCACCAGGTCACCCGGGTCCGGGACATGCGTGTTGAACGCGATCGAGGCCAGGGTGTGCGGGCCGGTGGGCATGGCGTCGATCTGGACCTGCTGGGTGGGGGTGGGCAGCATCGGCTGCGCGGAGCGGAACCTCGGCTCCAGGGCCGCCGGCAGACCGAGGTGGAAGTCCAGGCCGTACGGGGCCCGGACCCGCTCCTCCCACTGCTCCTGGATCGAACGGCCCGTAGCCCGCCGGACCACCTCGCCGGTGAGCGCGCCGATGACCAGGGCGTGGTAGCCGAAGGCCGTCCCCGGGCGCCAGAACGGGCGCTGGTCGGAGAGGCGTTCGGCGATCACCCGGTCGTCGGCGAGCTCGTCCCGGCTGAACCCGGCGTCCAGGCCCACCAGCCCGGCCCGGTGCGTGATCAGGTCACGCAGGGTCAGCTGGCCCTTGCCCTCGGCCGCGAACTCCGGCCAGTAGTAGGTCACCTTGCGGTCCAGTTCGAGTGTGCCGTCCTGGACGAGGAGAGCGACCACGAGATGCGCGGCACCCTTCGTCGACGAGAACACGGCGTGCAGCGAGTCGGCCTCGTTGCCGTCACCCGCCCACAGGTCGACGACCCTGCGGCCGTGCATGTACGCGCACAACTGACCCTCGTAGTCGGGGCGTTCACCGGCCACGAACGCGGCGAACTCCTCGCGCACCGCCTCGAAACCGTCGGCGACGCTGCCGTGGATCTCCTGAGTCATCCGCTCTCCTTGACTGCTCTTACCGCCGGCCGGCGTCAGCCATGCTGAACAACGCCCTTGCGACCTGCGGGAATTCCCCCTTCGGATGATCCCGGAAGAGGGGTTCGGTGCCGAAGAGGACCGACTGCGGACCGCTGACGACCGAGGGCCGGCCGGCCGCGGCGGAAGGTCCGCCGGTGCCGTCCGCCGACGGGCGCCAGTGCCCGGAGACAAGGGGGTTGCCGGCCGCGTAGGACTGCTCCACGCGGACCCCGGGGCCGAGATCCGTGAACCAGACGGGCGCGTACACGAACCCATGGCCGGGGGCACCGGCCGTCAGCCGTCCCGCGTTCACCACGCGCACCACACCGTTGGCGTCCCCGTTGCCCTCGACCGCCTTCACGGTCGACAGGCCCGTGGCGGTGCCGATTTCGGCTCCCGTGACACCGCGCCCGACCAGACCGTGGCCGTCCGCCAGGAAGGCGTCCAGGGCCGTGCGGGCGGCCGGGGTCAGGGCGGCGTGGTCCAGGCCCGTCGAGACGAGGAGGACATCGACCGAGGCCCAGTCGAACCCGGCGTTGAGCACGGCCGTCGACACCGGTGTGACCTCGAAGCCCATCTCGCGCAGCGCGAACAGCTCGCCGGGGGCGACGGCGGCGGCGACCCGGGTGCGGGGCAGCGCCCGTGCGCCGGTGAGGGGCGTTGCGTCGAAGACGACGTCGTACGCGCGTGCCGACTCGGCGGCCTGCGCGCGCGCCGAGGCCGGGACGATCGCGCTGCCCCCGTCGGCCGTCTGCCGTACCGCGACGCCCTGCTTGAGCAGGGAGTTGACGGCGGCGACCGCCCGCGGGTCGTCCAGGCGCAGCCGCAGGGCGCCGCGCGGGGCGACGTACCCCACGGGCACGGCCTCACGCACGGCACGCAGGGGCAGGCCGGTGAGGGTGCCCTTCGGCACGGCCGTCACCTCGGCGCCCCACAGCCGGCCCAGGCTCCAGCCCGAGATGTCGTACATCACCGTGACCTTGTCGCTGATGTCCCGCCCGTCGGCCAGCAGCGCGTTGGCGAGCCCCCGTTTGGGCTGCCGCATGTCGACGACGTAGGAGCCCTTCGGGTACGACCTCGCGCCGAGCCGGAAGGAGTGGCTCGCACGGGTGACACGGACGTCGTTGGCGAGGAGGTGGTCGACCAGGCGGGCGGTGGCGGTGGACCCGCCGGCGGGGAGTACGTAGGCGCGCGGGAACGTGGTCGTGTAGACGTCCTCCGGGCCGATGCCGGGCACCCCGGGGACCGTCGCGGCGGAGACCGGCACCTGTGCCGCGCCCGCGGCGCCGCGCCGGAACACCTCGATCTGGTCGGCGATCAGGCCCTGCCGGCGCTCCCGTACGAAGTCCAGGGTCGCGCGGAGCGCGGCGCCCGCCACGGCGACGTTGACGGCCGACCGGCGCCGCAGCTCCGCCACCGGCAGGCTGTCGTAGGCCGCGTTGTTCACCTGCAACGGGATCTCGACCGTGTGCGCGGCGACCGTGCCGTGGACGGCCGCGTACTGCGGGGTGAAGATCGGCGGCCAGTCGTCCCAGCCCTCCTCCTGGTCCCGGAAGGGGATCTGGGCGGGCTCGACACCGTCCTTCCGCGGTGTGTACCCGAGGCCGTTGACCGCGGCCTCCATGCCGAGGGCGTTGGCGTAGGTGTTCTTCAGGAACAGGTCGTACTCGTAGTTCTCGCCGTGCGGGGGAGTGGTCGGCTCGATGAGCGTGCCGTTGACGTAACCGTGCAGGTCGAGCATGACGGCGGGCTGCTTGTCGATCTCGATCCGCCGCATGGCGCGGGTCTCGGGCTGCGAGGCGGTGACGAAGTCCCGGTTCATGTCGAACCCGTTGGCGTTGGCGCGGGTGCCGGCGATACGACCGTCCGGATTGGCGGTGATGTTGAAGTAGAGGCGGGAGCGGGAGAGCAGCTCGCGGGTTTTCGCGTCCGTCGCGGTGGCGAGCTGCTCGACGAGCTTCAGGGAGGCGTCGGTGCCCTCCCACTCGTTGCCGTGGATGTTGTTGTTGAAGAAGACGGGCGCCTTGTAACCCGCCTTGATCTCAGGCGTCTTGGCGGCCCGCGCGGGGGAGTTCTCGATGAGGTCGCGCATCCGCTCCTGGGCGCGGGCCTGGCGGGCCGTCTCGGGCGCGGTGACGGTGACCAGGTAGAGGCGGTGCCCGCCGGCCGACCGCCCGGCGACCTCGACGCTGACCCGGTCGCCGAGTGCCTGGAGGGCGTTCAGCTTCGGGGCGATCGCGTGGTACGGGGTGAGGCCGAGCTTGATGGACTTGTCGGCGGGGTTCTCCGGGTCGGGGGAGAGGACCTGCTCGCGGGGGTAGCCACGGACGGCCCCGCCGAGGGCGCTCTCGTCGGCGAGGGCCCTCCTCGCGGCGCTCGCGGGGGCCCGCGCCGGGCGCTGGTCGAGCGCGGCCCCCTCACGGGTGACGGGCCGGGGGTCGGCACCGGCCGACTGCGGGCTGAGCAGCAGCGAGCCTGCGGTGGTGAGGGTGAGGGCGGCGATCAGTACGGGTCTCGCAGGGGCGGTTCTCGTCGTGCGCACGCGTCGTGCCTCCTCCGGGAGCTTCCTGAGATCGGTACGGCGACATGTACCTGTTCGACTCAACCGGAACAAGAGGGAGTTGGGTGAGGGCGCGGGGCGGGCGGGGCCGAGCGGTGGGGTGAGGGCGCGGGGGAGGGCGGGGCCGGTGTGGTGGGGTGCGGCCCGAAGTCCGGTGTCGGTGCCGCCCGATAGAGTTCGGGTATGCGCGATCTCGGGGTGGGTTTCAGCTATCTCCTGAAGGGCCAGCGGTGGGTGGCCCGGCACGGCAAGCAGTACGGGTTCGGACTGGTCCCGGGGCTCATCACCCTGGTCCTCTACGCGGCGGCGCTGGTCGCGCTCGCGATCTGGGGCGAGGACTTCGTCGTCTGGGCCACCCCCTTCGCCGACGACTGGTCCAGCCCCTGGCTCGGACTGTTCCGCGGTTTCCTGACCGTCGTGCTGTGGGCCCTCGCCCTGCTCCTGTCCGTCCTCACCTTCACCGCCGTCACCCTCCTGGTCGGCCAGCCCTTCTACGAGAGCCTCTCCGAGAAGGTCGACCGGGACGTCTCCCCGGACGGCACCGCCCCCGAGTCGGGGCTCCCCCTCTGGCGCGAGTTGCTGATCTCGGCGCGGGACAGCCTGCGGATCCTGGCCCGGGCCGCGCTGTGGGGCGTGCTGCTCTTCGCCCTCGGGTTCGTCCCGTTCCTCGGACAGAGCGTCGTCCCCGTGCTCGGGTTCTTCGTCACCGGGTTCTTCCTCACCGAGGAACTCGTCGCCGTCGCCATGCAGCGTCGCGGTGTCGAGCTGCGGGACCGGCTCGCCCTGCTGCGCTCCCGCAAGACCCTGGCCTGGGGCTTCGGCACACCCCTGGCCGTGGCGTTCCTGGTGCCGTTCGTCGCGGTGTTCCTGATGCCGGGCGCGGTCGCGGGCGCCACCCTCATGGCCCGCGAGCTGCTCGGCGAACAGATCCGCGAGGACACCGACGAGGTCAAGGAGGCCATGGCGTGACCGAGATACTCGCCGTCGCCGTCATCACCGTCCTGGCCGTCATCGCCCCCGGCGCCGACTTCGCCATGGTGGTCCGCAACAGCTACCTCCACGGCCGCCGCACCGGCCTGTTCGCCGCGACCGGCGTCGCCGCGGGCGTCCTCGTGCACGTCAGCTACACGATGCTCGGCGTGGGCCTGCTGATCGCCTCCTCCACCTTCCTGTTCACGATCATCAAGCTGGTCGGCGCCGCCTACCTCGTCTACATCGGCGTCCGCACCTTCCGCACCCGCGGCGAGGTGCAGGTCGACCTGGAGACCCGGTCCGACCTGACCCCGATGAAGGCCCTGCGCTCGGGGTTCCTCACCAACGTCCTCAACCCGAAGACGACCCTCTTCGTCGTCTCCACCTTCGCCCAGGTCGTCAGCCCCGGCACCCCCGTCTACCAGCAGGTGGGCTACGGCCTGTTCATGTCGGCGGCCCACCTGCTGTGGTTCGGGGTGGTCGCGGTCTTCTTCTCCCACGACCGCATGCGCACCCTGATGCTGCGCGGCCAGAAGGTCCTCAACAAGGTCATCGGCTCGGTCCTGGCCGGCCTCGGCGTCAGCCTCGCGTTCGCTCCGTCCCACTAGCGTCCGCGGCAGCGGCGTCCGCGGCCACGGTGAGGATCGCCCGCACCTGGCCGATGATGTCCAGCCGGTCGCGCACGAACTCGGGATCGGTTACCTCGGTGGTGTTCCCCGCCCCGAACTGCAGCACGGGCGTGTGCACATGGCCACCCGGCAGGACGTCGTGCAGCCCGAGCCGGTCCCGCAGCAGCGTGGCCCGGTAGGCGATCTCGTTGGAGAGGTAGTTCCCACCGCCCCCGGCCCGGGCGGTCGACCCCGCCGTCGGCCCGTCCGGCCGTACGACGGCCTCGGTGCCACCCGCCGGTATCTCGGTCACGCTCGTGTTGTCGTAGACCGGGAACCGACCGGTGCCCGCCGCGACGATCGCCGCGTACGGCAGGGTCGTCGTCGTCCACTGCGGCCGCGAGGCCGGATCGCTGACCGGGACGGTCTCGGTCAGCCCGACGTTCTCGTTGTCCGGGAACCCGCCCCGCCAGGCCCCGTTGGCCCGCTCGACGTCGAACCGTCCGACCCGCCCCTGGCTCACGGTCGTGAACAGGTCCACCCGCTGGAGATACGGCCGCAGGGTCCGCTCCACCGTCCCCTCGGTGAAGTCCCGCCACCGCACCGGGAACACGGCCGTCTCCACCCGGGCCGGTCCGTGTGCGGTCTCGATCACCGTGCCGTCGAGCGCGAGCGCGGTCGCCCCGGACGGGTTGGAGATCCGGATGTCCCGGTCGAGCGTGAACGGGTCGAAGCCGGTCACGAGGATCCGCCTGATCCCCTTCCCCGACGGATACCGGATCGCCGTCTGTCCCCGCGAGGTCCGCTCCAGCTCGTCGAGGAGCGCGGCCCGGCGCGGCTCGCTCAGCCCGAACCCCGGCTCCCACGACCGCACATGCCGGGTCATCCCCAACCGCGCCCAGTACAGCGGCCGGTCGTCGTCCCGGCTCAGATCACCCCCCGCCGGCCCCCGCCCCTGCGCCCGGTCCACGGCCCGCTTCCACAGCGCCGAGCCCTCGCGTACGACGATCCGGCGGGCCTGCGTGTAACTGTGCGCCGAGCCGAGCGCCCGCGCGAACCTCGGTGCCACGACATCGAATCCGGACCGCCGAAGGATCTCCTGGGGCACGGCCTGCTCCAACCGCCGCTCCTCGACGGTGGCGGCCGGCGCGGTGGCGGCACCGGCCGGGGACGGGGTGACCGTGAACCCGGCCATCAGGGCGAATCCGAGGACGACTGTCCGAACACGTAGTGCGCTCACGGGAGTTCAGCCTCCGTCTGGTGTGGGGGAGAGGGCTGAAGTATCGCGTGGCGGAAGTGGTCCACGCCATGGTGCGGGACCCGGGGGACGGTGTCAGGACGGGCCCATCAACGCGAGCAGCACGAACACCGGTACCGCCTGGAAGGCGGCCGCCCCCCACAGCCGGGCGAACAACAGCGCCACGCCGAGGGCGGCCGCCACCCCGCACGCCGTGCCCAGCTCCGCCAACGGCGGCCCGTACGGCTCCTCGTTCCAGGCCGCCGCCCAGCCGGCCCACCCCGCCGCCCACCAACCGTAGGACACGACAAGGAAGTTGACCGGGAGCAACGCGAGCACCGCGAGGGTGTTCTTGGCCTTCATGACGGCCATCCTCGCCGGGCGGGACACCGACCGCCTGAGTACCCGTACCTAGGCGTACTGAGCGCGAGCGTGGTCCACACCGGCTCGGGTCGGCCCCGCGTGCCGTCACGGACGCGGGCAGCCACCCCCGCCGGCCGGCGGCCGCGTCACCGCCGCTCCGGCGCCGCGACCCGTCCCACCGGGGTGGCGACCCGTCCCGCCGCCTCGCGCAGCGCCCGCACGAACGCCTCCGCCGCGGGTGTCGGTGCCCGCCCCCGTGCGGTCGCCGCGTACACCGCTCGGGCCGGTGCGCCCTCGTCCAGTAGCGGTAGCAGGGCGATGTCCGGTCGTACCGATGTGGCGGCCAGGGCCGGGACCAGGGTCACGCCGAGGCCCGCGGCGACATAGCCCTGTTTGGCGGTCCACTCCGCGACCACGTGGGCGACGCGGGGGCGGAAGCCCTGCCGCAGGGCCGCGTCGAGCAGGGTGCCCTCCGGGCGGGCGCTGCCGGAGATCCAGTCGGCGTCGGCGAACCGGCCGAGCCGCACCGGACCGGAGCCCGCCAGTTCGTGCGCGGCGGCGACGGCGACGTACAGGGACTCGTCGAGGAGGTGGTGGAGGTCGTAGGAGTCCAGGGGCGCGCGGCCCGTCGTGGAGACCACCGCCAGATCGAGGTGGCCGGCGGCGAGCCGGTCCAGGAGGGCGGGTGTGAGTCCCTCCTCGCGGGTCAGCCGGACCCCGGGGTGCCGGCGGCTGAACGCGGCGAGGGCGAGCGGCACCAGCGCGGCGTCGGCCGTCGCGAACGCCCCGAACCGCAGCCGCCCGCCCGCCACCTCACGCAGCGCCGCCAGCTCCCGCCCGGCCCCGTGCAGCGCCTCCACGACGGTCTCCGCGTGCGGCACGAGGACCCGGCCCGCCTCGGTGAGCCGTACGCCCCGCGGCAGCCGGTCGAACAGGGGCGCCCCGCCGAGCGCCGACTCCAGCGCGGCGATCTGCCGGGACACCGCGGACTGGGTCCAGCCGAGACCGCGCGCGGCGAGCGTGAACGAGCCCTGGCGGGCGACCTCGAGGAAGGCTCGCAGCCAGACGGTGGAGACATCGGCGATGGGATGCGGACTTGGCATGGCGACCATGCTAGACATTCGCTTGTCGCATCCCGTGAGCGGATCTAGCGTCGACGCCATGGAGCACATCGCATTCCTCGGCCTGGGGCACATGGGCGCCCCGATGGCCCGTCGACTCCTGGCCGCAGGACACCCTTTGACCGTCTGGAACCGCACCGCGGAGAAGGCGGAACCGCTGCTCGCCGAGGGCGCCCGGGTGGCCGGCTCGGCGGCCGGGGCGGTCCGGGACGCCGACGTCGTCGTCAGCATGCTCGCCGGTCCGGAGGCGCTCGCCGCGGTCGCGGAGGCCGCTGCACCGGCCCTGCGCCCCGGCACCCACTGGATCGAGATGTCGACCGTCGGTCCGGACGCGGTGCGCGAGCTGGCGGCCGGGCTCCCCGCGGGGGTCACCCCCGTCGACGCCCCCGTCATGGGCAGTACCGACAAGGCCGCCGCGGGCGCCCTCGGCATCCTCGCGGGCGGTGACGCGACCGGCGTGGAACACGTCCTCGCCCACCTCGGCCACGTCACCCGCACCGGCCCCCTCGGCTCCGGCGCCGCCCTCAAGCTCGTCCTCAACTCGGCCGTCATCAGCGGGGTCGCCGTGGTCGCCGAGGCCCTCCGCCTCGCCGACGCCCTGGGCCTGGACGACGACACCGCCCGCACCGCCCTCGCGAACGGCCCCCTCGCCCAGGTCGTCGCCCGCGCCTTCGCCGAGGGAGTCCACTTCGACACCCCCCTCGCCGTGAAGGACCTCGACCTCGCCACGCGGACGGCACAACTACCCGTGACCGAAGCCGCCTTGGCGCACTATCGCCGGGTCGCCGCACCCGGTGAGGACCTCGCCGCGGCCGCCGCCCGCATCCGCACCGGCCGACCCCCGACGACAAGGACCCCCATGAAGGTCACCCTCGACAACCCCGCCGGCGCACCCCAGCCCCTGAGCCCGTACTACTCGCAGGTCGCCCGCGTCGAACAGGCCGACGGCGGCGCCCTGTTGTTCGTCTCCGGTCAGATCGCCGAGGGCGCCACCCTCGCCGAGCAGAGCCGCGGTGTCTTCGAGACGCTCGACGCCCTACTGAAGGCCCACGGCGGCACGCTCGCGGACATCGTCAACATCCGCACGTACCTCACCGACATCGACAAGCTCCAGGAATACGGCGCCGTGCGACGGGAGTTCCTCACCGGCACCCCGCCCACCAGCATGACCTTCGAGGTGCCGAAGCTGTTCAGACCGGAGGCACAGATCGAGGTGGAGGTCGTCGCCGCGGTCGGTCCGGCCGCTCGCCCGGCAGCCTGAGGAGGAGGGGACGTGGTCGTTTGTGAAGGGTTCGTACGAGATCCAGATCGGCCGCTCGATCACGGACCGCAGGCGCACCACTACGATTAACGTCTGATCCGGGACAAGTCTCCCCACAGAGCAGCCCCGGTCCGGGACCTGACACCCGGACCGGGGCTGATGGCTGTGTCCACGGCTAGCGCGCGGAGAACGCGTACACCGTCTCCGAGCGGAACACCTCGCCCGGCCGCAGCACCGTGCTCGGGAACTCCGGTCGGTTCGGGGAGTCGGGGAAGTGCTGGGTCTCCAGCGCCACCCCGTCACAGGGCGCGAACGGCCCGGTCAGATGGTCGGCGGTGTACAGCTGGAGACCGGGCTCGGTGGTGGACAGCGTCAGCACCCGCCCCGACGAGGGGTCGCGCAGCTCGGCGACCTCGACGGGGGAGTCCGTGACCCCCTTGTCGAGCACGAGGTTGTGGTCGTACCCCGACCCCACCTTCCGGCTCTCCCGGAAGTCGAAGCGTCCCCCGGCCACGTCCTGGAGCGCCCCGGTCGGGATCAGATCCGCGTCGACGGGCGTGAACCGGGAAGCGGCGACCCGCAGTTCGTGACCGCTCGCGCTCCCGGAACCGGCCAGGTTGAAGTAACTGTGGTTGGTCAGCGCGAGAACCGTCGGCGCGTCCGTCACCGCCTCGTACGCGATCCGCAGCGCGCCGTCCGCGTCCAGCGTGTAGGTCGCTGAGACCTCCAGACGGCCGGGGAAGCCCTCCTCGCCGTGCGGGCTGACCCGGGAGAGCCGGATGCCGTGCGCCACCGGCTCCACGTCCCACACCCGCTTGTCGAAACCGCGCTCCCCGCCGTGCAGGGAGTTGGGCGCGTTGTTGGGCGCCAGCGCGTACGTCACCCCGTCCAGCGTGAACCGGCCACCGGCGATCCGGTTGGCGTACCGGCCGATCAGCGCGCCGAAGTAGGGCCCGGTGTGGGTGAGATAGCCCTCCAGACCGGCGAACCCCAGCACCACGTTCCCGGACCGCCCGTCCCGGTCGGGGACCTCGACGCACTGCACGATCCCGCCGTACGACAGCACCCCGACACGCACGCCGGACCGCTCCAGGATCCAGCGGTGGACCTCGGTGCCGTCGGGAAGTGTGCCGAAGAGTTCGTTCATGGTGAAAACTCTAGGTCACCCCCCGGAGGCCGTGACCTCCCGATAGGCGATCTCCGCCAGCCTGGCCTGTCCGTTCACGCTCGGATGGAACCAGTCCCAGTGGCTCAGCTGATCCGTGCCGAACCGGAACTCGTACACCGCGCCGCCGTCGAAACGGCACCGCTCGTCCTTGGCGCAGACCTCCTGGAGCACCTCGTTGTACGCCTCCACCCGCTGCTGCACGGTGGCCCGCCGCTCCGTCGCCGCCGCGTCCAGGGCGTCCGCGTCGCCCAGCATCGACGGGCATATCCCGAGCTTCCACACCTGCTTGCCCATCGGGTTGGTGCGCCCCTCGGACCACAGCCGCTTCAGGTCCGGCACACTCGCCACGTACACCTGCGCCTTCGGGGCCGCCTCGCGCAGGGTGCGCAGCGCGTCCTCGAACTGCGTCCGGAAGTCCGCCACCGACGTCATCGCCGCCGTCGAGTCCCGACACGCGTCGTTCGCCCCCGCCGTCACCGTCACCAGCCCCGGCCGCTTCGCCGCCGCCTGGGCTATCTGCCCGGCCAGGTCCGCCATCCGCGCCCCGCTGACCGCGTAGTTCCAGCTGCTGGAGGCCGCCTTCGCCCTCCCCAGCAGCCGTACGGCGAGACTGTCGACCTCGGTACTGCTGCCGGTCGCCCAGGAGGCCTCCGGGCAGTCCTGGAGGACGGAACAGGCGTCGAAGGCGCGGGTGATGGAGTCGCCCACCGCGGCCAGCGAGGCAGGGCTGGAGTCCCAGACGGGCGCGGTCGGGGTCGGGGTCGCTCTGCGCGCCGCGGTGCCGGAGCCGGACGGCCCCGACTCGTTGCCGCCGACGGCGTCACAGCCGGCGGCGCCCAGTACGGCCGCCGTCACGACGGCGAGCACGGCGCGCGCACGCTGCCTTCGCTTCCGCATCCCCTCAAGATCCCCTCGGTCGACATGGCATCCCCCGCGAACTTCGTCCCCCTCCATGACAACGTGCGGGAGTTCCCGACCCTTCCACGTGCGACGGCTAGCGTCCTGCCGGGTGAATGGCGGGCGTTTGTGGGCACCGGGACCGACGGTACGTCACACTCCTTGCGCCGTCGCACGGTAGCCTCGCCATCAACGTGGCTGCCGCCACCACCGTTCCGCCCATTCGCACAATGGTCCCGCTCTGCCCGGAGGTCCCGGTGACGACACGTGGAGTTCTGTACGTGCACTCCGCGCCGCGCGCGCTGTGCCCGCACGTCGAGTGGGCCGTCGCCGGGGTGCTCGGCACGCGCGTCAACCTCGACTGGATCCGGCAGCCCGCGGCCCCCGGCACCTGGCGCTCGGAGTTCTCCTGGCAGGGCGAGGTGGGTACGGCGTCCAAGCTGGCGTCGGCGCTGCGCGGCTGGCACCTGCTCCGCTTCGAGGTGACGGCCGAACCCTGTCCCACCGCCGAGGGCGAGCGCTACAGCTGCACCCCCGACCTCGGCATCTTCCACGCCGTCACCGGCATCCACGGCGACATCCTCATCCCCGAGGACCGTCTGCGAGCCGCCCTGACCCGCGCACAGGCCGGCGAGACCCAGCTGGAGTCGGAGATCGCCAGACTCCTGGGCAAGCCGTGGGACGACGAACTGGAGCCGTTCCGGTACGCGGGCGAGGGCGCCCCCGTGCGCTGGCTGCACCAGGTGGTCTGAGCGCGCGCGGCCGGCAGCGGCCGGGAAACGGCGAGTGGCCCGGCCTCCCCACGGAGACCGGGCCACTGTCAGTCAAAGGCGCTGTCAGACCGTACGGAACGCCAGCACCACGTTGTGCCCGCCGAACCCGAACGAATCGTTCAGCGCGGCGATCCGGCCCTCGACGGGCAGCTTGCGCGCCTCACCCCGTACGACGTCGGCGTTGGCCTCCGCCTCCGGGTCGAGGTTCTCCACGTTGATGGTCGGCGGGGCGAGGCGGTGGTACAGGGCGAGGATCGTCGCCACCGACTCCACACCACCGGCGCCACCCAGCAGGTGACCGGTCATGGACTTCGTACCGGACACCGCGAAGTGGTCGGCGTCGTCGCCGAACACCTTGCGCAGCGCCTTCAGTTCCGCCACGTCACCGGCCGGCGTCGACGTCGCGTGCGCGTTGACGTGCACGATCTCCGCCGGGTTCAGGTCGGTGCTGTCGAGCAGGTTCTGCAGGGCGTGGGCGATACCGCGCCCCTCCGGCTCGGGCTGCACGATGTCGTGGCCGTCGGCGGAGATGCCCTGGCCCACGGCCTCGGCGTAGACACGCGCACCGCGCTTCGCCGCGTGCTCCGCGGACTCCAGGACGATCACGCCGGCGCCCTCGCCGAGGACGAAGCCGTCGCGCGCGACGTCGTAGGGACGCGAGGCGCCCTGCGGGTCGTCGTTGTTCTTGGACATCGCCATCATGTTGCCGAACGCGGCGATCGGCAGCGGGTGGATCGCCGCCTCCGTGCCACCCGCGACGACGACGTCGGCGCGGCCGGTGCGGATCATCTCGATGGCGTAGCCGATGGCCTCGGCGCCCGAGGCGCAGGCGGAGACCGGGGTGTGCACACCGGCGCGCGCGCCCACGAGGAGACCCACGTTGGCGGACGGGCCGTTCGGCATGAGCATGGGGACGGTGTGCGGGGAGACGCGGCGGACGCCCTTCTCCTTCAGCACGTCGTACTGGTCGAGCAGCGTCGTCACACCACCGATGCCGGAGGCGATGACGGCGCCGAGGCGGTCCGGGTCGACGCTCCGGTCGTCCCCGGCCTTGCCCTCGAAGCCCGCGTCCTTCCAGGCCTCCTGGGCCGCGATCAGCGCGAACTGCGCCGAGCGGTCCAGGCGCCGGGCCTGAGGCCGCGGGATGACCTCGGTGGGCTCCACGGCGACGGGCGCCGCGATACGGACGGCCTGGTCGGCCGCCCACTCCTGCTCCAGGGGCTTGACGCCGGACTTGCCGGCGATCAGGCCTTCCCAGGTCGAGGCTGCGTCGCCACCCAGCGGTGTGGTTGCGCCGATACCGGTGACGACCACGGTGCGATTGGTCGGGCTCACGGGAAATCTTTCTCCAACGATTACGAGGATTCAGCGGCGCCACCGCCGGGTGGCGGCAGCCGGACCTGAGATCAGGCCTGGTGCTTGAGGATGTAGTCGGTCGCGTCGCCGACCGTCTTGAGGTTCTTCACGTCCTCGTCCGGGATCTTGACGTCGAAGCGCTCTTCGGCGGCGACGACGACCTCGACCATGGACAGCGAGTCGACGTCCAGGTCGTCGGTGAAGGACTTGTCCAGCTGGACGTCCTCGACCGGGATGCCGGCGATCTCGTTGACGATGTCGGCGAGACCGGCGACGATCTCTTCCTTGGTGGCGGCCATGTGAGGCGCTCCTTCGTAGATATCCAGGGTTGGGCGGTTCACCGTGTCCGGACCGGGTGATCCGGCACGGAGTGCCTAGGGGAGGGTAACGACAGTCGCGGCGTAGACGAGACCCGCCCCGAAGCCGATGACGAGCGCGGTGTCGCCGCTCTTCGCCTCGCCGGTCGCCAGGAGCCGCTCCATCGCGAGCGGGATCGAGGCGGCCGAGGTGTTGCCGGTGGTGCGGACGTCACGCGCGACCGTGACGGACTCCGGCAGCTTGAGTGTCTTCACCATCGAGTCGATGATCCGCTCGTTGGCCTGGTGCGGAATGAAGACGTCCAGGTCCTCCGCCGAGACGCCGGCGACATCCAGCGCCTCTTTGGCGACCTTCGCCATCTCGAAGACGGCCCAGCGGAACACCGCCTGGCCCTCCTGCGTGATGGCGGGGAACTTGCCCGTGCTGTCGTACTCGGTCCACGCCACGGTCTGCTTGATCGTCTCGGACTTGTCGCCCTCGGAACCCCACACGGTCGGGCCGATGTGCGGCTCGTCGGAGGGGCCCACGACGACCGCGCCGGCACCGTCGCCGAACAGGAAGGCCGTCGCGCGGTCCTCCAGGTCGGTCAGGTCGCTCAGCCGCTCGACGCCGATGACGAGGACGTACTGCGCCGAACCCTCGACGATCATGCCCTTGGCGAGGGTGAGGCCGTAGCCGAAGCCCGCGCAGCCGGCCGAGATGTCGAAGGCGGCGGCCTTGTTCGTACCGAGCTTGTCGGCGATCTCGGTGGCGACGGCCGGGGTCTGCTTGAAGTGCGAGACGGTCGAGACGATCACGCCACCGATCTGCTCCGCGGAGATCCCGGCGTCGGCGATCGCCTTGCCGGACGCCTCGATCGACATCGCGGCGACGGTCTCCTCGTCGTTCGCCCAGTGGCGCGTCTCGATGCCGGAGCGCGAGCGGATCCACTCGTCGGACGAGTCGATCGTCTCGAGGATCACCTCGTTCGGCACGACCCGCGTCGGACGGTAGCCGCCGACACCGAGGATGCGCGCGTACGGGGCGCCCTTGCTGGGCTTGATCTTCGACATTGCTCTCGGGCTCCTTTTCAGGCGCTCTGCTCGGCGAGGAGCTCGCGAGCGGCGTCGAGGTCGTCGGGGGTCTTCAGCGCCAGCGTCTTCACGCCGGGCAGCGCGCGCTTGGCGAGGCCGGTGAGGGTGCCGCCGGGGCACACCTCGATCAGCGCGGTCACGCCGAGCTCCTTGAACGTCTCCATGCACAGGTCCCAGCGCACCGGGTTGGCGACCTGGCCGACCAGCCGCTCCAGCACCTCGGCGCCGGTGGCGACGGTCTGCCCGTCCTTGTTGGAGACGTACGTCAGCTTCGGGTCGGCCGGCGTCAGATCGGCGGCGGCCTTGGCCAGCGCGTCGACCGCGGGAGCCATGTGGTGCGTGTGGAAGGCGCCGGCCACCTTCAGCGGGACGACCTTGCGGACACCCTCGGGCTTGTCCTCGTTCAGCGCGGCGAGCTGCTCCAGGGTGCCGGCCGCCACGATCTGGCCCGCGCCGTTCACGTTCGCCGGGGTCAGGCCGAGCTTCTCCAGGTGCGCGACGCTCACCTCGGGGTCCCCGCCGAGCAGCGCGGACATCCCGGTCGCGGTGATCGCGGCGGCCTCGGCCATCGCCAGCCCGCGCTTGCGCACGAGGGTCAGCGCGGCCGTGTCGTCCAGGACACCGGCGAAGGAGGCGGCGGTGAACTCACCGACGCTGTGCCCCGCGACGGCGCCCGGGGTGACGGCACCGAGTGCCGAGGCGGACAGGATTCCGGCGGCCACCAGCAGCGGCTGGGCCACGGCGGTGTCACGGATCTCGTCCGCGTCGGCCTGGGTGCCGTAGTGGGCGAGGTCCAGGCCGATGGCGTCCGACCACGCGGCGACGCGGTCGGCGGCACCGGGGAGTTCGAGCCAGGGGGTCAGGAAGCCGGGCGTCTGGGCGCCCTGGCCGGGAGCGACGAGTACGAGCACTCTCACACTCTCTCTTGTGGACGGGCACGGCCGCCCGTGGGGACAGGGACGAAGAACACGAGGGGGTTTTGTGGACCTCCGACAAAAGCCTAGAGCTGGATATCCCCGTCGACCAGACGCCCGAGGATGAGCGCGATCCGCAGCGTGAACGCCGAGCGCACGTCGGACGGTGACCAGCCGGTGACGTCAGTCACACGTCGAAGCCGGTAGCGCACGGTGTTGGGATGCACGAAGAGCATACGGGCGGCGCCCTCGAGACTGCTGGCCTGTTCGAGATAGACCGAGAGTGTCTCGAGGAGAGCTGAACCCGCCTCCTCCAGCGGTCTGTAGATCTCCTCCACCAGCTGCTCGCGCGCGCTCGGGTCACCCGCGATGGCGCGCTCCGGAAGCAGATCGTCCGCCAGCACCGGGCGCGGGGCGTCCTGCCAGGCGGAACAGGCCTTGAGCCCGGCCGCGGCGGCCTGCGCGGAGCGGGTGGCGGCCTGCAGATCGGGTACGACGGGTCCGGCGACCACGGGTCCGGCGGCATACGGCCCGATCAGCGACTTGGCGACGGCGAGCGGGTTGTCGCTGCCGCCCGCGATGACCACGAGCCGGTCCCCGAGGACCCCGGTGAGCACCTGGAGCTTGGCGTGCCGGGCGGCCCGCCGGATCGCCTCGACGGTCAGCTCGGAGTCGCCGTCGGGCGCGGTGCCGAGGACCACGCACACATGCTCGGGCGCGTTCCAGCCGAGCGCGGCGGCCCGGCTGACGGCGCCCTCGTCGGCCTCGCCGCTGAGCACGGCGTTGACGACGAGGGACTCCAGACGCGCGTCCCAGGCACCGCGTGCCTCGGCGGCCTGGGCGTAGACCTGGGCGGTGGCGAAGGCGATCTCGCGGGCGTAGACGAGCAGGGCCTCCCGGAGCACCGACTCGTCGCCGGGTGCGGCAACCTCGTCGATGGCGGACTCCATGACCTCGATGGTGGTGCGCACCATCTCCACGGTCTGGCGCAGCGTGATGGCCCGGGTCAGCTCGCGCGGGGCGGTCCCGAAGACGTCGGTGGAGATCGCCTGCGGCGCGTCCGGGTGCCGGAACCACTCGGTGAACGCGGCGATACCGGCCTGCGCGACCAGCCCGATCCAGGACCGGTTCTCCGGGGGCATGGCCCGGTACCACGGCAGCGTCTCGTCCATCCGCGCGATGGCCTGCGCGGCGAGTGACCCGGACGACTTCTCCAGCCGCTTCAGGGTCGCGGAGTGGGAACGGAGGGCGCGTGCGACGGCTTCGGTGTTGCTGGCTTCGGGTTCGGGCACGGGGACAAGACTGCCTTATCCGGACGTGAGTGCGCTCCGCCGGGTGCCGGGTCGGGGCTACGGTGGTGCACGTGACGGACGTACGGCGCGCCGCTGAGCGCTATCCAGGGGGCGATCCGGCGGCCGGGATCGAGTCGTTCCACGCCTTCTCCTTCGGACCCCACTACGACCCCGACAACCTCCGGTTCGGCGCGGTGATCGCCTGCAACGAGGAGCGGCTCGCCCCCGGCGCCGGGTTCGACGAGCATCCGCACAGCCACACCGAGATCGTGACGTGGGTGGTCGAGGGCGAGCTCACGCACCAGGACTCCGCGGGGCACGTGACGACCGTGCGCCCCGGTGACGTCCAGCGCCTCAGCTCCGCGGCGGGCGTCCGGCACGTGGAACGCAACGACGGCCGGGTCCCCCTGACCTTCGTGCAGATGTGGCTGGCCCCCCTGGAGCCGGGCGGCGAACCGTCGTACGACCTCGTCCGCGGCATCGCCGACTCCACGCCGTACGCCGTCCCGGAGGCCGCCGCCCTGCTGCACGTACGGCGGCTCGCGGCGGGCGAACGGACGGCGCTGCCGGCCGCGCGGTGGCTGTACGTCCATGTCGTCCGCGGTGAAGTGCGGCTGGACGGCACGGTGTTGGGCGCGGGCGACGCGGCCCGCGCCACGGGCGCCGAGGGCCTGGAGGCGGTGGCGGTGACACGGGCCGAGCTGCTGGTCTGGGAGATGGCCTAGATCTCGCCGAGCACGGCGTCCGTGAACGCCGGCCACGCCTCGACCGCCCACGGGCCGAAGGCCCGGTCGGTCAGGGCCACGCAGGCCGCCCCCGCGGCGGGGTCGATCCACAGGAACGTGCCGGACTGGCCGAAGTGCCCGAAGGTGCGCGGGGAGGACGAACCGCCCGTCCAGTGCGGGGACTTGGCGGCGCGGATCTCGAAGCCGAGGCCCCAGTCGTTGGGGTTCTGGTGGCCGTAGCCGGGCAGCACGCCCTTGGTGCCGGGGTACTGGACCGTCATCGCCTCGGCGACCGTGCGCGGGTCCAGCAGCCGGGGCGCCTGCACCTCCGCCGCGAACCGCAGCAGGTCCCCGACCGTGGAGACACCGTCCTTGGCCGGGGAACCGTCCAGGGAGGTCGCCGCCATCCCCAGCGGCTCCAGCACCGCCTGGCGCAGATACTCGGGGAACGGGATGTCCGTGGCCTTCGCGAGGTGGTCGCCCAGCTGCTCGAACCCGGCGTTGGAGTACAGCCGCCGCTCGCCGGGCGGCGCCTGCACCCGGTGCTCGTCGAAGGCGAGACCCGAGGTGTGCGCGAGCAGGTGCCGCACCGTCGATCCCGCGGGCCCGGCGGGCTCGTCGAGCTCGATCGCGCCCTCCTCGTAGGCGACGAGCACCGCGTACGCCGCGAGCGGCTTGGTCACCGAGGCCAGCGGGAAGCGGTGGTCGACCGGGCCGTGCGTGCCGAGCACCGTCCCGTCCGCCCGGACGGCACCCGCGGCGGCGGTCGGGACCGGCCAGTTCTCGATCATGGTCAGGCTCTTCAGCGACATGCGCCGATGCTAACCACCGGCTCCCGGGGAATTCTTACCGGTTCCGCTTGCCTGGAGTGCACTCCAAGGTCATAGCGTTGAGGGCATGACGGTGATGGAGACCACGACCACCACGGGTACCAGGACCGACAGCTGCAGCGCCCCGCCGCACCCGCACCGGCGCCCCCTGGGCCAGGACAGCTACACGATCAGCGAGGTCGTCGCCTTTACCGGCCTGTCGGCGCACACCCTGCGCTGGTACGAGCGCATCGGCCTGATGCCGCACATCGACCGCTCCCACACCGGCCAGCGCCGCTACAGCAACCGCGACCTGGACTGGCTCGACTTCGTCGGCAAGCTCCGGCTCACCGGCATGCCGGTCGCCGACATGGTGCGGTACGCGGAACTGGTCCGGGACGGCGACCACACCTTCGGCGAGCGCTTCGAGCTGCTGGAGTCGACCCGCCGGGACGTACTGACCCGCATCGCGGAGCTCCAGGACACCCTCGCCGTGCTCGACCGCAAGATCAGCTTCTACGCCGAAGCCGGACACACCTATGAAACGGAGAAGGCCGGATGACCGACAGCAGGATCCCGACCGTACGACTGGGCGCCGGCGGCCCCGAGGTGGGGGTGCAGGGCCTGGGCTGCATGGGCATGAGCTTCGCCTACGGCCCCACCGACGCGGGGGAGTCCCGGGCGGCCCTGGAACGCGCGCTGGAGCTGGGCGTCACGCTGTACGACACGGCGGACGCCTACGGCGCGGGGGAGAACGAGAGGTTCCTCTCCCCGTTCTTCAAGGCCCACCGCGACGAGGTCGTGATCGCCACCAAGTTCGCCCTGTCGATCCCGCCGGACGACCCGACCCGGCGCGTCATCCGCAACGACGCCCCCTACATCCGCCAGGCCGTCGAGGCGAGCCTGCGGCGGCTCGACGTCGACGTGATCGACCTCTACTACATGCACCGGCGCGATGTGAACGTGCCGATCGAGGAGACCGTCGGCGTCATGGCCGAGCTGGTCCGCGAGGGCAAGGTCAAGCACCTCGGTCTGAGCGAGGTCACCGGCGCGGAGCTGCGGACCGCCCAGGCGGTGCACCCCGTCGCGGCCGTGCAGTCGGAATGGTCGCTGTTCAGCCGGGACATCGAGGCGGGTGTGGTGCCGGCCGCCCGCGAGCTGGGCGTGGCCCTGGTCCCGTACTCCCCGCTCGGCCGCGGCTTCCTCACCGGCTCCTTCGCCGACGCCGAGCAGGATCTGACGGCCGGTGACTTCCGCCGCCAGCAGCCCCGCTTCACCGGTGAGAACGCGGCCGCCAACGTGGCCCTGCTGGAGCCGGTCCGCGCGGTGGCCGAGGCGCACGGGGTCTCCCTGGCGCAGGTCGCGCTGGCATGGGTGCAGCGGCAGGCGCGGGTCCACGGTCTGCCGGTGGTCCCGATCCCGGGCACCAGCAAGCCGGGCCGGGTGGCGGAGAACGTCGCCGCGACACGGGTCGAACTGACCGAGGATCAGCTGGCCCTGCTGGAGCCGATCGCCGGGAAGGTGGCGGGCGAGCGCTACGCGGACATGGCGTTCACCTCCGCCGGGCGGGAGTGACTCACAGCTCCGCGAGCAGCTCCGCCTTCTTCACCGAGAACTCCTCGTCGGTGACCAGCCCCGCCTGGTGCAGTTCCCCCAGGTGACGGATGCGCTCGGCGATGTCGGCCGGATCGCGCCGCGGCGCCCCGGCCGGCACCGCGGCGACGGGTCCGTTGCTGCGGACGGCGGCCAGGACCGCCGCGGCGAACGGCAACGACTCGTGCACCGGCCCGTAGCCGAGCCCGAAGATGACGGCGGCGGGGTCCTGGTCGGCCTGCGCGGGCGGCGTGCCGCCGTCCCGGGGCAGCAGCCGCAGATGCCCCTCGAACACCTCCGGGGAGCGCCACTCCACCCCGCCGAGGCCGGCGACCGGGAAGCTCTGGTCGCCGGCCTTCCACTTCGCCGAGGACGCGCCCGTCCAGAACCACCGGAAGCGCACGGTCGTGCCGTCGAAGGACGCCTTGCCGTCGTAAGCCTTGAAGGACAGCGGCACCTCGGGCGCCGGGACCAGGAAGCGCTCGGCCGGCTCGTCGTCCGGGCTCAGCAGGCCGCGCAGTTCGTCGGCGTAGTACTCGGCGAGCACCTCCCGCTCGGCGGGCAGCACCAGCCGGTACGGATCGCACCCTTCCTTCAGCTGTCCCGCGGCCGCCTCCATCAGCGGGTCGGCGCCGGGGCGGGGCTCGGCGCGCAGCACCACGGTGCCGCGCTTCCCGGGCGTCAGCGTCACGCCGGCCAGCGCCGAGAAGGGGACGCGCCGCTCTCCCAGGGACTGGAAGAGCTTGGGTGTTCGAATCCCCCGTTCGTAACGGATGAGCACGGAGTCGGACTCGAACTCCCAGGCAGCATGAAATCCGGCCAGTACGTCACCCATGCGGCTCATCGTATGTGGCACGAGCTCCTCCGTCGCCTCCCCGCGCAGACCGTGGTTCTTGCGGCCGCTACGCGCGTCAGCCCGCCATGGTGCCGGACAAACCGGCCTGGCAGGCCTCGTCGGTCTCCGCACAGTGCACCGAGCGGTACGCGCCGACGCCGATCTCGGCGAAGTTCGTGAGGCTCTCGGTGCCCGGCTCGAAATAGCCGCTGTGCCCCTTCGCGTCCGCCGCCGACAGCACCCGTGCCCCGAACGCGGAGGACACCGGGTCGGCTCCGTGGCCCAGCCCGCCCAGTTCCATGTACGGCACGTCCTGGATCCAGTCGTCGGCGTCCCGCATCGCCCACACCTGGGCCGAGGTGTGCAGCTGGGCGGCGTGGGTGACCCGCATGCCGGGGCTGCCGGCCACCGCGATGTCGGCCACCCGCTCCGGCAGCCGGTGCGCGGCGACCCCGCACACCACGGAGCCGTAGCTGTGGCAGAACAGGGAGACGGGCGTCTCGCCGGGCAGCGCGCGCACCAGCGCGTCCAGCCGGACGGCGCCGTTCTGGGCGCGCATCGCGGTCGCCGAGTCGAGGCCGAGACCGCCGGGCGAGGTGTAGTCGGCCCAGGCGATCACGGCCGTACGCGTCGAGGGGCTCGCCGCCTTCTCCGCGGCGTACAGCGACTTGGCCATGCCGACCGGGGCCGAGTACTTGCGGTAGGTGCGCTGGAAGGTGAGCAGGTCGGTGTCGACGCCGGGGACGACGACCGAGACCCGCTCCGCCCTCGTCAGGTCGCCGAAGACCTCCGCGACCCGCCCGGAGCCCTCCGGGTCGAAGGCGAGGATCTTGCGGCGCGCGCTCATCAGCGACTCGAAGCGGTGCATCCGGTGGCCGGCCGCGCGCTGCCCGTCGGCCGAGAGCCGGTGGTCGTGCATGCGCTTGAGCTCGACCTTGCGGGCCTGGCCGAGGGCGACGCGGTTGGCCCGGTAGCGCAGCTCGACGGGGGCGCCGTTCATGTTGCCGACCGCGAGGGGGTAGCGGCGGGCGAGGGTGCCGCGCTGCTGAGCGGTGAGCGAGGCGAAGAAACGGGAGAGCTTCGCGGGGGCGGCGTCCGGGGCGGGCAGCCGGTGTCCGGCTATCCGGCCGTGCTCCCAGGCGCTGATCGAGCTCTGGAGCGCGGTCGTGTTCCGCTGGTTGCGCAGGGCTGTCCAGCCGGTGGTCGCCAGCATCACGAACACCACGGCCAGCGCGAGCAGTCCGCGCCAGACGTTCAGTTGGGGAGAGGTGTCGAAGGAAGTCACTGAAAGGACACACTAGGAGAACGAGAGGGTCTCGCGTCAACCGAGTGACGGAGGTCACGTTTCGATCGGCAGGGGGATGACCTCAGTCGGTCCGCCAGTTCTCCGTCAGAGCCGGACCCACCTGTTCGAGATGCGAGACGGTGAGCGTCCGCATCGCGTCCAGGCTGAAGTCCGCGGCCATGTTCCACCGCCGCTCCGTCACCCGCATCACCCCGCTGAAGACCGCCACCGCGAGCCGCGGCCGCGGATCGGCGTCCACGTCGAGCCCCTCCCGCTCGGCGATCACCCGCGCGAGTGTCTCCTCGACCTCCATGGACCGGCGCAGATGCGCCGCGAGCAGCACCGGCGTCGACTCGACCACCCGGTACATCCGCAGATACAGCTCCACCGGTACGACGGACTCGATCACGTCGTTGAGCGTGTCCCAGCCCTCCAGGACCGCCTGCCGCAGCGCCTCCAGCGGTCCCTCGTGCGGCGGGCGGCCGCGCACCGCCGCCACGAAGTGCTCCACCGTCATCGCCTCCGCGGCGAGGGCGGCCTCCTCCTTGTTGGCGAAGTAGCGGAAGAAGGTGCGCTGCGAGACCTCGACCGCCTCGGCGATGTCGTCGACGGTCGTCCCCTCGTACCCCCGGGTGGTGAACAGCTCAAGGGCCGCTCGAATCAGCGCCTCGCGGGTGCGCTGCTTCTTGCGTTCGCGCAGGGTTTCCATGGGATGTCAGTTACCGACTTATGAATTGGATTGTCAACTGTCAGTGGCTGTCATTAGCCTCGCCGTATGACTAGTCAGACCACGCTCGACAAGACGGGGCCGGGGGACGGCAGGCCGGCCGCCCCGTCGGACGGAGCCCGTGCCTCGGGGCTGCGCGGCCACCCCTGGTTCACGCTCATCACCGTCGCCGTAGGCGTCATGATGGTGGCCCTCGACGGCACCATCGTCGCCATCGCCAACCCGGCCATCAAGGAAGATCTCGGCGCCACGTTCGCCGATGTGCAGTGGATCACCAACGGCTACTTCCTGGCCCTCGCGGTCTGCCTGATCACCGCGGGCAAGCTCGGCGACCGCTTCGGCCACCGCCAGACCTTCCTGATCGGCGTGGTCGGCTTCGCGGCCGCCTCCGGTGCGATCGGCCTGTCCGACAGCGTCGCGGCCGTCGTCGCCTTCCGTGTCCTCCAGGGCCTGTTCGGCGCCCTGCTGATGCCGGCCGCGCTCGGCCTGCTGCGCGCGACCTTCCCGGCCGAGAAGCTCAACATGGCCATCGGCATCTGGGGCATGGTCATCGGCGCCTCCACCGCGGGCGGCCCGATCCTCGGCGGTGTCCTCGTCGAGCACGTCAGCTGGCAGTCGGTGTTCTTCATCAACGTGCCGGTCGGCATCCTCGCCGCGGTCCTGGGCGTCGTGATCCTGCTGGACCACCGCGCCGAGAACGCCCCGCGCTCCTTCGACGTCCTCGGTATCGCCCTGCTGTCGGGCGCCATGTTCTGCCTGGTCTGGGCCCTGATCAAGGCCCCGGCCTGGGGCTGGGGCGCCGGACAGACGTGGACCTTCATCGCCGTCTCCGCCCTGGGCTTCACGCTCTTCGCCTTCTGGGAGACCCGGGTGAAGGAGCCGCTGGTCCCGCTGGGCCTGTTCCGCTCGGTCGCGCTGTCCGCGGGTGTCGTCCTGATGATCCTGATGGCCATCGCCTTCATGGGCGGCCTGTTCTTCGTGACGTTCTACCTCCAGAACGTCCACGGCATGAGCCCCATCGACGCCGGTCTGCACCTCCTGCCGCTCACCGGCATGATGATCGTCGGCTCCCCGCTCGCGGGCGTGATGATCACCAAGCTGGGCCCGCGCATCCCGCTGGCCGGCGGCATGGCGGCCACCGCGATCGCCATGTACGGCATGTCGACCCTGGAGACGGACACCGGCAGCGCGGTCATGTCCCTCTGGTTCGCCCTGCTGGGCCTCGGCCTCGCCCCGGTCATGGTCGGCGCCACCGAGGTCATCGTCGGCAACGCGCCCCTGGAGCTCTCCGGTGTCGCCGGCGGTCTCCAGCAGGCCGCGATGCAGATCGGCGGCAGCCTCGGCACCGCCGTCCTGGGCGCCGTGATGGCCTCCAAGGTCGACAGCGACCTCGCCGGCAACTGGACGGACGCCGGCCTGCCGCCGCTCACCGCGGCTCAGGAGGCCCGGGCCGCCGAGGCCGTCCAGGCCGGTGTGCCGCCCATCGCCCCGGGCACCCCGCAGGCCGTCGCCGCGAAGATCACGGACGTCGCCCACGACACCTTCATCTCCGGCATGAGCCTGGCCTCCCTGGTCGCCGCCGCGGTCGCGGCCGTCGCCATCTTCGTCGCCCTGCTCACCAAGCGCGGCACGAACGCGGAGGCGGGCGCGGGAGTGGGGCACATCTGAGCGGGTCCGGCGAAGTCGGCCGCGGTTCGGTCGCGCCCTGAAGGGGCGCGGGGAACTGCGCGACCAGCCACGTCGGCGCCGCAGACCAGCCACGTCGGCGCCGCAGACGAGCCACGTCGGCACGGCAGACGAGCTGCGGCCTCTCGCCGCACCTCTAGCCAGCGGAGCGCCTCGCGGCCCCGGTCCGCAGGAATGTCCGCGGGTCACCCCTGACGGGAGGCCCGCGGAACGAACTGACGGAATTTCAGGCGACTTCGCCTATCAGGGTGAAGCGGCTAAAGATTCCTCGCCCCGGGTACGCGCCGCAGGTCACAGTTAGTCAAGCCCTCCGCACGGCACGGCATATGCCGGGGAGGGCGGACCGGTGCTGCGGCGCGCTGCCGGAGGGGGGCGGCGCGCCGCGAGGCCGCGGAAGTGCAGCAGGATTGAAGGCCGTATCGGGGGTTACCCGCCACATCGAGCCCAGACTGCCTATGGGTTGAGGGAGTGGTTGATGATGGCGGGCTTCGGACACAGCACGCGCAGGCACCCCCGCTCACGTGGCCGGACGTGGTCACGGACCGGGCCGGATCGCGCGACCCTGGGGCTTGTCGGAGTCATCTGCGCGATCGCCGGGTTCTTCGTCCTGGGGATCATCCTCGGACCCGTGGCGGTCGTCGCCGGCTGGCTCGCGATGGGCCGCAGCTGGAACGGCTCCCGCCAAATGACGCCTGTGGTCGCCGTCGTCCTGGGCGCCATCGACACGCTTCTGGCCGTCATCTGGCTGGCCGGAGCGTCCCCCGGTACCGGCGTCTTCTGAGCCGGGGGGAGTGAGGGGAGGGCCCCCGGTGGATGGGCCGGGGGCCCACCTCAGTGTCTGACCGACTGCTCCTGAAGCGCCGCGACCTGGGCCCGCAGCGCCTTCACCTCCTCGGTCAGCGCGACGATCGCCTCCGTCTGCCGCCGCTCCTCCACGTCGTCCTTCTCGAACCGGGCGATGAACCACGCCGCGATGTTCGCGGTGACGACACCGAGCAGCGCGATGCCGGACAGCATCAGCCCCACCGCGATGATCCGGCCCAGTCCGGTGGTCGGCGCGTGGTCCCCGTACCCCACGGTCGTCATCGTGGTGAACGACCACCACACCGCGTCACCCAACGTCCGGATGTTCCCGTTCGGTGAGCCCCGCTCGGCCGACAGCACCGCCAGCGAGCCGAACATCAGCAGCCCGACCACGGCCCCCGCGACATACGTGGTCAGCTGGATCTGCGAGGCCATCCGGGCGCGCCGCTGCACCAGCAGCAGCGTGGCGACGACCCGCAGCAGCCTGAGCGGCTGGAGCAGCGGCAGCAGCACCGCGCACAGGTCCAGCCAGTTTCTGCGCACGAACGTCCGCCGGTCGTGCGCGAGCGACAGCCGTACGACGTAGTCGACGGCGAACGCACCCCACACCGTCCACTCGACCGCCGTGCACACGGTGGTGAGCGACCGGCCGGCCGTCTCGTCCACGATCGGCACGGCATAGGCGACGGCGAACAGCACAGCGAACGCCATCAGGGGCCGCTGGGTGAGGTGTTCCCAACGGACCTGCGCCGATTGTTCCTTCATGACCGCATCGTAAAGAAGCGGTAAGGGTGGTGGGGACATGTGCCCCACCACCCTTCACGTCACCGCGGTCCCTACGCGTCGCCGCCAGCGGCACCCGGGTCGGCCGCCGACACGTCGAGCAGCTGGTACCGGTCGATGGCCTGCTTCAGCGCCGACCGGTCGATCTTGCCCTCCCTGGCCAGCTCGGTCAGCACGCCCAGCACGATCGACTGCGCGTCGATGTGGAAGAAGCGGCGGGCCGCGCCCCGGGTGTCGGCGAAGCCGAACCCGTCGGCGCCCAGCGACTGGTAGGTGCCCGGCACCCAGCGCGCGATCTGGTCCGGCACCGCCCGCATCCAGTCGGACACCGCGACGAACGGACCCTGCGCACCCGACAGCTTCCGCGTCACGTACGGCACCCGCTGCTCCTCCTCCGGGTGCAGCAGGTTGTGCCGCTCGACCTCGACCGCGTCGCGGCGCAGCTCGTTCCAGGAGGTGGCCGACCAGATGTCCGCCCTGACGTTCCACTCCTCGGCGAGGATCCGCTGCGCCTCGACGGCCCACGGCACCGCGACACCCGAGGCGATGATCTGCGCCGGGATCGAGCCGGAGGTGCCCTCGGAGAAGCGGTGGATGCCCTTCAGGATGCCTTCGACGTCCACGTTCTCGGGCTCGGCCGGGTGCTGGATCGGCTCGTTGTAGACGGTGAGGTAGTAGAAGACGTCCTCGCTGTCCGGGCCGTACATCCGGCGCAGACCGTCCTTGACGATGTGCGCGATCTCGAAGCCGTAGGCCGGGTCGTAGGCGACGCAGCCCGGGTTGGTCGAGGCCAGCAGCTGCGAGTGGCCGTCGGCGTGCTGGAGCCCCTCGCCGGTCAGCGTCGTACGCCCGGCGGTCGCACCCAGGACGAAACCGCGCGCCAGCTGGTCGGCCATCTGCCAGAACTGGTCACCGGTGCGCTGGAAACCGAACATCGAGTAGAAGACGTAGACCGGGATGAGCGGCTCGCCGTGGGTGGCGTACGCCGAGCCCGCCGCGATCAGGGAGGCCGTGCACCCCGCCTCCGAGATGCCGTCGTGCAGCATCTGACCGGTCGGCGACTCCTTGTACGCGAGCAGCAGATCGCGGTCCACGGCCTCGTACTGCTGGCCGAGCGGGTTGTAGATCTTCGCACTCGGGAAGAAGGAGTCCATGCCGAACGTGCGGTACTCGTCCGGCGCGATCAGCACGAACCGCTTGCCGATCTCCTTGTCCCGCATGAGGTCCTTGAGGAGCCGGACAAAGGCCATGGTCGTCGCGATCGACTGCTGGCCCGAGCCCTTCTTCACGGTCGCGTACGTCTTGTCGTCCGGCAGCGCGAGCGGCTTGGCGCGCACCACGCGCGTGGGGACGTACCCGCCGAGCGCGCTGCGGCGGTCGTGCATGTACTGGATCTCCTCCGAGTCCCGGCCCGGGTGGTAGTACGGCGGCGCGCCGGACTCCAGCTCCTGGTCGGTGATCGGGATGTGCAGCCGGTCGCGGAACCCCTTGAGGTCGTCGACCGTCAGCTTCTTCATCTGGTGCGTGGCGTTGCGGCCCTCGAAGTTGGGACCCAGCGTCCAGCCCTTGACGGTCTTGGCGAGGATCACCGTCGGCTGGCCCCGGTGCGCCTTGGCCGCCGAGAACGCCGCGAAGATCTTCTTGTGGTCGTGACCGCCACGGCCCAGGTGCAGGATCTGGTCGTCGGTCATGTTCTCGACCATCGCGCGCAGCCGCTGGTCGTCACCGAAGAAGTGGTCGCGGATGTACGCGCCGGTCTCGGTGGCGTACGTCTGGAACTGGCCGTCCGGCGTGGTGTTCATCCGGTTCACCAGCACGCCGTCGCGGTCCTGCGCCAGCAGCGGGTCCCAGGAGCGGTCCCAGACCAGCTTGACCACGTTCCAGCCGGCGCCGCGGAAGACCGACTCCAGCTCCTGGATGACCTTGCCGTTGCCGCGCACGGGGCCGTCGAGGCGCTGGAGGTTGCAGTTGACGACGAAGGTCAGGTTGTCCAGGCCCTCGCGGGCGGCGATGGTCAGCTGGCCGAGCGACTCGGGCTCGTCCATCTCGCCGTCGCCGAGGAAGGCCCACACGTGCGACGTGGAGGTGTCGGCGATCCCGCGCGCGTGCATGTACCGGTTCATCCGCGCCTGGTAGATCGCGCCGATCGGACCGAGGCCCATCGACACGGTCGGGAACTCCCAGAAGTCCGGCATCAGACGCGGGTGCGGGTAGCTCGACAGGCCGTGCGGCGCCTTCGACTTCTCCTGGCGGAACGCGTCGAGGTTCTGCTCGCTGAGCCGGTCCAGCAGGTACGCGCGCGCGTAGATGCCAGGGGAGGCGTGCCCCTGGAAGAAGACCTGGTCGCCGCCGTCGCCCTCGTCCTTGCCGCGGAAGAAGTGGTTGAAGCCCACGTCGTACAGCGAGGCCGAGGAGGCGAAGGTGGCGATGTGGCCGCCGACGCCGATGCCGGGGCGCTGCGCCCGGGACACCATGACGGCGGCGTTCCAGCGGGTGGCGTTGAGGATCCTGCGCTCGATCTCCTCGTTGCCGGGGAAGAACGGCTCGTCCTTGGTGGCGATGGTGTTGACGTAGTCCGTGCTGCGCATCTCGGGCACGGCGACACGCTTCTCGCGGGCCCGCTCGATCAGCCGCAGCATGAGGTAACGGGCCCGCTCGCGGCCCCGCTCGTCGACGGCGGCGTCGAGCGAGTCGAGCCACTCCTGGGTTTCCTCGGGATCGAAGTCAGGAACCTGACTCGGAAGGCCGCCAATGATGATCGGATTGCGATCGGATCCGGAAGCCACGCTGTTCCTTCGCTGTCAGAGGGCTGTTTTCCATGGGTATGCGGGATGCCTGCACCGCTCCCCATCGTGTACCTCGGAAAAGCAAACGTCATCTCTACCGATTGGTAACCAAGACTCTTTGTGGGCTCCTCCGGTCCCACTCGGGTTCCGAAAGCCGCAAAGCGGGCACAAAGGTGTGGTGTAGGTCACTTATGGCCGCAATCGCGTGCCTGGAGTTGCGGTGACACGGCCAGGAACGTCACCGTTTCGGCGGTCTGAACGGCCGGGTACTTGCGCGATCCGTCCCGCCCGTGTGGACTACGGCCAATGCTTCGCGCACGCGCGTGGCTGAGTTATTCCCAAAACATGATCAGGAGGCAACCCGTGAGCGCGACCGCGGACCACGCGGAGGAGCGGACGAACCCTGCCGCAAGGCTGGGGTTCCAGCCCGAGCAGGTGGTCCAGGAGATCGGCTACGACGACGACGTCGACCAGGAGCTCCGCGAGGCCATTGAGGAAGTCATCGGCAGCGAGCTGATGGACGAGGAGTACGACGACGTCGCCGACGCCGTCGTGCTGTGGTTCCGCGATGACGACGGCGACCTCACCGACGTACTGGTGGACGCCACCACGTACATCGAGGAGGGCGGCTCGATCCTGTTGTTGACGCCGAAGACCGGCCGCGACGGCTACGTCGAGCCCAGCGACATCTCCGAAGCCGCGACGACGGCGGGACTCTCCGCCTCCAAGAGCGTCAGCGTCGGCAAGGACTGGAGCGGCAGCAGGCTCGTGACGCCGAAGGCGGCCAAGCCCAAGCGCTAACCTCCGCGCCCAAGCGCCAGACCTCCGCCGAGCAAAGGACGGGCCGGGTTCACCCGGCCCGTCCATCAGTCTGTCGTGAGCGCTGCGTAGGGTGTTCTCACCCGAACAGCCCCACCCGAGAGGGATTCACGACGATGGCGATCCAGGTCGGCGAAAAGGCCCCCGACTTCGAGCTCAAGGACAACCACGGCAGGACCGTCAGGCTGTCGGACTTCCGGGGGGACAAGAACGTCGTCCTGCTCTTCTACCCCTTCGCCTTCACCGGCGTGTGCACCGGCGAGCTCTGCGAGCTGCGCGACCACCTGCCGCAGTTCTCCGACCGCGACACCCAGCTGCTCGCCGTCTCCAACGACTCCATCCACACCCTGCGCGTCTTCGCCGAGCAGGAGGGCCTCGAGTACCCCCTGCTGAGCGACTTCTGGCCGCACGGCGAGGTCTCCCGCGCCTACGGCGTCTTCGCCGAGGACAAGGGCTGCGCGGTGCGCGGCACCTTCGTCATCGACAAGGAGGGCGTGGTGCGCTGGACCGTCGTCAACGCGCTGCCCGACGCGCGTGACCTGAACGAGTACGTCAAGGCTCTCGACAGCCTCTGAGTCGGGACACCCGGTGATTCTTCGGTTCCAAGGCCTGCGGGCCACGGGAACCCGTCACTAGGATCGACACGTTGATCCGGTATCACACGCATGGCGGGGCTCCCCGCCCCTGGACACCAATGGAGGACTCGTGGGAGTCAGCCTCAGCAAGGGCGGCAACGTATCGCTGACCAAGGAGGCCCCGGGCCTGACCGCGGTCATCGTCGGTCTGGGGTGGGACGTCCGCACCACCACCGGCACCGACTTCGACCTGGACGCCAGCGCACTGCTGCTGGACGCCTCGGGCAAGGTGAGCAGCGACGCGAACTTCGTCTTCTTCAACAACCTCAAGAGCCCCGACGGCTCGGTCGAGCACACCGGCGACAACATCACCGGTGAGGGCGAGGGCGACGACGAGCAGATCAAGGTCAACCTCGCGGGCGTCCCGGCCGAGATCGAGAAGATCGTCTTCCCGGTCTCGATCTACGACGCCGAGAACCGCCAGCAGTCGTTCGGCCAGGTCCGCAACGCGTTCATCCGCGTCGTGAACCAGGCCGGCGAGGCGGAGATCGCGCGCTACGACCTCTCCGAGGACGCGTCCACCGAGACCGCGATGGTCTTCGGCGAGCTGTACCGGCACGGCGCGGAGTGGAAGTTCCGCGCCATCGGCCAGGGCTACGCCTCGGGCCTGCGCGGCATCGCGCAGGACTTCGGCGTGAACGTCTGAGACGTCCTTCAGACGTGAGCCACCCCGTCCGGCGCCGCACGGTTCGCGTGCGGCGCCGGACGCGCAGGACCACCAGAGACAGCAGTACTACGGGGAGGGACCAGCATCATGGGCGTCACGCTCGCCAAGGGGGGCAACGTCTCCCTGTCCAAGGCCGCGCCGAATCTCACGCAGGTGATGGTCGGGCTCGGCTGGGACGCGCGCTCCACCACCGGAGCCCCGTTCGACCTCGACGCCAGCGCACTGGTCTGCGACAGCGGACGGGTCCTGGGCGACGAGTGGTTCGTCTTCTACAACCAGCTCAAGAGCCCGGACGGCTCGGTGGAGCACACCGGCGACAACCTCACCGGTGAGGGCGAGGGCGACGACGAGTCGATCCTGATCGACCTCTCCAAGGTGCCGGCCCACTGCGACAAGATCGTCTTCCCGGTCTCGATCCATGACGCGGACAACCGCGGCCAGACCTTCGGACAGGTCAGCAACGCCTTCATCCGCGTGGTGAACCAGGCCGACGGCCAGGAGCTGGCCCGCTACGACCTCAGCGAGGACGCCTCCACCGAGACCGCCATGATCTTCGGCGAGGTCTACCGGTACCAGGGCGAGTGGAAGTTCCGTGCCGTCGGACAGGGGTACGCGTCAGGGCTGCGGGGCATCGCCCTGGACTTCGGGGTCAACGTCTCGTAACGCGATATGAGCAAAAGCCGGGGCCGGGTGGGGTGCGGAGGGGGGCGGACTAGACTCCGCTTCAAAGTTCGGTAAAAAGCCGAGTAGGGCAGCGGGGGAGACCCTCCCCCAGACTACGTCTGGGAGGTGCCCCCAGACAGGATTGGGTAGCCAGTGGTTCTGAAAACCTTCGGCTGGTCGTTCGCGGTCACCGCGCTCGGCCTCGTAGCGGCGGTCTTCTACGGGGGGTGGACCGGGTTCGGCATCGTGGCGATCCTGTCCATCCTCGAGATCTCGCTGTCCTTCGACAACGCGGTCGTCAACGCCGGAATCCTGAAGAAGATGAATGCCTTCTGGCAGAAGATCTTCCTCACCGTCGGTGTCCTCATCGCCGTGTTCGGCATGCGACTGGTGTTCCCGGTCGTGATCGTCGCCATCAGCGCCAAGATCGGCCCGATCGACGCGGTCGACCTCGCGCTGAACGACAAGGATCACTACCAGGAACTCGTCACCGACGCCCACCCGGCGATCGCCGCGTTCGGTGGCATGTTCCTGCTGATGATCTTCCTGGACTTCATCTTCGAGGACCGGGACATCAAGTGGCTCGCGTGGCTGGAGCGCCCGCTCGCCAAGCTCGGCAAGGTCGACATGCTGTCGGTCTGCATCGCGCTCGTCGTCCTGCTCGCCACCGCGATGACCTTCGCGACCCACGCCCACCAGCACGGCGGCGCGCACGTCGACAAGGCGGAGACGGTTCTTCTCTCCGGTATCGCGGGTCTGATCACCTACATGATCGTCGGTGGTCTCTCCGGCTACTTCGAGGACAAGCTCGAAGAGGAGGAGGAACGCGAGCACGAGGAGGAGGAAGAGGCCGCGCGCAGCGGCAAGCCGCGCTCGGCGGTCGCCCTCGCCGGCAAGGCGGCGTTCTTCATGTTCCTCTACCTCGAGGTCCTGGACGCGTCCTTCTCCTTCGACGGTGTGATCGGCGCCTTCGCCGTCACCAACGACATCGTGCTGATGGCGCTGGGCCTGGGCATCGGCGCCATGTACGTCCGTTCGCTGACCGTGTACCTGGTCCGCCAGGGCACCCTCGACGACTACGTCTACCTGGAGCACGGCGCCCACTACGCGATCGGTGCGCTGGCCGTCATCCTCATGGTCACCATCCAGTACCAGATCCACGAGGTCATCACCGGTCTCGTCGGTGTCGTCCTGATCGCCTGGTCCTTCTGGTCCTCGGTGCGCCGCAACAAGGCACTCGCGGCCGCCGAGGGAAAAGCCGAGGGCTCGGACCCGAAGACTGAGATCTCCGTCTAGCACCCGAACCCCCGGCCGGGTGTGACAGCCCTCCGGGTGAGGAACGCTCTGAGCGGGGCGGCGTCGACTCCTCGACGCCGCCCCGTCGGTCTGTGACGTGAAACGTGGGGGCGGGAACATGGGCTTCTTCGACGGGCTCCGGGGCGGCCGCGAGGCCGACTTCGACTCGGGCAACGCGGCGACCAACGCCATCGAGCTGACCAAACGGCACGACCGGGTCTCCCTGAGCAAGCAGGGCGCGGAGACCGGGCATCTCCGCATCAACCTGGCCTGGCGGATGCGGACCTCCGACATCGGCGGCTCCCAGCGCGAGAGCCTGTTCCGGCACCCCTTCCGGGCGCTCAAGCCGCCGGAGGTCATGGGACACAGCCAGAGCATGGTCAACGTCGACCTCGACCTGGGGTGCCTGTACGAGCTGGCCGACGGCACCAAGGGCGTGGTGCAGCCGCTCGGCGGGTTCTTCGGCGACGTCAACGCGGCGCCGTACGTCAAGCTGAGCGGGGACGACCGGTTCGGGTCGGCGTCGGGCGAGACGATCTACGTCAACCTCGACCACAAGGACGCCATCAAGCGGATCCTGGTGTTCGTCTACATATACGACCAGACCCCGGCGTTCGACCGGACGCACGCGATCGTGACCCTGTACCCGAGCAACGGCCCCCGGATCGAGATAGGCCTCGACGAACGCCATCCCCAGGCCCGGTCCTGCGCCGTGGTGATGATCGAGAACGTCAAGGGCGAGATCCTCGTCCGGCGCGAGGTGAAGTTCGTCTACGGGTTCCAGGCCGAACTCGACCGGCTGTACGGGTGGGGGCTCCAGTGGGGGCGGGGCTACAAGACCAAGGCGGGCCGGTGACGGCCCCCGCGTCCCGGCGCCCCTACGGCCGGATGAACTGAGGGCCCTGAGGCGGCAGCCGGAAGTCCGGGTCCGGCGCCGCGGCGGGCGCCGACTGCGGGTAGCCGTATCCCGACGGGGCCCCCGCGGTCGCCGGGACCGGGGCCTGCGGATAGCCGTACGCGGAGGGGTCGGCCGACTGCGGGTAGCCGTAGGCCGACTGGGTCGGCGGCGGCGCCTGCGGCGCCTGGGGGTAGCCGTAGGACGGCTGGGACGGGACCGCTGTCGTCGGCTGCTCGGGCGGCAGCGGCTGGGAGGACTCGGGGGCCGGCGCCGGCTCCTGGGAGGCGTCCGACTCGTCCACCGAGATGCCGTAGTCCCCGGCCAGGCCCTCCAGACCGTTCGAGTAGCCCTCGCCCAGGGCGCGGAACTTCCAGCCCTCGCCGCGGCGGTACAGCTCCCCGCAGATCAGCGCGGTCTCCTGGCCGGTCTGCGGCTTGATGTCGAAGTAGGCCAGCGGCTCCCCGTCGGGAGCCTTGCCGTCGTACAGCAGTATGCGCAGGGCGGGTACACGGTCGAAGGTGACGCCCTCCGCCGACGCGACCAGGAGAATCTGTCCGACGGCGGACTCGACACCGGAGAGGTCTGTCTGGATCGTGTCGGTGAGGCCCTCGGCCACCCGCTTCTTGCCGAGCAGCCGTACCGTCCCGGAGGGGTGCCGGGGCTGGTTGTAGAAGACGAAGTCCTCGTCGGAGCGCACGCGACCGTCGGGGCCGAGGAGCAGCGCGGAGGCGTCGACATCCGGGACCTCCTGCCCGGGCGTCCAGCGCACCACGGCGCGCACCGTGGTGACTTCGAGCGGGACGTTCGACCCCTTCAGCATGGCGTGCGTCATGCGGTCATCCTGCCTTCTCGGTCCTGGTCACGACAACGCGGGGGTGCGGGTTCCGCGGGTCGGATCCGCCCCGCCTGTGCTCGGCCGCGTTACCTGGAATTCATGCCCGATGGGAACCCCTGACATGGGTTTGTACGTACTATTACCGGCCACCTGTGAATCGTTCACAGAATGCCCAGTCACCACGGGGGAGTCATATGCGTCATTTTGGGCACATTGCCCCTGAGGTGCGTCAGCGCCTGTTCCACCAGGAGCCGTGCGAGTTCACCGCCGACTCCCCGGCCCGGCTGCTCTCCGCGGCCCTGGGCGCCACCCTGTACAGCCCGGCCACCCGGCCGCGGCTCGCCGACGACATCCTGAAACAGGTCGGGCGTGGCGTGGTCTCGATGGTGCTGTGCCTGGAGGACTCGATCGGCGACGAGGACGTCGTGGAGGCCGAGGAGAACCTCGTCCGGCAGTTCACGGAGCTGGCCCAGCGCGCGTCGGCGGATCTGCCGCTGCTCTTCATCCGGGTCCGCTACCCCGGACAGATCCCCGACCTCGTCGAGCGGCTCGGGCCCGCCGCCCGGCTGCTGTCCGGGTTCGTGCTCCCGAAGTTCACCGAGGAGCGCGGCATCCCCTTCCTGGAGGCGCTGTCCGGCGCCGAGGTGGCGAGCGGGCACCGGCTGTTCGCCATGCCGGTCCTGGAGTCGCCGGAGCTGATGTACCGCGAGTCCCGGGTGGAGACCCTGGAGGGCATCGCCCGCGCGGTCGAGAAGTACCGGGACCGGGTCCTCGCGCTCCGCCTCGGCGTGACCGACTTCTGCTCCTCCTACGGCCTGCGCCGGGCCCCCGACATGACCGCCTGGGACGTCCAGATCGTCGCCTCCGTGATCGCCGACGTGGTGAACATGCTGGGCCGCGCCGACGGCACCGGCTTCACGGTCACCGGGCCGGTCTGGGAGTACTTCCGGGTCCAGGAGCGCATGTTCAAGCCGCAGCTGCGCCGCAGCCCCTTCCTGGACGGCCAGGCCGAGGAACTGCGCGAGGCGCTCATAGAGCACGCCATGGACGGGCTGCTCCGGGAGATCGCCCTCGACCAGGCCAACGGTCTGATGGGTAAGACTTGTATTCACCCCTCGCACGTGCTGCCCGTGCACGCACTGTCCGTGGTCAGTCACGAAGAGTTCAGTGACGCGGCGGACATCCTGCGCCCGGAGCGCGGCGGCGGGGGAGTGCTGCGCTCGCAGTACACGAACAAGATGAACGAGGTGAAGCCGCACCGAGCCTGGGCCGAGCGCACGTTGCTCCGCGCCGAGGCGTTCGGGGTGGCCAACGAGGACATCGGCTTCGTGGAACTGCTGGCCGCCGGAATCCCGGACTGAGCCGGGCCGACCCGAGGGACGCATGAACAACGCAGTGAACAACGAGGTGCCGGACACGACGTGGTCCGGGACCTGGGTCGCCGAGCGGCTCGGGGTCGAGCTCCTGGGCGACGACCAGCTGACCGGCCTGCTGGGCCTCGCCCTGCGCCGCAACCCCAAGCGGGCCCATCTGCTGGTCTCCAACGTGCTCGGCAAGCACGTCCCGCAGTCACCGTCCGTGGTCCACGGCTCCGGCTTCGCCCTCGGCCTGCGGGTCCGTGAGCTGCTGGGCGCGCGGGAGGCCGAGCGGGCGGTGGTCCTCGGCTACGCGGAGACCGCGACCGGCCTCGGCCACTGCGTCGCCGACGGCATCGGCCTCGCCCCCTACCTCCACTCCACCCGTCGCCCGGTCCCCGGCGTGGCCCCGGCGGGCGGCTTCGAGGAGTCCCACTCCCACGCCACCTCCCACCTGCTCCTCCCGGAGGACCCGGCCCTGCTGGTCGGCGACGGCCCGCTGGTCCTGGTCGACGACGAGTTCTCCACCGGCAACACGATCCTGAACACCATCAGGGACCTCCACGACCGCTACCCGAGGAACCGGTACGTCGTCGTGGCCCTGGTCGACATGCGCTCGCAGGCCGACGCGGGCCGCCTGGAGGCCTTCGCCCGGGAGATCGACGCGCGGGTGGACCTGGTGACGGCGGCGTCGGGGACGGTGATCCTGCCGGAGGGTGTCCTGGAAAAGGGACAGGCCCTTGTAGCGCGCCACGAGGTGACTGACCCGGGGGCGCGGGGCTGTGTCGCGTCTGCGGCCACCGCCGCGCGGGCGCGATCAACCCCCACCGGCCCGCACCCGACACACCAGCGCATCGACCTCCACTGGCCCCACGGCCTCCCCGACGGCGGCCGCCACGGCTTCACCCCCGCGCACCGAATACGCCTGGAAACCGCCCTCCCCGCCATGGCCGCACGCCTGGCCAAGGCACTCCCGGCGAACGCCCACCGCGTCCACGTCCTCGGCTTCGAAGAGCTGATGTACGCCCCGCTCCGGCTCGCCCACGAGCTGGAGCAGGCCGCCGAAGGGGTCCAGGTCACCTACTCCACGACCACCCGCTCACCCGTCCTCGCCGTCGACGACCCCGGGTACGCCATCCGCACCCGCCTCGCCTTCCCGGCCCACGACAACCCCGCCGACGGCCCGGGCGAGCGCTACGCCTACAACGTGGCCGGAGCCGGCTTCGACGCCGTCGTCGCCGTCGTCGACTCCACCGCCGACACCCCGGAACTGCACGCCCCCGACGGCCTGCTCGCCCAGCTCGCCGCCCACACCCCGCATGTCGTCCTCGCGGTCGTCCCCAGTTACGTCCCCGAGCCGCTGTACGTGCCCGAAAGGCCCCCGATGCTGCCCGAGCCCCTCCGCGGCCCCGCCTTCTCCTCGTACCCGCCGGAAGAGGTCGGCTGGCTGCTCCAGGACCTCTCGGACGTGACGCTGGAGGCGCCGACCGAGGAGCGCGAGGAGGCCATCCAGAGCGGCGGCGCGCACTACGCGGAGTCGCTGCCGGTGGAGTACCAGCCGAGCGAGCAGTACCAGCGGCTCTTCCACACGGCGCTGGACGAGGCGGCCCCCCGGCTCGCGCAGGCGGTCGGCGCCGTGACCGAGCTCGTGCTCGCCGAGCGCTCACCGCGCCCGGTCCTGGTCTCCCTCGCCCGCGCCGGCACCCCGATCGGCGTCCTGATGCGCCGCTGGGCCCAGTTCCGGCACGGCCTCGAACTGCCGCACTACGCCGTGTCGATCGTCCGCGGCCGCGGTATCGACGCCAACGCGCTGCGCTGGCTGGCCGCCCACCACGACCCGGCCGACGTCGTCTTCGTCGACGGCTGGACCGGCAAGGGCGCGATCACCCGTGAACTCGCGGAGGCCATCGAGGAGTTCGAGGCCTCCGACGGCATCACCGGCTTCGACCCGGAGATCGCGGTGCTCGCCGACCCGGGCTCGTGCGTGCGGACGTACGGCACCCGCGAGGACTTCCTCATCCCCTCCGCCTGCCTCAACTCCACGGTCTCCGGCCTGATCTCCCGCACGGTCCTGCGCGCGGACCTGGTCGGCCCGAACGACTTCCACGGCGCGAAGTTCTACCGCGAACTCGCGGGCGCCGACGTCTCCGTGGCCTTCCTCGACGCCGTCGGCGCCGTCTTCCCGGAGGTCGTGGAGGCGGTGGACGCACAGGTCAAGGAGCTGCTCTCCAGCGACCGCAGCCCCACCTGGGAAGGCTGGGCGGCCGTCGAGCGGATCAGCGAGGAGTACGGCATCCACGACGTCAACCTCGTCAAGCCGGGCGTCGGTGAGACCACCCGGGTGCTGCTGCGCCGCGTGCCCTGGAAGATCCTCGCGCGGGCCGGCGCGGGCGCCGACCTGGACCACGTACGCCTGTTGGCCGAGCAGCGAGGTGTCCCGGTGGAGGAGGTCGGTGAACTCCCGTACACCTGCGTGGGGTTGATCCACCCCAAGTACACGCGGGGCGCGACCGGTGCCGACGGCCGGGCGGTGGCCCTCTGATGCCGGTGCTGGTGGCGAGCGACCTCGACCGTACGCTGATCTACTCCTCCGCGGCCCTCGCGCTGACCATGCCGGACGCGCGGGCGCCCCGGCTGCTCTGCGTCGAGGTGCACGAGAGCAGGCCGCTGTCCTACATGACCGAGACGGCCGCCGCACTGCTGGCCGACCTCGGCGACGCGGCGGTGTTCGTGCCCACGACCACCCGGACCCGCAAGCAGTACCAGCGCATCAACCTCCCCGGCCCCCCGCCCACGTACGCGATCTGCGCCAACGGCGGGCACATCCTGGTGGACGGGGTGACGGACGCCGACTGGCACACCCGCGTGCAGGCCCGGCTCGCCGACGAGTGCGCGCCGCTGAGCGAGGTGCAAGAGCATCTGCTGCGGACGGCCGACCCGGTGTGGGTGCGCAAGCACCGGGTCGCCGAGGACCTCTTCGCCTACCTCGTCGTCGAGCGTGAACTGCTGCCCGAGGACTGGGTGAAGGAGCTCGCCGTGTGGGCGGAGAACCGCGGCTGGACGGTCTCGCTCCAGGGTCGCAAGATCTACGCCGTCCCCAAGCCCCTGACCAAGAGCGCCGCGCTGCACGAGGTCGCCCGCCGCGCCGGCGCGGACCTGACGCTGGCGGCCGGGGACTCCCTGCTCGACGCCGACCTGCTGCTCGCCGCGGACCGGGGCTGGCGCCCGGGGCACGGCGAACTCGCGGACGAGGGTTTCACCGCCCCGAACGTCAGCGCGCTGCCGGAGCGGGGTGTGCTGGCGGGGGAGCGGATCCTGCGGGAGTTCCTGCGCGCCACCCGCGGGGCACCGGCGGCCCCTACGAGTTGACGCGCGCGTCCCGCGCCCGCCTGCGGCGGCGGCCGGACCCCGGTCGCCGCACCAGCCGTACGACGACGAACGCCACCACCGCCAGCGCGGCCCCCGCCAGCACGACCTTCGAGTACGCGGACACGATGTCCGTGACCTGGGTCCAGTTGTCGCCCAGCAGATAGCCCGCCATCACGAACGCGGTGTTCCACAGCGCGCTGCCCAGCGTGGTCAGGCCGAGGAAGACGGGCAGCGGCATGCGCTCCACGCCGGCCGGGACCGAGATCAGGCTGCGGAAGATGGGGATCATGCGGCCGAAGAAGACCGCCTTGGTGCCGTGCCGCAGGAACCACGCCTCGGTCTTCTCGATGTCGGAGACCTTCACCAGCGGCAGCCGGGCCGCGATCGCGACCGTGCGGTCCCGGCCGAGCAGCGCGCCGACGCCGTACAGGGCGAGCGCGCCGACCACCGAGCCGGCGGTCGTCCACAGCAGGGCGGCCAGGAGGTTCATCTGGCCGGTGCTGGCCGCGAACCCGGCGAGCGGCAGGATGACCTCGCTCGGCAGCGGGGGGAAGAGGTTCTCCAGGGCGATGGCCAGCCCGGCGCCGGGCGCGCCGAGCGTGTCCATGAGTCCGTTGATCCACTGCGGTGCGGCTGTCATGCCGTCCACGGTAGGAAACCGCAGCTGAAGGTTTCCTGAAGCCGCCGCCCACGGGGGCCGTCAGCCGCAGCAGCCTCCGCCGCAGCAACCGCCGCCGCCTGAACGCGGCGCCTGGGCCGGTGCGGAGGCCGAGCCGCCGACGGCCACCGTCGACAGCAGCTTCACCGTGTCGTCATGGCCGGCCGGGCAGTCCGCGGGGGCGGACGACTCCGCCATCGGACGGCTCAGTTCGAAGGTGTCGCCGCAGGTGCGGCAGCGGTACTCGTAGCGAGGCATGAGCACAGGTTAACCGCGCCTCAGTGGCCGGCGCCGCGCTCCTCGCGGATCTGCGAGACCACCCGCGCCACCGTCTGCCGCACCGCCTCCGTCTCGGTGAGGAAGTGCCAGTAGTCGGGGTGGCGGCCCTCCAGGGTGCCGATGGCCCGCTCCAGCCGGGCCACCGAGTCGTCCAGCGGGCGCGCGTGGCGCGGGTCGGGGGTGGTCCGGCCGGTCATCGCGAGCCGCTGGGCGTCCCGGATGGCGAACCGGGTCCGGTCGATCTCCTGCTGGGGGTCCTTCTGCACGGCGTTCAGGCGCCGCAGCCGGTCACCGGCGGCCGAGACGGACTCGTCGGTGGAGTTCAGCAGGGCCCGCACGGTCGACAGCAGGGCGGTGGCGTCCGGCCAGCGCTGCTCGTCGCGCGCGGCGCGGGCGTCCGCGAGCTTGCGCTCGGCCTGGCGGACGTTCTCCGTCGCCTGGTCGGGGACCTGCTGGAGGTCCTGCCAGCAGGCGACGGTGAAGCGGCGGCGCAGCTCGCTGAGGACCGGGTCGACCTGCCCGGCGCGGGTGGTCAGGGCCTGGGCGCGGGTGCGCAGGGAGACCAGCCGGTGGTCGATCTCGGCGGCCTTCTCCGGCAGCCGCTCGGACTCGACCCGGACCGCCTCGGCCTCGCGCGCGACCCGCTCGGCACGCTCCAGGGTCTGCGGGACGCCGTGCTGCCCGGCGCCCTGGTTCAGCTTGGTCAGCTCGGGGCCGAGAGCGGCCAGCCGGGCGGCGAGGTCGTCCGCCTTCAGCCCCGACTCCCGTACCGCGTCCAGGGCGTTGGAGGCGGCCAGCAGGCCCTGCCGGGCGCGCTCGACGGCGGGGGCGAGCCGGGCCAGCTGCGTCTCGGCCTTGCCGAGCAGCGGGCCGAGGCCGTCGCCGAAGCGGTCCAGGTCCCGCTTGACGTTCGCGAGGTCGTCCTTGGCCTTGGTGAGCTCGGTCCGCGCGCGGACGGCGACCGAGGCCTCCAGGTCGTCCCGGTCGAGGTCGTGCGCGTCGACGGCCTCGATGTAGTGGCGGCTGGCCTCGTCGATCCGCCTGCCGAGCGCCTCGAAGTCGGCGACGGCGCGCCGGGCGGCGGGGGAGTCGTCGACCGCGATGATCGTCTCGATCGAGATCCGCAGATCACGCTGGGCGGTGTCCAGCTCGTAGAACGCGGCCGCGGCGGCGTCCTTCGCGGCCTGCGCCTCGGCCCGCTGGCTCTCCGAGCGGCCCCCGAACCAGCGCCGGGTGCCGCCGCCCGCGAACGCGGCCGGCAGCGCGAGCGCGGCGAACAGGGGCAGGGCGGTCAGGGTGAGCGCGTCGCGCAGCACCTCACGCGCGCGCGGCTTCGACGGCGAGTACGGCTGCGCTGGTGTCGCCGTCACATCCCTCTCCCGTGCTGTGATCCGTCCTTGCCCGGTGTCATTCTCCCACCGGTTAAGGACGAACACACGGGCCCGTTAGTTCGCGGTACGGACCGTGACTTTGCCGTCGCCGGTGCGGGCGGTGATGACATGGGTGCTGGAGTCGGCGCGGGGCACGGACACGTCCACACCGCCGTCACCGGTCTCGGTCGTCACCTTGTACGTCGCCTCGGGGACGTCGATGGTCACGGACCCGTCGCCGCTCCGGGACTCCACCCGCTCCGGTACGGCGCCCAGTTGGAGGTGGACGGAGCCGTCGCCGGTCTCGGAGCGGATCCGGCGCGAGGTGACCTCGGCGCGCACGGAGCCGTCGCCGGTCTTCAGGTGCAGCGGGCCGCTGGAGTCGGTGACGTGGACGGAGCCGTCCCCGGTACGGATGCTCAGCGCGTCCTCGAAGCCACGCGCGCGTACGCTGCCGTCGCCGTCCTGGACCTTGACGGAGACACCGCGCGGGACCTCGATGCGGTGCTTGCCGGCGCAGTCGGCGACGACGCCGGTGCACGTCATCCGCAGTTTCAGGGTGTCGTCCCGCATGGACCAGGTGACCTTGGGGTCCTTGCCCATCGCGACCGTGCCCCGGAACCAGCGGGTGACCTCGATCCGGCCCGCCTCGTGATCGTCGGCGGCGACGATCTCCAGGGCGGAGTCGTCGGAGTCGATGGTGAGGGTCCTGCCCTGAAGCGCGAACGAACGGTGGTCGGGGTCCTTGTCGTCCGAGGCGGAGGCTCCGCAGGCGCTGACACCCGCGATGAGAGCGACGGCCCCTGCGGCCAGGGCGACGCGGGCGGTGACGGGACGGGCCATTGGGATCTCCCCCTGAGACAGACCGATGAGGCTCTTCGACCGTACGGAGCGGGAGGCCGTCGCGGGATCCGGGACGCTCCCGGATGCGGGGTGGGGAAAACCCCCGGGTCCACCCCCGACAGGCGGCTCCCGCGATACGGGTTTGCAGACCAGGGGCCGGGGCGATGTAGGCTGTCGACTCGTCCTGAGCGCTGCTGCTGTTCGGGACCCGGGTGCGTAGCTCAGGGGTAGAGCGCCTGCCTTACAAGCAGGATGTCGGCGGTTCGAAACCGTCCGCGCCCACAGGAACGAAAGGACCCCGGTCGATCAGACCGGGGTCCTTTTCTTGTTTCTCAGTTCCCCGCGTTCCCCGCGTTCTCCACTTCCCGTTCCTCTTCCCGTTCCCGCGCGTGCTTCAGCCTCATGCGGGCGTCCACGCGGTCCGCGCCGGTGACCTCCGCCCAGAAGCGGTGGCCGCTGACGAAGACGGCGAGTTCGTGCTCGCGTCGGCGGAGCTTCTCCACCTCGGCCTGTTCGTCGGCCGTCCAGCCGGGGGAGGCGGGGCGTTCCACCTTGCGCCAACCGGCGGTGTCACTGAATCCGTCCAGGGGCTCGACCGACCAGGGCAGCCGCTTGAGCAGGGCCGACAGCTCGGCCCGGACCTGATGCAGCTCCTCCTGACCGGCGAGGAGGTCACTCGGAAAGTCATAGGTCGTAGCCACGGCGCAATGCTACGCCTGTTCGATTTAGGGGTGCGAGTTTCTGAGGGTAGTTCGTGTGTTCGGGCGTGCCGCCGGGCCGGGTCCACACCGGGGGGCACGGCGTCAGTGGCCGGCGGCCTTCAGCTCCGCCACCAGGCGCGCCGCCACCGGTACCGGAACGCCGTGCTGGTCCGCCGCGCGGAGCAACGCCCCGCCGATCGCGTCCAGTTCGAGCCGGTGGCCCGCCTCGGCGTCGCGCTGCATGGACGACTTGGTCCCCGCCGGGAACGCGTCGTAGCGGGCCAGCGCCTGGACCGGGTCCGCCGGACCGCCGCAGGCGCGGCTGACCGCGGCCGTCTCCTCCACGAGTGCCGTCAGCTCCTCGCGGTGGCGCGTGCGGATGTCACCCAGCGGCAGCCCGTACCGCGTGGTGAGCAGGGCGAACGGGGCCAGGAACGACATCTTGGCCCACAGCGCCGCCGTCTCGTCCGGCAGCACCCGCGTGGTCGGCCCGGCCGCACCGAGCACCGCCGCCAGCGCCTCCAGGCGCTCCCGGGGCACCTTGTCCCCCGCGAGGTCGACCTCCGCGAACGGGCTGCCGTGGACGATCTCCCCCGGTGCCACCCGCGTCGACTCCACCCGGATCACCGCCGGCGCCACCACGTCCTCGCCATACCGGGCCCGCAGGGCCGCCGGGTGCTCCACACCGTTCAGGAACGGCACCAGGAGCGCGTCGCCCAGCGCGGCCGGCGGGACCCGGTCCAGGGCCGCGTCGAGCGCGGTGTGCTTGACCGCCACCAGACAGACGTCGACCCGCGTCCGCAGCTCGCTCTCCGCCTCCACCCGCGCGGTGAAGTCCCCGAACACCGCGCTGCGGACCCGGATCCCGCGGGTGCGCAGGGCCGCGGCCGTCTCGTCCCCGGCCAGGCAGATCACCCGGTGCCCGGCCCGGGCCAGCAGCCCGGCGAGCAGACCGCCGATGCCGCCCGGCCCCAGTACCGCCACGGTCGGTCCACCGTCGTACGTCAGTTTCTCGTCGTGCGTCATCACACGAACTCCCTTCGTCGGTCGACCCCTTGAACGGTGGCCGCCTCGCGAAGGATCATCGCAGACCTCCTCGCGGCCGGCGATCTCCCGGGCCCCGTTCCGCGGAGCCCCGGGCGGTATCTCCTGAGGGGAGCGAGACTGGGGGTATGTGCCGCAGCATCAAGACCCTTCGCCCGCCCGCGCTGCCCGAGGAGGCGACCGAGGACGAGATCCGCGCCGCCGCCCTCCAGTACGTACGGAAGGTGTCCGGCTTCCGGGCACCCGCCGCCCACAACAGGGAGGTCTTCGACCGCGCCGTGGCCGCGGTCGCCGAGGCCACGGCCGAACTGCTGGACGGCCTGGAGGTGCGGGGCGCCGCCCAGAAGGCAGGCTGAACGGGCCCGGCGTGGACGACGGCGTCCCGAACGGGGACGCGCGCGAGCCGTCACGAGGCGCGGCTGCGCTCACCCGCGCGCGCCGCGACCGTCCCCGGTCACGGCTCCCCGCGCGGCGCTACGCCGGCTGCCGCCGCATCACGTACGCCGCCCCGGCGCCCGCGCCGAACAGGGCCAGCACGGAGACGCCGGTCGCCAGCCAGGTCGTACCCAGCCACTGGGCGCCGTAGTAGCCGAGGCCGACGCTGTACGCGGCCCAGGCCAGGCCCGCCAGCGCGGACCAGGGGAGGAACTCGCGGACGCGGCGGTGGGCGGCGCCCGCGACGAAGGAGACCACCGAGCGGCCGGCCGGGGCGAAACGGGCGAGGACCATCAGGGGGCCGCCGCCGCGCGCCAGCGCCGAGCCGAGACGTTCCTGCGCGGAGGTGAGGCGACGGGAGCGGGCGATCGCCCGGTCCAGCCGGGCCCCGCCGCGCCAGGCCAGCCGGTACGCCACCAGGTCGCCGAGCACCGAGGCGGTGGCGGCGACCAGGGTGAGCAGCAGGAGGTCGGGGACCTCGCCGGGCACCTTGCCGGTCGCCGCGCCGGGCACCGCCGCCGCTGCCGTGGCAGCGGTGATGACGAGGACGCCGCTCGGCAGGACCGGCAGGAACACATCGAGCAGCACCGACGCGGCCACCATCGCGTAGATGATTCCTGGGCTGCCGATCAGCGTGCCCACACTCCCGAGACTCTCCAACACCGTCACTCCCCGTTGTCCCCCGTAACAGCCCTACAGCGTACGCCCGGGGTGTGACAGCGGGTTCATGGGGGGCGCGTGTGTTCAGCACAGTATGTTCACGAGGCCGACACGTTCCGGCGTGCGACAGCCACAGACCACGACGGCGCCCGTCCTCCGTGAGGGCGGGCGCCGTCGGGTGTGGGCACGGGTCAGACGGCCACGGGTGCCTGGTCCGAGGCGGGCCGCCCGGCGACCGTCGAGCGCTTGTGGAACAGGCGGTCGAGCCCGAAGGCGCCGGAGCCGGTGAAGACGAGCAGCAGGAAGGACCAGCAGAACATCGCCGCGCCCTCGCCGCTGTTCTCGATCGGCCACAGGGCGTTCGGCTGGTGCACCTTGAAGTAGGCGTAGGCCATCGCGCCGGAGGCGATGAACGCGGCGAAGCGGGTGGCGAGGCCGATCATCACCAGCGAACCGCCGACCAGTTCGATCGCGGCCGCGTACCAGCCGGGCCAGGTGCCGAGTTCGACGGTGCCGCCCCTGCCGTCCGCGCCGCCGAGCACTCCGAAGAGCGCGACGGCACCGTGGCAGGTGAACAGCAGTCCGACGACGATACGGAACAGGCCGAGGACGTACGGCTGGGCGCTGTTGAGGCGTCCGGTCATGTGGGGAGTACTCCTGCGGTCGGGCCGGTCCGTGGGGTCGGACCGGTCGGGGGACAGAACCGTTCGAGCGCCCCACCGTAGGCAGCCCTCACCAATGGTTTCAAGTTCAACATTTGGCCACGGCTTTGCTTCCGTTTCGCCTTCCGTCCCTGTCGTAACCGCACGTGGAGCCGTTCTGGCCACCGCCGCCCGCGTCCGAAAGCATGACCGAATCCACACCAGCCTCTGCGTCCGCGGCGGTCACCCGGCGCCGCGTCCCCCGTCGCCGCCCCGCATGCGGACCGCCGCGCGCACGGCCGATACCGACCGGTCCTCGGGTCAGGCGTTGCCGGTGGCGATGCTCAGCCAGGGGGTCCAGGTCGAGCAGTTCTCCCAGCCGATGTCGTTGGAGTAGTTCCGCAGGCACACCTTGATCCGGACCTTTTTGTCCTCGTCGAAGTTGTAGTTGCACTCCTCACGGCCCGTGAACGCGCCGCCGGTCGCCTTGCACTCGCCCTCGCGGCCGTAGTCGGTCTCCCAGCGGGTGACCGTGCTCTTGTGGTCCTCCCCGATGTCGTTCGCCATGATCCAGTCGCCATCGGCCTGGAAGGCGCCCTCACCCTTGTTGTCGGACGTGTAGGCGTGCTGCGGCCAGCCCGTCGGGTACCAGGTGGCGTGGGCCGGTACGGCCATGAGGCCGACCCCCGCGCCGGCGGCGACGAGCGAGAAGCAGATCTTCTTCAACAAGGCGTTTCCTTCGAGCGGTTGGGCCGTCCGTGCGGGCCCGAGTGTCGAGGAGCGTATGGTCGAAGACGGGTTTACAGAAGCTTCAGCCGTGCACAACTCGCCCTTTCCGAGGCTCATGTGTGCACCGGTCACTTCTCGCCCAGCACCGTCTCCGTCACCACCTCCAGCCGCGGGTCGCCGCCCCGCACGGCACGTGCCTGCTCCATCCGCAGCAGGGCCGAACGGCCTTGCAGGGTCAGGGTCATGAGCTGGTTGCCGAACCAGGGGCCGCCCGTCCGCCGCCAGTCCACCGACGGCCGCGAACAGCCGCCGTGCCGGGCGAACCCGCGTCCGAGCGCGCGGCCCACCGCGCTCCAGCCGAAGCGGAAGCCGAGGCGCATCGAGAGCGGGATGGAGTTGTGGACGGGGGAGCAGGTCAACTGCACGACGTGGGCGTCCGGTTCGGCCCCCGCCGACCAGCGCGGCTCGGCGACGTAGGCATGGTGGACGTCCCCCGACAGCACGCACACCGTCGCCGGCGCGTCCGGCCCGGACCCGACCTCCGCGATGAGCGCGGCCAGCGCCTCGAAGGAGTCCGGGAACGCCGCCCAGTGCTCCAGGTCAGCACCCCGCCGCACCTTCTCCCCGAACCGCGCCCAACGTTCCCCGCGCTCACCCCGGCACAGCGCGGCGTTCCACGCCTCGGCGTCGTGCACCAGGTTCGGCAGCAGCCAGGGCAGCGAGGTCCCGATCAGGAGATGGTCGTACGATCCCGGCCCGTCCAGCACCTGCTCGCGCAGCCACCGGGCCTCGCCGGGGTCGAGCATCGACCGCTTGTCCTCGTCGAGGACCCGGGCCGCCCGCGAGTCGACCATCAGCAGCCGGACCCGCCCGAAGTCCCGCCGGTAACTCCAGCGCACGGATTCGGGTTCGGTGTCGGCCCGGACGGCGAAGGCGCGCAACTCGTCGGTGCCGTCGGCGCTTTCGGACACGGCGGCGTAGAGCGGGTCGGCGGCCAGCTCCGCAGGGGAGAGGTTCCCCAGGTGCTGGTAGACCCAGTACGACATCAGCCCGCTCTGCACCCGCTCGCCCCACCACGAGGTGGCTCGCATGTCCTCGACCCAGGCGGCGGAGGTGTTCCAGTCGTCCACGACGTCGTGATCGTCGAAGATCATGCAACTGGGCACGGTGGACAGCAGCCAGCGGATCTCCGGGTCGAGCCAGGACTCGTAGTAGAGGTGGGTGTACTCCTCGTAGTCCGCGACCTCGTTGCCCGGCGGCTCGCTCACGTCCCGGCGCGCGGCGAGCCAGCGCTGGGTGGCGGGCGAGGTCTCGTCGGCGTAGACCTGATCGCCGAGCAGCACCAGCGCGTCCGGGCGTTCACCGTCGGGGGCGGCCGCGATCCGGGCCGCGAGGGTGTCCAGGGCGTCCGGTCCGACGGGGTCCCGCTCGCCGTGGGGCGGAGCGGCCCAGCGGCAGGAGCCGAAGGCGATCCGGACGGTCCCGCCCTCGGCCGGAGTGCGGATCACCGGATCCGGGAACGGCGAGTCGGGCGGCGGCCACACGCGCGCCCCGTCCAGCAGGACCTCGTACGGCGACGAGGTCCCCGGCGTCAGCCCGGTGACCTGGACCAGCGCGTAGTGGTGGCCCGCCACCTGGAACGTGCGGGTCTGTCCGCCCGCCCCGTCCGCGCAGCGCACCTCGGCCGCGCACGGGCGGCTCGCCTCGACCCACACGGTCGCGGACGAGCGGTCGGTGTACCTGAGCAGCGGTCCCAACCGAAGTTCGGCCACGATCACCTCCTCCGTCGTCCCGTACGGTACGGAACGACGGAGGCCGCTGGGGAGGTCCCGCACCGAATCGTCAGCAATTGGCCAGGTAAGTGGTCAGCGCGCTCTTCTCCGCGGAGTCCACGGACAGGTCGTAGTAGTACTTCACCTGGACCCAGGCGCGGACGTAGGTGCAGCGGTACGCGGTGCGCGACGGCATCCAGGTGGCCGGGTCCTGGTCGCCCTTGGCCTGGTTCACGTTGTCCGTGACGGCGATGAGCTGGGGGCGGGTCAGGTCGTTGGCGAAGTTCTGGCGCTGGGTGGAGGTCCAGCCGTCGGCGCCGGAGTCCCAGGCCTCGGCGAGCGGGACCAGGTGGTCGATGTCGAGGTCGGAGGCGGCGGTCCAGGTGGCGCCGTCGTACGGGGAGTACCAGCTGCCGCTGGTGGCGGCGCAGGCGGAGTCCGTGACGACGTTCGTACCGTCGCGCTTGAGGACCGTCTCCCGGGTGTTGCAGCTGCCCGAGATGGTGATCCAGTGGTTGAACAGGTCACGGCTGTAGCCGGTGCGGTCCTCGGTCGCCACGGTGAGCGAGGCGAGGTAGGTGCGGGCCGTGGCGCCGCTGACCGGGGTGGGCAGCGCGGCGGACGCGGTCGGACCGTTGAAGAGCCCGACCGAGGCTATGAGCCCGGTGAGCGCGGCGAGTATGCTGAGCCGTCGACGCGCGTAGAACTTCGCCATGCGAACTCCCTTGAGGGGTGGGGGTGTTGAGCGCGAGCGAGGGAATGCTCGCGGCGCCGTGTTGCGGGGAGATGTGTGCCGGGTAAGAAGCTAGTGACGCGTACATGACACGACAAGGTTTACGGCGAAACGATCTCGTATGATGGTCGGAGCAGAAGGGGAGTAGCTCTTCGCCGGACCGTCGACATACTGCTCAGCTCGTCTGAGCCGGCGCCCGGAGGCAGGTCTTCTCGAGGACCGGCCAGCGAGACCTTCGGCAAGCAGTGCACAGGTGTATCCGTGTGCTGCCGTGCCGAGGTGTCGTAGCGCAGCAACACTCTCGGTGGGGCAGCCCTACCGATTGAGGAACCTTGATCAGCTTCACCGTGACGGCCGTCGTCTTCGGCGTCGTCTTTCTCGCGGAACTGCCGGACAAGACCGCGCTCGCCGGTCTCGTCCTCGGCACCCGCTACCGCGCCTCGTACGTCTTCGCCGGCGTGGCGGCGGCCTTCGCGCTCCATGTGGCGCTGGCCGTGGCGGCGGGCAGCGTGCTCACGCTGTTGCCGCAGCAACTGGTCCACGCGCTCACGGGGGTCCTCTTCCTGGGTGGCGCCGCGGTGCTGCTGATGAAGAAGGAGGAGGGCGACGAGGAGGTCCGGCGCCCGCAGGACCAGTCCTTCTGGAAGGTCGCGGGCGCGGGCTTCATGCTCATCCTGGTCGCCGAGTTCGGCGATCTGACCCAGATCATGACGGCGAACCTGGCCGCCCGCTACGACGACCCGCTCTCCGTCGGTCTCGGTGCGGTGCTCGCGCTGTGGGCGGTGGCCGGGCTGGGCATCGTCGGCGGAAAGGCGCTGATGAAGCGGGTGCCGTTGCGGTTGATCACGAAGGTGGCGGCGCTGCTGATGCTGGGCCTCGGGGTGTGGAGCCTGTGGGAGGCGGCCACCGGCTGAGCTGAACGGCGGATGAATACTTCCGGGATGCGCTGGCGCAAACCGGTCACGGTTTTGTACCGTGGAGAAACAAAGTGGTTCCCCGCCCGTTCTCCCTGACCGGCGGGCGGGGGCCGCCTTGTCCCCTCCGGGTCACCCCCGGTCCCCTCGTCCTGGAGCTGCCGATGACGGCCACCGCCGTACCCACCGTGCTGACCGCCCGTGCCCTCCTGCTCGACATGGACGGCACCCTGGTGAACTCCGACGCCGTCGTCGAACGGTGCTGGCGGCGGTGGGCCGAGCGGCACGGCCTGGACGGCGGCGAGATCATGAAGGTCGTGCACGGACGGCAGGGCTACGCGTCGATGGCGCTGCTGCTGCCGGACCGGCCGATGGAGCAGAACCACGCGGACAACGCCCGCATGCTCGCCGAGGAGACGGCGGACATGGACGGCGTGGTGGCGATACCCGGCGCGGAGGCCTTCCTCGCGTCGCTGCGGGGGGTGCCGCATGCCCTGGTCACCTCGGCCGACGTCGCGCTCTCCACGGCCCGGATGGCTGCCGCCGGCCTGCCGCTCCCCGACATCCGCGTCACCGCCGAGTCCGTCGGCGAGAGCAAGCCGCACCCCGAGGGCTTCCTGAAGGGGGCCGCGGAGCTGGGTGTGGCGCCGGAGGACTGCATCGTCTTCGAGGACTCGGGGGCGGGGATCGCGGCGGGGCGCTCCGCGGGGATGCAGGTCGTGGGCGTCGGGCCGCGGGCGGACTTCCATGAGCCGGACGTGGTCGTACGGGACCTGACCCAGGTACGGGTGGAGCGGGACGAGGCCGGAACGGTCCGCGTCTACGTGGGCTGACCGGCGCGCCACGGCGGGGTTGGAACGACCCCGCCCCCACGCACCGCGACCGGTGAGCGTTTCTCGCCCCCGCCGCCCCTACCCGTCCCATGCTGGGGGCTGCGCCCCCAGACCCCCCATCGGCCCTGAACGGGCCTCGTCCTCAAACGCCGGACGGGCTGAAAGACAGGCAGGCGCCCCGCACCGGCGGGGGATGGAAGGCGAAGGGGCGCACCCCCACGGACGGGCCACCGGCGCCACGGCGGGAAGGGGACGTACCGGGGGGTGCCCGCCCGCAGTGTCGGGCGTCCGACCGACAGCACAGCTTGGCCCCACGGTTGCGCCCGACCGAGGACGGACACCCCCCGGTGCGGCCCCGACCCACAACGCACCGCGGCCTACGGCTCCCGCGTCTCCGACTCCAGACGCTCGCGCGTGGTGAGGTCGTACGCGCCGTATTCGGCGACCTGGATCCCCCGCGCCCACTGGTAGCGCCCCACCGCGTCCTGGACACCCTCGTTGTATTGGCCGCTCGCCTTCCTGGTGTACAGGCCGAGCTGGGTGAGGCGGAGTTCCAGTTCCACGACCTCCTCGCCCGCGGAGCCGCGGCGGAGCACCGGCGGGGTGCCCTTACCGGCGCCGTCGGCCTCGTCGGCCGCCCCGGTCGGCGCGGCGGAGGTGGTCACCGGCGCCGAGGGCACCGTGGAGCGGGACGGGGAGGGCGAGGCCGAGCTGCGGGAGGGGGACGGGGAGGCGGACGGGCTGGGGGAGGCCGACGCGGACGGGGCGGTTGCCGGGGGCGGTGCGGAGGCCGTGCTCGGGGTCGGGGACCCGGAAGCCGAGGTCGTCGCAGCGTCCGGGACGCTCGCCCGTACCTGCTCCGGCTGGGCCCCGTCGCGGCTCGGCGCCTCGTAGGAGAAGAACCCGCTCGCCAGCCCGGCCGCGGCGATCACCGCCACCACCCCACCGACCGCGCCCAGCAGGAGCGTACGGCGCGGACGCCGGGACCCGGCCTCGACGTCGTCCTCGGGGCCTCCCGCAGCGACCCCGTCGAACAGGCTCAGATCCATGGTGCTCGGCGCCGACGACGGTGGCGACAACGGCGTGGGCAACTCCGCGGGCACCGCCCGCAGCGGCATGGTCACGTCGGCCCCACCCGGCGCCCCGCCACCAGACGACCCGGAAGAACCAGACGACCCGGGCGACCCGGGCGACCCAGGCGACCCGGGTGGCCCAGGCGACCCGGGTGGCCCAGGCGACCCGGGCGACTCGGCCGACGCCTCCCCCTCCAGCTCCACATAGGGACGTATCCGCAACGGATCGAAGTCCTCCGCCGCGGCAGCCTCCGCCGTACGCGTCTCGCGCAGGGCGTCGGACGCCCGCTGCGTGCAGCCGCACGACGGCGTGTGGTCGACCCCTCTGGGCGCCCCGCACTCCGGGCACAGATGGCCGCTCGGTTCCGCCATGTGTTCGTCCCTCCCCTCGCGAACTCCAGAGATTATGCAGACCCCCTCCACACGCCCGCCCCACAAGCCCCCGGAATGTCGGGTTCCGACAGGACTCAACAGGCCATAAACGGTCACACCAACCACGATGGAGATGTAACGAGACCGCCAGGAGGTCTTCATGGCCGAGGACGCGCACGGTATGACGGGAGATGTGCGAGACCCACGAGACGGGCCGCAGGACCGGGCGCAAGCCCCGACACACGGCCGAACCCCCGCTCAGGCCACCGATCAGGCCCCCGATCAGGCCTCCGGCCTCACCCCGGACCGGCCGCAGGGCCGCCCGCAGGACCCGCCCCAGGACCCGCCCCAGGACCCGCCCCAGGACCGCACCCAACGCCGGCCCGGCGACCCGCACCCCTCCGGCGACGTCCTCGTCTCCATCGGCGCCCTGCTCCTGGGGATGCTCCTGGCCGCCCTGGACCAGACCATCGTCTCCACCGCGCTGCCCACGATCGTCAGCGACCTCGGCGGACTGGAGCACCTGTCCTGGGTGGTCACCGCGTACCTGCTCGCCTCGACCGCGGCGACCCCCCTGTGGGGCAAGCTCGGCGACCAGTACGGCCGCAAGAAGCTGTTCCAGACGGCGATCGTGATCTTCCTGATCGGCTCGGCGCTGTGCGGCATGGCGCAGAACATGCCCCAGCTGATCGCCTTCCGCGCCCTCCAGGGACTCGGCGGCGGCGGTCTCATGGTGCTGTCGATGGCGATCGTCGGCGACATCGTCCCGCCGCGCGAACGGGGCCGCTACCAGGGCCTGTTCGGGGCCGTGTTCGGGGCGACCAGTGTGCTCGGCCCGCTCCTCGGCGGCCTGTTCACGGAGCATCTCAGCTGGCGCTGGGTTTTCTACGTCAACCTGCCCGTCGGGGTGGTCGCGCTCGCGGTCATCGCCACCGCGCTCCGCATCCCGAGCAGGGCGACGCGGCACGTCATCGACTATCTCGGCACGTTCCTCATCGCCGCTGTCGCCACCTGCCTGGTGCTGGTGGCGTCCCTCGGCGGCACCACCTGGGGCTGGGGCTCGCCGCAGATCGTCGGTCTGGCCGTCCTCGGTGTCGTCCTCGCCGTCGCCTTCGTGGCCGTGGAGCGCCGGGCCGCCGAGCCGGTCCTCCCGCTGAAGCTGTTCCGCGTCCGCACCTTCACGCTCTCCGCGGTCATCAGCTTCGTCGTCGGTTTCGCGATGTTCGGCGCGATGACCTACCTGCCGACCTTCCTCCAGGTCGTCCAGGGTGTCAGTCCGACCATGTCCGGCGTGCACATGCTGCCGATGGTGGCCGGCCTGCTGCTGTCGTCGACGGCGTCCGGGCAGATCGTCAGCCGCACGGGCCGCTGGAAGGTGTTCCCGATCGCGGGCACCGGCGTCACCACTCTCGGTCTGCTCCTGCTCCACCGTTTGGACGAGAACAGCTCGACCGCGGAGATGAGCACGTACTTCTTCGTGTTCGGTCTGGGCCTCGGCCTGGTGATGCAGGTGCTGGTCCTCATCGTGCAGAACGCCGTCTCGTACGAGGACCTGGGTGTGGCCACGTCCGGCGCGACCTTCTTCCGCTCGATCGGCGCCTCCTTCGGCGTGGCCGTCTTCGGCACCGTCTTCGCGAGCCGCCTCGGTGACAAGCTCACCGCGGCCTTCCGCGGCGCCGAACTCCCGCCGGGCGCGTCGGTGGACCGCCTGGAGTCCGACCCGCGCGACATCCTCGAACTGCCGGGCGCGCTCCAGCCGCCCGCGGTGCACGCGTACGCCTCCTCCATCACGGACGTCTTCCTGTACGCCGCCCCGGTCGCCCTGCTCGGCTTCGTGCTGGCCTGGTTCCTGAAGGAGGACCGGCTGCGCGCCTCGGTCACGGCGCCGGACCTCACCGAGACCCTCGCCAGCAACCCGGTGGAGCGGTCCTCGTACGACGAGGTGTGCCGGGCGCTGTCGGTGCTCGGCACCCGGGAGGGGCGCCGGGAGATCTACCGGGAGATCACCGAGCGGGCGGGCTACGACCTGCTGCCGGGGGCGAGCTGGCTGCTGCTGCGGATCAGGAGGTACGGCTGGGCGGAGCCGGCCGTCCTCGCCGAGGGCAGTGCCGTCCCGCTGCACGTGGTCATCGCCGCCGCCCGCCAGGTCGAGGAACGGCGTCTCGCCACCCGGCAGGGCGTCGACCTCGTCCTGACCGACACCGGCCGGGAGGTCGCCGAGCGTCTCGCCCTCGCCCGTGAGGAGTCCCTGGCCGCGCTCCTCGGCGACTGGTGGGGCCCGGACCGCCCCACGGACCTGGCGCAGCTGGTGAAGGACCTCAACGCCGAGCTGTGCGGCTCGGACCGGGAGCAGCCGCACAACGGGACGGCGTCCCGCACCGGCTGACGACCCGCGACGACCACCGGCGCCGTGCCGAACCGCTCTACGGGGCCTCTCTACCGGGCCTGTCTGCAGGGCCGCTCTACAGGGCTTTGCCGAACCAGTGCTCGGCGTAGGTGTCGTCGTTGTGCGGCGCGGTCTCCTCGAAGCCGAGACGCGCGTACAGGGCGCGCGCCTCGACGAGGTCGTGCCGGGTGTCGAGGATCATCCGTCCGGCACCCAGCGCGCGGGCGGCGTCCTCGGCGGCCCGTACGAGGACGGGACCGCCGCCCCGGCCGCGCAGCTCCTCGCGGACGAACACCCGCTTGAGCTCGGCGGTGTCCGCGTCCAGCAGCTGTATGCCCGCGGTGCCGGCGGGTTCGTCACCGTAGCGGCCGACCAGCAACTGACCCTGGGGAGGGGTGAGCGCGGACCAGTCCGCGCGGGCGACCTCCCGCTCCAGCTCCTCCGGCGCGGTCCGCCGCCCCTCGCGCAGGAGGTAGTACCGGTCGCTGACCTCCGTGTAGTACGCCCGCCAGAGCGCGGTGGCCACAGGGGAGTCATACGGCTCGGGGGCCACGGTCCAGGTCGTCATGGCGCCCATTGTCGGACACGGCGTGCACCATCAGCCCCTTCGCCCCCAGTCGGCACAGGAAGGTGGTTGCCGGTTTGAGGACCCGGTCCGGGGCTACCCGGTATGCATGTCAACAGGCCTGATCATCGCTCTGATCGTGATTGTCCTGGCCGTCCTTGTGGTGGCGGCCGTATTTGCCCGGCGTGCCCGGGGTCCGCAGCGTGGCCGCAGTCTGCAGCACCGCTTCGGGCCCGAGTACGACCGGGCCGTGGCCCGGCACGACGGTGACTCGCAGGCTGCCGAGCGCGAGCTCGCCCAGCGTGTCGAGCGGCACGGTTCGCTGCGCGAGCGGTCCCTGGAGCCGGCCCAGCGGGAGCAGTACGAGGCCCGCTGGACCGCGGCCCAGGAGCGGTTCGTGGACTCGCCGCGCGAGGCCGTGGCGGAGGCGGACCGGCTGCTCGCCGAGCTGGCCGGGGCCAAGGGGTTCCCTGACGGCGGCCAGTACGAGGAGCAGGTCGCCGCGCTGTCCGTGCACCACGCCCACCACGTGGACGGGTACCGGCGCGTGCACCGCGCCGCCCACCTGCGTGGGGGCGAGACGCAGGACGGCGCCACGGCCGGCACCGAGGAGATGCGCGAGGCCATGGTCGAGGCTCGGGCGCTGTTCGAGGACCTGGTGGGCGAGGGTCGCCACCGTGAGTCGTCCCGGACGGTCGAACGGGCCGACCGCGCCGAGATCCACGAGGAGTCCGAGGGCGGCAACCGCCACGCCCGCACCGACGGCCGCGGTCATCAGCCGTGGGCGTTCAACCGCCGTCACGCGAAGGGGAGTTGAGTGACATGAGGGACGCGACAACCGGCTCGGGGGCCGAAGGCCCGCAGCACGGAGACAGGCTCACGGGCACCACGGGCACCACGGGCACCACGGGCTCTACAGGCGCCACGGGCACCGGCCGGACGGGAACCGACCCGACGGGACGTGGCTACGGCACCGGCGCCCGCTCGGCCGGTCCGCAGGGCCAGGAGAGCGCGCCCCTGGTGGCGGGCCACGACACGGCCCACGACACCACCCGAGACACCACCACCCGCGACACGTCCGACGCCGCGCAGGCCGAGAAGGGCGACAACTCCAGGTCCCCCCTGGTCGCCGGGCAGGAAGGGCACGAGAGGGCGGCCCAGGGCGAGGGTGCCCACCGCGGCCGACTGCTCCCGCACGACGAGATCGACAAGCTCTCGCTGCGGCTTCAGCACGCGGTCGCCGGGTTCGTCGACGGACCCCGCACCGCCGTGGAGGAGGCCGACCACGTGATGGAGGAGGTCGCCTCCCGCCTCACGGACGCCCTGACCCAGCGCCGCCACACCCTGCGCACGTCCTGGCAGCAGGACGGCGCCGGCAAGAACGCCGACGCCGGCGACACCGAGCAGCTCCGCCTCGCCCTGCGCGACTACCGCGAGCTGGCGGACCGGCTACTGCACCTCTGAGTCACCCGCCGCCGCCCGGCGCTCCCGCCACAGCCGTACGACGTCCTCGACGTCGTACGGCTTCATACCCAGCGGGGGGCCGGGCGGCGGCCTGAACATCATGTCGCGGATCTTGACGTTGACGTCCGTGAGCAGTTTCCGGACGATCCGTTCCGACGACGCCGCGTACGCCGCGGCGAGCGCGTCCTCCGCCTCCTTGCGCAGCGCCAGCGCGGGCGGCAGCACGGCCAGCCCTTCGCGGGCCATCTTGCGCCTGATCCACCACAGTTCGTCGTACGGGGTCTCGAGAGCGGCGGGCAACGGCTCGCCCGCGCCGGGCAGTCGGTCGAACTCGCCGCGCCCCTGCGCCTCTCGGATCTGCTGGTCCACCCAGGACTCGAACGGGACGCCGGGTGGCTTTCGCTCGGTCATGAGCCCATTGTGCCGGACGTGGGGTGGCCGGGCGATTTATCATGCGGCCGCTGTGCAAGGACACTTGCGCGGGAACGGTTCAGGAACTGCAAAGGGAGCGCACGTGCTCGAACTCACCATGGCCGCCGTATCCGCGGCGGAGGAGGGTGCCACGGCCGGCATGCAGATGGCCGACGCGCCCAGTGACCCGGGTGCCGTGCTGCGTGTCGGACGGGACCAGTCCGTGTGCCGGCTGTCGACGCCCGACGACTGGCTGTTCGTCTCCCGGGTGCATCTGGAGTTCCTGTGCGGCCCGGAGGGCGGCTGGCAGGTGACCTGGCTCCAGGGCTCACAGGCCGAACCGTCCTCCGAGGTGCACCTGGTCGTCGGCCAGTACGCCCAGCCCCTCGTCTACGGCGGGACCATCCCGCTGCCCAGGGGCGGCAACGGGGAGATCGTCATCCGGGACCGCACCGCCCCCCGTACCGTCAACGTCGGTTTCTACCACGAGGGTTGATCAGCGCCGGTGGGCGAAGGGCTACGCGACCACCCGCGCCAGCGCGAAGCCGTCGTAGCCCTTGGCGCCCACCGTCTGGATCGCGGTCCCGCTCAACCTCGGGTGGGAGCCGATCAGTTCGATGGCGGCCCGGGTGCCGGTGATGTCCGGCGCGGCGCTGTCCGGCTCGGCGACGCGGCCGCCGCGCACGACGTTGTCGACGATGATCAGGCTGCCCGGTCGGGTGAGCTTCAGCGCCCACTCCACGTAGTGCGGGTTGTTGGCCTTGTCGGCGTCGACGAAGACCAGGTCGAAGGGGGCCGGGTCCTCCTCGGCCAGCTTCGGCAGCGACTCCAGGGCGGGGCCGACCCGGACCTCGACGAGCCGGTCGAAGCCGGCCCGCGCGATGTTGCCGGTCGCGACCTCCGCGTGCCTCGGGCTGTACTCCAGGGAGATCAGCCGCCCGTCGGCGGGCAGGGCGCGGGCCAGCCAGATGGTGCTGTAGCCGCCCAGGGTGCCGATCTCCAGGATCCGTCGGGCGCCCTGGACCTGGGCGAGCAGCTGGAGCAGCTTGCCCTGGGTGGCGCTGACGGCGATCCGCGGAAGTCCGGCGGCCTCGCTGTCGCGCAGGGCGGCGGACAGTGCCTCGTCATCGGGTGTGAGGTGGGTGGCGAAGTAGTCGTCGACGTCGTCCCAGATCTGCGACTCGCTCATATGTCTGTGCCTTTCCCGCGGCTGATCGGAGCTGCCCACCCCTGGGGCTGACGAACGGACGCCCCGTCGAGTTCCCGCCGGGAGCGCCGTACGGCGAGCAGGGCCGTGGCCGCTTCAGACGGTAGTACGGCGGCAGCACACGGTTCCGTTCCGCCGTACGCCGTATGTGCGCCAGGTCGCGCCTCGCGCGCCGCCGCACGGGGCCGCGGACTATCGTCATTCGGACAAAAGCGGGACGGACGTCAGGTGAAACCGGAGTCGCCGCGTCTCTCTCCTGGGGTGGTGCGAGGCTGAGAGGGTTCGCAGAACAGCCCACACGCGGGCAACGCGTGGGAGAACGGGGCGGGAGGCCTACGAGGCGTGCTGGATGCGGAACACGGCGGACGACCCGCGCAGGCGCTCGGAGCGGGTGCCGCGGACTCGGTGCGGGCGCGGGTGCGCCTGGCCCGCCTGGGGCTGTGGCTGGTCGCCGCGATACTCGCCGTCCGGCAGGTGGCCGTCGTCCTGAGCACCCCCGAGGGGGAGCGGCTGACGGACCTGGAGACCTGGGTCGGCACCGACGGCGTCCTGCATGTGAAGGGCTCGCTGTACGACTCCACCCTGTTCACGGGTACGCCCTTCGGGGGGCTCGTGCTCAAGCCGTTGACGCGTGCCGCCGAGCAGGCCCTCGGCTGGGGGTGGACCTTCGGCACGCTGCTGCTGGTCGTCGTCCTCGGCCTGGTCGCCGCGCGCGCCCTGCCGCAGCCGGTCGGCCGGCTGACGGCGCTGCTGGCCGCGCCGGTCGCGGTCAGCCTGCTGATGCTGTCGCTGCCGGTGCGCAACACCCTGTGGCTGGGCCAGACCAGCGTCATGCCGGTGCTGCTGGTCCTGCTGGGCTGCTTCGTCGTCCGCGGCCAGGGGGCGAGCGGGGTGCTGGTCGGTGTCGCCGCCGCGCTCCAGCCACCGGTGCTGCTGTTCGCGGCGCTGCTGTGGTTCACGGGGCGGCGACCGGCCGCGCTGTGGGGCGCCCTCACCTTCGCCGCGTGCACGGCGCTGGCCTGGCTGGCGATGCCGCACGACTCGTACACCTACTGGGTCCACCACATGGCGGGCACCGGGCTCGGCGGCCCCGCCGACGACCTGTCCAACCAGTCGCTGCACGGCGCGCTGCTGCGCGCGGGCCTGTCCGGGCCAGTGGAGATCGCGCTGTTCCTCGCGCTCGGCGCGGCCGTGACCGTGCCGGCCCTGCGCCGGGCCGTGCGGTACGCCCGTGACGGACAGCTGCTGCTCGCGGTCGCGATCACCGGCTGCGCGGCGATCCTGGTCTCGCCCACCACCTGGCAGCACCAGCTGCTGTGGGTGCTGCTCGCGGTGGTCGGGCGGGTCGGGAAGCGGGCCTCGGACCGGTATGTGTGGCCGGTGGCCGTGGTCCTGGTCATGACGCTGCCGGCGAAGATGATGCTGCCGAACATGTCCACGCTGTACCCGGTGCGCGACAACGTCGTCCTGCTGGCGGCGCTGGCGGCGGCGACGGTCGTGCCCTTCCTGCCCCGGACGTCCCCGTACTACGCGAGCCCGATCCCCGCGGAGCACGCCGAGCCGGTCCCCGCGCGCTTCCGGCGGGTGCCGCTGCTGCCGTTCCTCAAGCGGGCGTTGACCCGTCCGAATCTGCTCCTGGAACTGCTGCTGATCCGGGTGACGTACGCGGCGTACCAGAAGGTGCGGCTCGCGGCGACGGGCGGCAGCAACTCCGAGGGCCGGGCACGCGCGGAGGCCCACGGCCGGCAGATCCTCGACTGGGAGCGATGGCTGCACGTCGACATCGAGCACTGGGCGAACCACGCGGTGGTCAAGGTCGGCTGGCTGCGCGACTTCCTCGACTTCTACTACACGTCGTTCCACTTCGTGGTCCCGCTGTCGGTCCTGGCGGTCCTGTACTGGCGCCGCCCGGTCGACTACCGCTGGGCCCGCGCCTCGCTGGGCTTCACCACGCTGCTGGCCCTGGTCGGCTTCTGGCTCTACCCGCTGGCCCCGCCCCGACTGATGCCGGGCCTCGGCATCATCGACACGGTCCACGGGGTGCAGGACTTCTCCCAGCCCGACTACGGCACCCTGACCCACCTGACCAACCAGTACGCCGCGATGCCGTCCCTGCACTTCGGCTGGTCGCTGTGGTGCGGCCTGGTCATCGTGATCATCGCGCCCCGGGGGTGGATGAAGGCCCTGGGCCCGCTGCACCCGCTGTGCACGCTGACGTCGATCGTGGCGACGGGCAACCACTGGATCCTGGACGCGGTCGGCGGCGCCCTGGTGGTGGCCGGCGGCTTCGGGCTGGCCTATCTGTTCCAGGGACCCAGGGCGCGTACGGCGAAGGCGGCCGGGGCCGGTCCCCAGGGGCGGCCGGTGGCGGTGGGCCACGGGGGAGGCGGGAGCGGGACGTAGGGATGGGGGTGCTCCCTGCCTCCCCCGGGTCAGGACGGGCCGGCGGCGCCGGGAAGCCACCGGCCCGGGTCGCGGGTCAGGCCACGCTCACCTGGAGTTCCTTGACGCCGTTGATCCAGGCCGAGCGCAGGCGGCGCGGGTCGCCGGTCAGATGGAGGCCCGGCATGGCGTCGGCGATGGCGTTGAAGATCAGGTTGATCTCCAGCACGGCCAGGGACTTGCCCAGGCAGAAGTGCGGACCGCCGCCGCCGAAGCCCAGGTGGGGGTTGGGGTCACGGGTGATGTCGAAGGTGTCCGGCCGGTCGAAGACCTCCGGGTCGTGGTTGGCCGAGGCGTAGAAGATGCCCACCCGGTCGCCCTGCTTGATCTTCTTGCCGCCCAGCTCGGTGTCCTGGGTGGCGGTGCGCTGGAAGCTGACCACCGGGGTCGCCCAGCGGACGATCTCCTCGGCCGTGGTGGCCGGACGCTCGCGCTTGAACAGCTCCCACTGGTCGGGGTGGGTGAGGAAGGCGTGCATGCCGTGGCTGATGGCGTTGCGGGTGGTCTCGTTGCCGGCCACCGCCAGCGCGAGGACGAACATGCCGAACTCGTCCGAGGCCAGGTTGCCCTCGTCCTCGGCCGCCACCAGTGTGGTCACGATGTCCTTCGCCGGGCACTTCTTGCGCTCCGCGGCCATGTTCATGGCGTACGCGATGACCTCCATCGCCGCCTGCTGGCCGACCTCCTCGGTGATCGCGTACTCGGGATCGTCGTAGGAGATCATCCGGTTCGACCACTCGAAGATCTTCAGCCGGTCCTCCTGCGGGATGCCGATCAGCTCGGCGATGGCTTGCAGGGGGAGTTCGCAGGCGACCTGGGTGACGAAGTCGAAGGAGCCCTCGTGGGCCAGGGCGCGCTGGACGATGGAGTGGGCGCGGTCGCGCAGGGTGTGCTCCAGGGCGCGGATCGAGCGGGGCGTGAAGCCGCGCTGGACGATCTGGCGCACCCGGGTGTGCTCCGGCGGGTCCATGTTGAGGATGATCAGCCGCTGGGCGTCGATGGCGTCGCGTTCGATGCGCTCGTTGAAGCGGATGATCGCGGTGTTGAGCGTGGAGGAGAAGAGCTCGGGGTGCGTGGAGACGTACCTGACGTCCGCGTGCCGGGTGACGGCCCAGTAGCCCTCGTCCCGGAACCCGGCGACATTGCCGGACTGGGGGATCCAGTGCACCGGTTCCGTCCGGCGCAGCTCGGCGAACTCCGGCAGCGGGACTCGGTGTTGCAGCAGGTCGGGATCGGTGAGGTCGAACCCGTCGGGCAGCGCTGGACAGGGCATGGGCAACTCACTCCAGCCGTGGCTCTGACAGTCGTGTTCTGACGGCCCATCAGGTCGGGTTGCCGTGAAGGTAGTAACGGGTTCTACAAGAGGCAAGGGGTACGGCGAGCCCAATTGCGTGCACGACCCTTGCGGTTGTGGACGCGAAGTCAGCAGACTGCACATGGAACTAGAACACGTACTAGTTCCGCGTGGCGGGCCGGGCCGGGACGCCCCCGCGCCGCGCTCTTGAGGAGGAGAGGAACTCCCCATGGCCGCGGAACCCGTGATCGTCGAAGCCGTACGCACCCCCATCGGCAGGCGCGGCGGCGCGCTCGCCAACCTCCACCCCGCCTATCTCCTGGGCGAGACCTACCGTGAACTCCTCGGCCGCACCGGCATCCCCGCCGACTGTGTCGAGCAGATCGTCGGCGGCACCGTGACCCACGCTGGCGAACAGTCCATGAACCCCGCGCGCACGGCCTGGCTGACGATGGGCCTGCCGTACGAGACGGCGGCGACCACGGTCGACTGCCAGTGCGGCTCCTCGCAGCAGGCCTCGCACATGACGGCGAACCTCATCGCCGCGGGCGTCATCGACGTCGGCATCTCCTGCGGGGTGGAGGCGATGTCGCGGGTGCCGCTCGGGTCCGGGTCCAAGCACGGGCCGGGCAAGCCGTTCCCCGACGAGTGGAACGTGGACCTGCCCAACCAGTTCGAGGCGGCCGAGCGGATCGCCCGGCACCGGGGGCTGACCCGCGAGAACGTCGACGCCCTCGGTCTGATCTCGCAGGAGCGGGCCGCGGTGGCCTGGAGCGAGGAGCGCTTCAAGCGGGAGACGTTCGCCGTCCAGGTGCCCACCACCGAGGACGAGCAGCGCGCCGGACAGGGCATGTGGCGGCTGGTCGACCGGGACGAGGGGCTGCGCGACACCTCGATGGAGGCGCTGGCCCGCCTGAAGCCGATCATGCCGACCGCGGTGCACACGGCCGGCAACTCCTCGCAGATCTCCGACGGCGCCGCCGCGATCATGTGGGCGTCGAAGCGGATGGCGCGGGCGCTGAAACTGCGGCCCCGGGCGCGGATCGTGGCGCAGGCGCTGGTCGGTGCCGACCCGCACTTCCACCTCGACGGGCCGATCGACGCGACCAGGGCGGTGCTGGGCAAGGCCGGGATGTCCCTGAAGGACATCGACCTCGTGGAGATCAACGAGGCCTTCGCGTCGGTGGTGCTGAGCTGGGCGCAGGTCTTCGAGCAGGACCTGGAGAAGGTCAATGTCAACGGCGGCGCGATCGCGCTCGGGCATCCGGTGGGCGCCACCGGGGCCCGGCTCATCACGTCGGCACTGCATGAACTGGAGCGCGTGGACAAGGAGTTCGCGCTGGTGACGATGTGCGCGGGGGGCGGGCTGGCCACCGGCACGATCCTCCAGCGCATCTAGGTGCGAGCGTCCCTGATTCTGGCTCGACAGGGTTGACGCGTTCTGATCAACTTGCCCGATGTTTCTCAACCTCATCCTCCGTGTCCTGCCCTTCTACCTCCGCGAGCCCCTGGTCATCGGCATCTGCCTGACCATGGCCGGGGCGTGCTTCTACTGGTTCGTCCAGGTGGGGGGCCTGGGCCGGGGCGGTTTCGGCCTGCTGTTCCTGGGGATCGCGGTCCTGCGCGGCTATCTGTTCCGCAAGGAGTGGAGAGCCCACCAGGCGGCCAAGGCGGGCGGCCCGGTACCGCAGGCTTAGCGCCCGCATCCCGCCGCGGTCCCGGCCGACGCGTGCGCACCGGCGCCCGGCTACCGCGCCGGTCGCCCCGCCGCGGCCGTGAGCAGTACGGCGAGCAGCCCGGCGAGGGCCAGGGCGCCGTCGGGATCGTCGGCGCGCCGGCTGATCCGGCGCACGGGGCCGACCTGGTCGAGAGCGGCGCCCTCCCGGGCCAGGACGAACGTCAGGACGAGGAACGCGGAGCGGGCGTTGCCGTCGTCGAACGGGTGGAAGAAGCAGACGTCCAGGTAGACGCGGGCGGCCCGGGCGGTGAGGGGGAGCGCGGGGTCGTGGGCCTCGGCCAGGCACGCGTTCAGCCGGGCGGGCAGGTCCGGACCGATGCCGTACCGCTCCCGTCCGGCTTTGGCGTAGGCGGGGGCGTCGCGGAACGGCGGGGCCTGCGGGACGCCCAGCACGTGCCGCTGCCAGCCGCCGAGCAGCGCGAAGGTGAGCGGCTCGGCGCGGGCCGCGTCCGCGCGGACCTGGGTGAGGGCGGTGAGCAGACGTTCTGCGCGCTCCGGTGAGCGGGCGCGGTCATGGGTGCGGATGTCGTGGGCGGCGCCGTCCCGGGCCGGGGTGACAGGGCAGGGGGCCGTGGGCGCCCGGTGCCAGGGGACGGTGGCGCGGAGGGCGAGCCAGGCGCGCAGGTGGTCGGGGGCGGCGGGGCCGGTGCGCGGGTGGTTGGGGGTGGGCGCGGGGTGGGGGCCGTGGTGGTTCGGGGTGGGTGCCGGGTGGGGGCTGAGGTGGTCCGGAGTGGGCGCTGGGCAGGGGCCGGGGTGGTCCGGGGTGGGTGTGGGGCGGGGGCCGTCCGGTAGGTGCCCGGGCGTCATTCGTCGAGGAGTGACTGGAGGCGTGCCGAGATGAAGCGGCGGTCCTCGGCGGCGGGCTGGACGGGTGCGCCGGGTTCCAGGGAGGTGGCCAGGTGTTCCGCCACGTCGTCCACCAGCTCCCCCTCCGGCATGGTCCAGCTCTCGAAGCGGCCGCCGATGGCCTCCTCGACCAGCGTCTCGGCCGTCTGCGGGGGCACCTCCCAGCGGGTGAGGAACCAGGTCAGGACCTGACGGCAGTGGCTGTACCAGGCGTCCCCCGAGCCGGTGCGGTCCAGGACCTGGAGGATCAGGTGCTGGGTGGCGCGCTCCCAGGCGTCGCGGCGGCTCTCGGGGTCCGAGGAGGACAGCGGGTAGGCGTCGAACCGGCGGCTCAGGTACTCCAGCCAGTCCCGCCACTCACACAGCGAGGCGGCGACCCGCGCCAGGGTCTCCCCGGGCGTGGTGATCGAGTGCAGGGTGCAGCACCAGCCGCCCACGGGTCCACCGCCGAGGTCGCCCTCGTCGTGCGCCCAGCGCCAGCCGGTGCTCCAGCGGCCGTACCGCGCGACGAGCTCCTCGGTCATCTCCCGGGTCCAGTCCCAGCCCTCGCTGTGCGACCAGTCGCACAGCCTGGCGTACTCGGCGTAGGCCTCGTCGGGATGGGCGGCGGCCTTCCTGACCGGCCGCTCGGGCACCCGGCTCGCGGCGTCCAGACCCCGGACGACATCGAGGGCGGCGGCGCTGTCGAAGGGATGGCGCTGGGGGTCGACCTCGGGCCAGGTCAGGTCGTAGGGGAGGAGTTCGTGGGGCATCGAGGCATGCTCCGTCATGGGCGGGCCCATTTCAACCCGATTGATCGAACCTGCGTTCGGCGGCTGAGGGGCGGATGTCCTACGGGTCCACCGGGCCGGGAGGGGCGGGCACACGACGATGCGGCGACCCCGGAGGGGGTCGCCGCATCGCGGTGAGTCGGTGCCGGCCGGCTCAGTACCAGCCGTTGGCCTGCCAGAACGCCCAGGCGGCGGTCGGGCTGCCGTAGCGGGAGTTCATGTAGTCGAGGCCCCACTCGATCTGGGTCTCGGCGTTGGTCTTCCAGTCCGAGCCGGCGGAGGCCATCTTGGAGCCGGGCAGGGCCTGGACCAGGCCGTACGCGCCGGAGGAGGCGTTGGTGGCGTCGACGTCCCAGCCGCTCTCGTGCTCGACGATCTTGCTGAACGCGTTGTACTGGGCGGTGTTCGGGATCATCTGACGCGCGATGGACTTGGCCTCGGCGGCGGAGCTGGTGGTGGCCGCCTGAGCGGGCGCCGCGGTCAGCACCAGACCGGCGGTGGCGGCGGCCATCGCGACGGTGGTGACGGCCTTCTTGGGGGAAGCGATGCGGCGAACGATGCGGGAGACGGACACGGAGAACCTTTTCCTCGGGGACGGGGCTGTCGCGTGCACGCTCCGGAGGTCCGGGTCATGCGTCGGCGCCGAGGCCCGTGGGGCGGGTCGGCGCCGTGCGACGTTGTCCAGAGAAACAGGCTCGGAGGCCGTCCGCAATGACCCCTTTTACTAGTTGTGGTCGCATCTGGGGTGGTCGGGGTGCGTGTGACCTGGCTCTCAATAAGCAGGTCAGGGGCGGTTATGGCGTGAGCATGGCGTCCGATTTGCACTACTAAGTCGGTTAGTGAGTGATGTGGGTCATGTGGGATGGTTCACCGGTCAACGAGGTTCGAATGTGACCGCGGTCTCGAACCTCGCCCGCCGAGTGGCTCTGCGTAGCGCCCTGAGCACGGCGGGACCGAGCAGGAAGGTCAGCGCGACCGTGCACACCGCTCGGCCCAGGTCCCAGCCGAGGGACGTGGCCAGGCAGTACGCGACGAAACGGGCCAGGTTCGCGGAGACCGGGTCCCCGACGACGAAGGCGATGTTCGAGGCCAGCGCCCCCAGGAAGGGCCAGCCCGCGAGATTCATCGCCGTGCCGTACGCGAACGCCGCCACGAACCCGTACAGGGCGAGGAGCCGGATCTCCGCCCGGCCCCGGAACCGGCCCGGCAACAGGCCCGCGCCCATCGTGAACCAGCCCATCGCCATCATCTGGAACGGCATCCACGGCCCGACCCCGCCCGTCAGCAGCGCCGACGCGAACATCGTCGTCGAGCCCAGCGCGAACCCGAAGCCCGGGCCGAGGACCCGGCCGCTCAGCACCATCAGGAAGAACATCGGCTCGATACCGGCCGTCCCGGCGCCGATGGGCCGCAGCGCCGCCCCCGTGGCGGCCAGCACCCCCAGCATCGCCACCGCCTTCGGACCGAGGCCCGCCTCCGAGATCGCCGCCGCCACGACCGCGACCAGCAGGAGCAGCAGACCCGCGAAGAGCCACGGCGCGTCCTGGCTGTGGGCGCCGACGGCGGAGCCCGCCGGGGTGATGAAGGGCCAGCCGAACGCGACGAGGCCGACCACGCCGGTGACGACGAGGGTGGCGACCGAACGGGGGCCCAGCCGGACCGCCCTCATCCGAGCGCCTCGCGTACCTGCGCCACCGTGAGCCACTTCTGCGGCGCCAGGATCTTGCTGACCTGCGGCGCGAAGGAGGGGGAGGCGACGACGACGTCCGCCGCGGGGCCGTCCGCGATCACCTCGCCGTCGGCGAGGAGCACCACCCGGTGGGCCAGCTCGGCGGCCAGCTCCACGTCGTGCGTGGCCAGGACGATCGCGTGCCCCTCGGCGGCCAGCTCGCGCAGGACCGTCACCAGGCGGGCCTTCGCGGCGTAGTCCAGTCCGCGCGTCGGCTCGTCGAGGAGGAGCAGGGGCGGCCGGGCGCTGAGGACGACGGCCAGCGCGAGCACCAGCCGCTGGCCCTCGGAGAGGTCGCGCGGATGGACGTCGTCGGCGACGCCGGGGAGCAGCTCACCCACGAGGGCCCGGCAGGTGCCGGGCGCCGCGCCGGCGTCCCGGTCGGCGGCCTCGCACTCGGCGGCGACCGTGTCGGCGTAGAGCAGGTCGCGGGGTTCCTGGGGGACGAGACCCACGCGGCCGACGAGGTCCCTGGGGGCCGTGAGGTGCGGTGTCAGGCCGCCCGCGCGGACCTCGCCGGAGGTGGGCCGGACCAGGCCCACAAGGGTGTTGAGCAGGGTGGACTTCCCGGCGCCGTTGCGGCCCATGAGGGCGATGGTCTCGCCTGCGGCGATGGTGAGGTCGACGTGGCGCAGGGCCTGGACGCGGGACCGCGTGACGGTGAGGGCGCGGACCTCGGCGGGATGCGGGGAGGGGGCGGCGGGGTTCTGCCTGCGGCGGAACCAGCGGGCGGGCGGGGTGCCGCGCGAGGGGCCGGGGGCGTCCGAAGGACGGCTGGGTCGCTGGTCGTGAAGTTCCCCGCGCCCCTTCAGGGCGTCCCTGTGCGGTGCCTCCAGCCGCTGCCGGAGGTCCGTCGCCCGGCGCCGCGCGTCCCGCACCGTCAGGGGCAGCGGGGACCAGCCCGCCAGGCGGCCCAGGTCCACCACCGGCGGGTACACGGGGGACACGGCCATGATCTCGGCCGGCGTGCCGAGGAGCGGGGCCGCCCCCGGGCCGGGCAGGAGGGCGATCCGGTCGGCGTACTGGATGACGCGTTCCAGACGGTGCTCGGCCATGAGGACCGTCGTGCCCAGGTCGTGGACCAGGCGCTGGAGGACGGCCAGGACCTCCTCGGCCGCCGCGGGGTCGAGCGCCGACGTGGGCTCGTCGAGGACCAGGACCAACGGGTGCGGGGTGAGGACCGAGCCGATCGCGACGCGCTGGCGCTGACCGCCGGAGAGGGTGGCGATGGAACGGGCGCGGAGGTCGGCGAGGCCCAGGAGGTCGAGGGTCTCCTCGACCCGGCGGCGCATCACCTCGGGCGGCAGACCCAACGACTCCATGCCGTAGGCGAGTTCGTCCTCGACGGTGTCCGTCACGAAGTGGGCGAGCGGGTCCTGGCCCACCGTGCCCACGACGTCCGCCAGTTCCCGCGGCTTGTGGGTCCGGGTGTCGCGTCCCGCGACCGTGACCCGACCGCGCAGGGTGCCGCCGGTGAAGTGCGGGACCAGGCCCGCGACGGAGTTGAGGATCGTGGACTTGCCGGTGCCCGACGGGCCCACGAGGAGGACGAGTTCACCCTCGGGCACCTCCAGGTCCACGCCCTGGACGGCGGGTTCGGACGCGTCCTCGTAGATGACGGAGACGTCCTCGAAGCGGATCACGACGGCTCCTTGTGCGGGGCGAGGAAGGCCGGCAGGAGTCCGGTGAGGACTGCCGCGGCGGGCCAGAGCGGGAGGGTGGGGGCGGTCAGCGGGATCACCCCGGGGTGCAGGGCGGCGGGGTCCCGTACCGCGGCGAGGGCCAGCAGCGCCGCGACGGCCGCGCCGGAACCGGCGACCAGCCACGCGCGCGTGGTCCAGCGGTCCGGGCGGTACCGGGTGCGTGGCGTACGGCGGCCCCCGAGCCGCAGGCCGACGAGGGCGGCGGCGACGCCGGCGAGCAGCACGGGCAGGCCGTAGACGCCGCCCTCGGCGGTGAGCAGACCGTATGTCCCGGCGCAGATGCCGAGCAGTCCGCCGAGGGTGAGGGCGGCCGTCGTACGGCGTACCGGGGCGGGGACGGCGGCGGTGCGGCCGTAGCCGCGGGCGTCCATCGCGGCGGCGAGGGCCACGGAGCGCTCCAGGGCGCCCTCCAGGACGGGGAGCCCCACCTCCAGCAGACCGCGGAGGCCGCCGTCCGGGCGGCCGCGCAGGCGGCGGGCGGCGCGCAGCCGCTGCACGTCGGCGATGAGGTTCGGGGCGAAGGTCATCGCGACGACCACGGCCACGCCCATCTCGTAGAGCGCGCCGGGCAGGGTCTTCAGCAGCCGGCTCGGGTTGGCGAGGGCGTTCGCGGCGCCGACGCAGATGAGGAGGGTGGCGATCTTCAGGCCGTCGTAGAACGCGAAGACCAGGGTCTCGACGGTGACCCGGCCGCCCAGCCGGATGCCCTGCGCCCAGTCGGGCAGGGGGAGTTCGGGGAGGGTGGCGATCACGTGCGTGCCGGGCAGAGGGGAGCCGAGGGTGACGGCGAAGGCGAGGCGGATGAGCAGGACGGCGAGGCCGAGCTTGACGAAGGCGGAGTAGGCGCGGGCCCAGGGGGCGTCGGGGCGGCACGCGGCCACGACGAAGGCGGAGGTGGCGATCAGCAGGGCGAGCAGGAGGGGGTTGGTGGTGCGGGTGGCCGCGACACCGAGGGAGAGCGCCCACAGCCACCAAGCGCCGGGGTGGAGCGGCGTGGCGCCGGAAGGAAGCCGTGCGGCGCCGCCGGGGGCGAGCCGCGGGGCGCGGCCGTCGCCGCGGCGCCCGGGCTCAGCGCGCATTCCGGCGCCGCCTCGCCTGCCACACCGCCGCCGCGCCGAGTGCCGCCACGGCCGCGGCGCCGGCGAAGACACCCACCGACGGGCCCGCGCCGCCGTCGTCCTTCTCGGCGGACCGGGCGGGCGCGGGGGACTCGGTCTGCGGCTTCTTCCCCGACGCCACCTGCTCCCCGCACCCCGCCCGCGGATACCCGGCGATGGCGCACAGCAGGGCGTCGGTGCCGTACCGCAGGGGTGTGGCGACCGTCGCCAGGGCCTCCGCCGTGGTCGCGTCGGTGGCGACCACCGCGCACGCCGTCCGCGCCGGCGGCGGGGTCTCACCGGAGGGCGCGTCCGACGCCGTACCGAAGTCGACGACCAGCGCGACGCGCTTGCGGCCGTCCTCGGCCGGGGTCCGCGCGCAGATCGTGGCGAAGGACGCCGTGCCGCGGGGCTTCGTCGCGTCCGCGGAGTCCTCGCTGACGGCGAACCGGAAGCCCTGGACGTCCCCGTCGGAGGGGACGGTGGTGGCGGGCCCCTGGGTGGCGTAGGTCCAGGTGCCGCCGGTGCGGTCCCAGAAGGACCAGTAGCGGTAGCCGGTGGCGTGGGCGGCGCCGGTCGCGCCGGTCAGCAGGACCAGCGCGGCCAGGAGCGGGGCGAGGGCTCGGCGGATCACGGCTGCCGCTTCTTGTTGCGGCCGCTGATCAGGAAGCCGACGCCGATGCCGGCGACGAGTCCGACGCCGATGATCCACCAGACACTGACGCCCTCCTCGTCCTTCTCGGCGGCCTTGTCGTCCGCCTCGGGGGCCCGGCTCTCGTTCGCGGCGGGGACGTCCCGCGGCTGGGGACCGGTGGCGTTCAGCAGGGCCACGAGGTCCGCGCCCCCGAAGTCGCGCGGGTTGAGACCGGAGGCCTGGGCGGCGAGGACGAGCTGCGCGTACGCGGCCGGACCGCTCTGCTCGGCCCACTTGAGGGCGTGCGCCGCGAGCCAGCGGCCGGAGGCGGCGGCCTCGGTGTGGAAGTCGGCGGCCGAGAGGGCGACGACCGCGTCCGCGGTGTTGCCGTAGTCGGGCTGGTTCTCGCTGCCGGGCATGACCGAGGTCAGGTGCTTGTCCTTCGCCAGGGCCCTGGCGAGGTAGGAGGCGCCGTTGTGCGCGGCCTGCTCGGCGTCGCCGGGCTTCGCGCAGGACGCCGCGGCGGTGTCGTCGTCGGCCTGGACGTTCGTCGGCTGCTCGCCGAGCGCGCCGAGCACGGCCGCGGCCGTCGCGTCCGCGTTGGCGGCGAGCTTGCCCTTCTTGTCGGGCTGGTAGGCGAAGGCACCCGCGCCGTCACCGGTGCACGGCAGGGCGAGCTTCAGCAGGGCGTCGTACGGCGTCCTGCCGTCCTTGCGCACCTTCGCGGGCTGCTCGCCGACGGCGCTCAGGGCGCCGATGACCACGGAGGTGGAGTTGGCGTCGCTCGCCCTGCCCGGCGTGTAGCCCCAGCCGCCGTCCTTGTTCTGCACGGACTTCAGCCAGGCGACCGCCTTGCCCGGCGCGTCCTCGTGGCCGCCCGTCGCCGCGAGGGCCTGGACGGCGGCGGCCGTGCTGTTGGTGTCGACCATGACCTTGGCGTCACAGGCCTTGGCGGCATCCGCGCGGAAAGCGGGGAAGGCACCGTTCGCGCACTGCTGCCCGGCCAGCCAGTCCACCGCCGTCTCGGCGGGGTCCACGCCCTGCTCCACCTGTGCGAGCAGCGTCATCGACTGCCGCCACACCCCGTCGTACGTGGGGTCCGCGCTGCCGTAGAGACCGTCCGGTATCACCACCGACGGCGACGGCGAAGGACTCGCGGCCACGGCCGGTGCGGCGGCCCCGATCACTGCGGTGGCGGCCAGGACCGCGGCGCTGCGGCGGACGTTCATGATCGGCGGGTGCCTCTCCCTGAAAGGGGAGCCGGGCAGCGCGGGACACCCCGGCGGCTCGGCTCCGTATGCCTCGACGGTGCCGCACACCGGCCGGTTGCCGGTGCGCGTGAGCCGGTCACTGGGACCGTACGGGGCGATCCGGCTCGCCCTCTCGTGGTGCGAAGGGCTTACGGTTGCGGGTCAGCGCCGGAATTGCACCGGCTTCCCCCCGTACGGGCGTGATGACGACCCGGCCACTGTACCGGGCCGTAGGAAGCCGCCGAGGGGCGGCTGTGAGCGGCGGTAGTTTCGGGGTCGTGGAGAGCACGGGGAGACTGATCGGCTCGGGGCGGGCCTCGGACGTGTACGAGATCGACGAGGCGTGGGTGCTGCGGCGGACCCGGGACGGCCACGGCGACGCGCTCGCCGAGGCCGCCGTCATGGAGCGGGTGCGCGGGCACGGGTACCCGGTGCCGAGGGTGCGGGTCGCCGACTCCTCACGGACCGAGCTGGTGATGGAGCGGCTGCACGGGCCGACGCTGCTGACGGCGTTCGGCGCCGGACGGATCGGCGCGCGGGAGGCGGGGGAGGTGGTCGCCGGGCTGCTGCGCCGGCTGCACGCGCTGCCGGGGCGGGTCGTCCACCTGGATCTGCACCCGGACAACGTGATGCTGACGCCCGACGGCCCCTACGTCATCGACTGGGCCAACGCCGAGGAGGGCGACCCCGCTCTCGACTGGGGCATGTCCGCCGTGATCCTCGCCCAGGTCGCCGTCGGTGACACCCCGCTCGCCGCACCGGCCCGGGCGATGCTGACCGGCCTGCTCGCCGACGCCTCGCGGCTCACGGAGGAGGGGCTGGCCGCGGCACGTCGGCGGCGGGCGCTGAACCCGACGATGAGCCGGGCGGAGACCGAACTCCTCGGGACCGCAGAGGACTTGATCCGCTCATTGATGTGAGCGGGACCCGTCACACCCTGTGCTGCGGCGACCAGAAGCGGGGGGATGGTCCGGCCCGACCTCCTCGACTACCCGCTCGCCCCGGACGCCTGAGGTGTCGGGCCCCCGAAGGGCAGATGCAGCACCCGGGAGGCCAGCAGCCAACTCCCGTCCGCCGTACGCCGGAACGTGTCCTCGTAGTGCCCGACCTGGACCGGCGGCCCGGAGGGGATCGGGGTCGTGCCGCCGTCGTGGCCGTCGACGCGGTACGTGGTGAAGTACGAGGTCGCGCTCGCCGTGTCGGCGGAGTCGACGGTGACCAGGATGTTCGACATCACCCGCCGCGAGAGCCGGTCGCCGGGGCGCGAGCCGAAGTACTCCCGCAGTGCCGCCCGCCCCTGGAACCGCCGCGCGTCACCGCCCGGAGAGGGCCACTCCCAGCTGCCGTCCTCGGTGAACAGCTCGGCGACGGAGCCGGGTTCGCCGAGATCGAGGCGGCGGACGAGATCGACGATGAGGCGCTCGCAGGCGCGCTCGGCGAGGAGTCGCTCGATGGGGTCCATGATCCTGTGTAGCAGCCGCAGGCCGGCCGGGGCGACCGTTCGAGCCATCGGGCCCGCGCCGCCCGATGACCACCGAGGAGGGGGCGCGGCTCAGGTCACATTCGGGACCGTCACCGCCACGTATGCCACCGGCTCGCTCCCCGCGACCGCCTCCGCCCGCCCCAGCTTCACCAGCCGCCGCAGATGGGCCTCGGCCTCCGAGACCGCGATGTTCCGTGATCCGTAGGGGATCTGGTCCCACGGCCGGTTCCACTCCATGCGCTCGGCGAGCTGCCACGGGGTCAGCGGCGCCGCGAGCAGGGCCAGCAGTCCGGTCAGCCGCTCCTCGTGGTGGGCGAGCAACTCCCGTACGCGGGCGGGCGCGTCGGTGAACGCGTGCTGGTGGGCGGGGAGGATCTCCGCGGGGGCGAGACAGCCGACGCGTTCCAGGGAGTCGAGGTAGTCGCCGAGCGGGTCGGTGACGGTGGCGTCGTCGGGGTCCTCGTACAGGCCGATGTGCGGGGTGATCTCGGGGAGTACGTGGTCGCCGGAGAACAGCCGCCCGTGGCCGGGGAGTCGGGCGGGGTGCTCCTCCTCCAGGTGCAGGCAGACATGGCCCGGGGTGTGGCCCGGCGTCCAGATCGCGCGCAGCCGGCGGCCGGGGAGGTCCAGGAGTTCGCCGGGAACGATCTCGCGGTCGGGGAGGGCGGGGGAGAAGCCGGGGAGCCGGCGGGGCCGGCCGGCGCGCAGCGGCGCCACGTGCTCCTCGGGGGCGCCGGCCGCGGTCAGCTTGGCCGACATGTACGACAGCCAGTGGCCGGCGTCGGTCTCGCGGGTGCGGCGGACGATCGCCGAGTCCGCCGCGTGCATCGCGATCCAGGCGCCGGAGGCCTCACGGACCTTGCCCGACAGTCCGTGGTGGTCGGGATGGTGATGGGTGATCACCACGCCGTGGATCTCGCCGACCGTCGTGCCCAGTGCCGTCAGTCCCGCGGTGAGGGTGTCCCAGGACGCCGGGTCGTCCCAGCCGGTGTCGACGAGGACCGGGCCGCGGTCGGTGTCGACGACGTAGACGAGCGTGCAGCCCAGGGGGTTGTCGGGGATGGGGACCCGCAGGGAGCGGACGCCTCCGCCGTGATCGCCGACCGCCGGTTCGGGCTGTGGCACCGACTGCGTCATGGGCTCCCCCGTCTCCGCGTTCCGGTCACTATAACTAGAACGGGTTTCGATGGGAGCCCCGGTCACCCTTCTGGTCCGTTCGCCGCTGTGGACTCCTCCGAGGGGAGCTGGTATCAGTTCCGGTATCTGATGAACCGTCAGAGTCAGCTCCCGGGGAGGCAGTCGCGATGACCGAGCTCGTGGAACACGGACAGCTGTTCATCGGCGGGGAGTTGACCGACCCCCTGGGCAAGGACGTGATCGAGGTGATCTCCCCGCACACCGAGGAGGTCATCGGACGGGTCCCGCACGCCTCGGCCGAGGACGTGGACCGGGCCGTCGCGGCGGCGCGCGCGGCCTTCGACCACGGACCCTGGCCGCGCATGACGCTCGACGAGCGCGTCGAGGTCGTCACCCGCATCAAGGACGGCATCCTCACCCGGCACGAGGAGATCGCCCGCGTCATCTCCTCCGAGAACGGCTCCCCGTACTCCTGGAGCGTCCTGGCGCAGGCGCTCGGCGCGATGATGGTGTGGGACGCGGCGATCACGGTCGCGCGGGACTTCACCTACGAGGAGCAGCGCGACGGCGTCCTCGGCAGGATCCTGGTCCGGCGTGAACCGGTCGGCGTCGTCGCGGCCGTGGCCCCCTGGAACGTCCCGCAGTTCGTCGCCGCCGCCAAGCTCGCGCCCGCGCTGCTCACCGGCTGCACGGTGGTGCTCAAGCCGTCGCCCGAGTCGCCGCTGGACGCCTATCTCCTGGCCGAGATCACGCGCGAGGCCGGGCTGCCGGAGGGCGTGCTGTCGATCCTGCCCGCCGACCGGGAGGTCAGCGAGTACCTGGTCGGGCACCCGGGCGTCGACAAGGTCTCCTTCACCGGGTCGGTGGCGGCCGGCAAGCGGGTGATGGAGGTGGCGTCACGCCATCTGACGCGCGTGACACTGGAGTTGGGCGGCAAGTCGGCGGCGGTCGTCCTACCGGACGCGGACATCGAGACCTCCGTCCCCGGGATCGTCTCGGCGGCCTGGATGAACAACGGCCAGGCGTGCGTCGCCCAGACCCGCATCCTCCTGCCGCGCTCCCGCTACGACGAGTTCGCGGACGCCTTCACGGCGGCGGCGAACGCCCTGGTCGTCGGCGACCCGCTGGACCCCGCGACGCAGGTGGGCCCGCTGGTGGCGCGGCGCCAGCAGCGCCGGAACCTCGACTACATCCGCATCGGCCAGGAGGAGGGTGCCAAGATCCTCGCCGGCGGCGGCCGTCCGCCCGGCCTGGACCGCGGCTGGTACGTGGAGCCCACCCTCTTCGGCGACGTCGACAACTCCATGCGGATCGCGCGGGAGGAGATCTTCGGCCCCGTGATCTGCCTGCTTCCCTACGGTGACGAGTCCGAGGCCCTGAAGATCGCCAACGACTCGGACTACGGCCTGTCCGGCAGCGTGTGGACGGCGGACGTGGCCCATGGCATCGAGGTCGCGCGCCAGGTCCGTACCGGCACCTACTCCGTCAACACCTTCAGCCTGGACATGCTCGGCCCGTTCGGCGGCTACAAGAACTCCGGTCTGGGGCGGGAGTTCGGCCCCGAGGGCTTCAGCGAGTACCTGGAGCACAAGATGATCCACCTCCCGGCCGGCTGGGAGGGGTGAGCGGCCGTGGGCGACCGCTGGCAGGTCGAGGTCGACCGTTCCCTCTGCATCGGCTCGGCCCAGTGCGTCCACCACGCCCCCGACGCCTTCCACCTCGACGCGGGCCGCCAGTCCCACCCGGTCGAACCGGAGACGGACGCCAACGAGAAGATCCTCGCGGCGGCGGAGAGCTGCCCGGTGGAGGCGATCATGATCACGCTGCTGGGGAGCGGGGAGCCGGTGTTCCCGCCGGAGGAGTGAAGGCTTACGCTCCAGCGGTCGTCATCGAGGGACCGTTGGAGTGGGTGTGAAGAAGTCCGAGGCCAAGCAGCTCATCGAGCGGGCGTACGAGGCGTGGGACGCGGAGGAGTGGCTGCGGGCCGCGGAGGCGTTCGAGCAGGTCCTCGGGCACTTCCCGGACGAGAGGCAGAGCGCGACGTGGTGGTACGACGCCGCGCTCGCTCACAAGTTCCTGCGCAACTGGTCGAAGGCGTACGAACTCGGCCGCGAGGCCGCCGCCCGAGCCCCGCGCGGCGAAGGCGATCCGGCGTACTGGAACCTCGGCATCGCGGCGACCATTCAGCGGGACTGGACGACCGCGCGGGACGCGTGGAAGGGATTCGGCATCGAACTCCCCGACGGCGAGGGCGAGATCGACGGCAGCTTCGGGAGCGCGTGCGTACGACTGAACACCGGCGGGCAGCAGGAGGTCGTGTGGGTCGAGCGGCTGTGTCCCACGCGCGGACGCGTGGTCAACGTGCCCGTCACAGGCGGCCGGCGGTTCGGCGAGATCGTCGTGCACGACGGTGTGCCGAACGGCGAGCGGATCGTCGAGGGCACGACGTTCCCCGTCTTCGACGAACTGCTGCTCTTCACGGCCTCCCAGCTGCCCACCCTGGAGGTCACGGTGAACGCCGGGGAGCGGGCCGACCTGGAGGCGCTGCTCACGTTGTTCACCACGCACGGCTACGGCGCCGAGCCCGCCAGTTCCGTACGGATGCTCTGCGCGTGCTGCTCCGAGGGCACGCACGAGCAGCAGCGGTCCGCCGACGCGGGAGCCCAGCAGGTCTCGCTCGCGGCGCCCGAGGAAGAGGCGCGACGGCTGCTTCAGGAGTGGGCGGGACAGACGGTGCTCGGCCGGAGCTGGAGCGGACTGGAGCCGGTGGCTTAGTCGCCGGGCGCCGTCAGGTCGATCAGGCGGCACACCGTCTCGATGTCGATCTTGACCTGGGCGATGGAGGCGCGCCCCGACAGCCAGGTGATCAGGGCCGAGTGCCAGGTGTGCTCGATGACGCGGACCGCGGAGAGCTGCTCGGGGGTGGGGTCCGCCAGGCCCATCGCGTCCAGGATGATCACCGTGGTCTGGCGGGAGACCTGGTCGACCTCGGGGGAGACGCTGCGGTCGGCGAAGGTCAGGGCGCGCACCATCGCGTCGGCGAGATGCGGCTCGCGCTGGAGGGCTCGGAACGCGCGCATCAGCGTCTCCGCCACCCGCTCCGCCGCCGAGTCGCCCTGCGGCGGCTTCTTGCGCAGCGTGCCGTGCATGTGCTCCAGCTGGTCCTGCATCGTGGCGACCAGCAGATGCACCTTGGACGGGAAGTAGCGGTACAGCGTGCCGAGCGCCACCTGCGAGGACTCCGCGACCTCACGCATCTGCACCGCGTCGAAACCGCCCCGGCTGGCAAGCTGCGCGCTCGCGTGCAGGATGCGACGACGACGGGCCTCCTGGCGCTCGGTGAGCGGCGGGGCGGCGGGGCGCTGGGTGCTGACTTCCGCAGGCATGGGTCCCGTTCCGTGACAGTCGGTGAGGGCGGGTGATCACACAGCATGGCAGGGTCCCGTCGTGGCGTGAATCACCTGATCCACTGCTCACACCGCTCCTACCTGCCGGTAGATTCAGAGCCTCTTGAACGATCAAGTCTGAAACTTGTTCTAGATTAGCGTCCCGGCGTAATCTCGCGGGAAACAGCAGGGAAGAAGGGGGCCGGGAGTGACCGCTGAGGCCAGTCGGACGGGGTCCCAGGGGGACCCGGCCGCGGACGGCGAGCGACCGCTCAACATCGCCCTCCTCACCTACAAGGGAAACCCGTTCTGCGGTGGCCAGGGCGTCTACGTCCGCCACCTCTCCCGTGAGCTGGCCCGTCTCGGCCACCGCGTCGAGGTCATCGGCTCCCAGCCCTACCCCGTCCTCGACGAGGGCGACGACATCGACGGCCGCCTCGCTCTCACCGAGCTGCCGAGCCTCGACCTCTACCGCTCCCCGGACCCGTTCCGCACCCCCGGGCGTGACGAGTACCGCGACTGGATCGACGCGCTCGAGGTCGCGACCATGTGGACCGGCGGCTTCCCCGAACCGCTGACCTTCTCGCTGCGCGCCCGCCGCCATCTGCGCGCCCGGCGCGGCGAGTTCGACGTCGTCCACGACAACCAGACGCTGGGCTACGGCCTCCTGGGCGACATCGGCGCCCCGCTGGTCACCACGATCCACCACCCCATCACCGTGGACCGCCAGTTGGAGCTGGACGCGGCCGAGAGCTGGGGCCAGCGCTGGGCCAAGCGGCGCTGGTACGCCTTCACCACCATGCAGAAGCGGGTGGCCCGCAGGCTCCCCTCGGTCCTGACCGTCTCCGGCACCTCGCACCAGGAGATCGTCGAACACCTCGGCGTCCGCGAGGACCGGATCCACGTCGTCCACATCGGCGCCGACACCGACCTTTTCTCGCCGGATCCGGCGGTGGCCGTGATCCCCGGCCGGATCGTCACCACCTCCAGCGCGGACGTCCCGCTCAAGGGCCTGGTCTTCCTGGTCGAGGCCCTCGCCAAGGTCCGCACCGAGCACCCCGGCGCCCATCTCGTCGTCGTCGGCAAGCGCGCCGAGGACGGCCCCGTCGCCCAGGCCATCGAGCGCTACGGCCTCGAAGGCGCCGTCCGCTTCGTCAAGGGCATCTCCGACGCGGAGCTGGTCGACCTGGTCCGCTCGGCGGAAGTGGCCTGCGTGCCCTCCCTGTACGAGGGGTTCTCGCTCCCGGCGGCCGAGGCGATGGCCACGGGCACCCCCCTCCTGGCGACCACCGGCGGAGCGATCCCCGAGGTCGCCGGCCAGGACGGGGAGACCTGCCTGGCCGTACCACCGGGCGACTCCGGGGCCCTGGCGACCGGCCTGAGCCGTCTGCTCGGCGACCCGGAGCTCAGAGCGCGGCTCGGCCGGGCGGGCCGTGAGCGGGTACTGGCGCGGTTCACCTGGGCCAGAGCCGCCGAGGGCACGGTGTCCCGCTACCGCGAGGCCCTCACCGGCTCCGCCGACCAGCCCCCAGGCCGCTCCGCGGCCCCCGTGAGTGTTGCAGGCGTCTCTTCCGAAAGCAGGGCCACGTGCTGACCGTCGACTTCTCCCGGTTCCCGCTCGCCCCGGGCGACCGCGTCCTGGACCTCGGCTGCGGAGCCGGCCGGCACGCGTTCGAGTGCTACCGGCGGGGCGCCCAGGTCGTGGCACTGGACCAGAACGCCGAGGAGATCCGCGAGGTCGCGAAGTGGTTCGCGGCGATGAAGGAGGCGGGAGAGGCGCCCGAGGGGGCCACCGCCACCGCCATGGAGGGCGACGCCCTCGCGCTGCCCTTCCCCGACGAGTCCTTCGACGTCGTGATCATCTCCGAGGTCATGGAGCACATCCCGGACGACAAGGGCGTCCTCGCCGAGATGGTCCGGGTGCTCAGGCCCGGCGGCCGGATCGCCGTCACCGTCCCGCGCTACGGCCCCGAGAAGGTGTGCTGGGCGCTGTCGGACGCGTACCACGAGGTCGAGGGCGGCCACATCCGCATCTACAAGGCGGACGAACTGCTCGCGAAGATGCGCGAGGCCGGTCTGAAGCCGTACGGCACCCACCACGCCCACGCGCTGCACTCCCCGTACTGGTGGCTGAAGTGCGCGTTCGGCGTCGACAACGACAAGGCGCTGCCGGTGAAGGCGTACCACAAGCTCCTGGTCTGGGACATCATGAAGAAGCCGCTGGCGACGAGGGTCGCCGAACAGGCGCTCAACCCGCTGATCGGCAAGAGCTTCGTGGCGTACGCGACCAAGCCCCACCTCCCCGCGGTGGACGCGCGGTGACGACTCCGCGTACCGAACACCTGGTCCTGCCCGGGGTGTTGACCGCCGAGCAGGCCGCCGAGACCGTCGCCGGCATCCTCGCCGTGCAGCGGGAGGACGGGGCCATCCCGTGGTTCCGCGGCCACCACCTCGACCCCTGGGACCACACCGAGGCCGCGATGGCCCTGGACGCGGCGGGTGAGCGCGAGGCCGCCGAGCGGGCCTACGACTGGCTGGCGCGGCACCAGAACGAGGACGGATCCTGGTACGCGGCGTACCGGGACGGGGACTTCGCGGACGTCACCGACCGGGGCCGGGAGACGAACTTCGTCGCCTACATAGCGGTCGGCGTGTGGCACCACTACCTGTCCACGGGCGACGACACCTTCCTGGACCGGATGTGGCCCGCGGTCCACGCGGCGATCGAGTACGTCCTGCGACTCCAGCAGCCCGGCGGCCAGATCGGCTGGAAGGGCGAGGACGACGGCACGTTCACGAACGACGCGCTGCTGACCGGCTCCTCCTCCATCCACCACGCGCTGCGGTGCGCGCTGGCGATCGCCGAGCAGCGCGAAGAGCCGCAGCCGGACTGGGAGTTGGCGGTGGGGATGCTCCGGCACGCCATCCGCCGGCACCCCGAGCGGTTCCTGGACAAGAACCGCTACTCGATGGACTGGTACTACCCGGTGCTGGGCGGCGCGCTCACGGGCGCGGAGGCCAAGGGGCGTATCGAGGCGGACTGGGACCGCTTCGTCGTGCCCGGCTTCGGGGTGCGCTGCGTGGTCCCCAACCCGTGGGTGACGGGCGGCGAGTCGGCCGAACTCGCCCTCGCGCTCTGGGCGATGGGCGAGTCCGACCGCGCGCTGGAGATCCTCCAGGCGATCCAGCATCTGCGGGACCCGGAGAGCGGGTTGTACTGGACCGGCTACGTCTTCGACGACGATGCCGTCTGGCCGCGGGAACTGACCACGTGGACGGCCGGTTCCCTGCTCCTCGCGGTCGCCGCGCTGGGCGGCCACGAGGCGACGTGCGCGGTGTTCGGGGGCGAACACCTGCCGACCGGGCTGGACCCGGACTGCTGCGACTGAGCGATACGGGTCAGTGGCGGTGGACCCGGTTGGCGATGGCGTGTCCGACGAACAGGTAGACCACGGCCGCCAGTCCGTAACCGGCGACGACCCGGGCCCACGCCTCGTCGAACGTGAACAGGTCGTGCGACCAGCCCGCCAGCCAGCGGGCGGCGTCATGGATGAACTGCACGAAGTCGTTCGCGCGGTTCGCGTCCAGCAGGTACATCAGGATCCACAGGCCCAGGATGAAGGCCATGATGTCGGCGACGATCGCAATGATCGTGCCGGCCGAGTTGGCACCGCGATATCGAGAGGACATGACCGTCGGGTTGCCGCACTTGACTGAATCAAACCTGTGTGCCTACGAGTTGAGTTCCGCGAGGACCCGCATGGTCTCGGGGTCCGGCGCCAGGGCGAGGAGGTCCGTCACCGGCCCCTCGCGCCACGACTCCAGCCGCTCGGCGATGCGTTCGCGTGGTCCGACCAGGGAGATCTCGTCGGCGAAGGCGTCCGGCACGGCCAGCACCGCCTCCTCCCTGCGCCCCTCCAGGAACAGCCGCTGAATCCGCCGCGCCGCCTCCTCGTACCCCATGCGCGCCATCAGGTCGGCGTGGAAGTTGCGGGCCGCGTGGCCCATGCCGCCGATGTAGAAGCCGAGCATGGTCTTCACGGGGAGCAGCCCCTCGCGCACGTCGTCGCAGACCCGCACCTGGGCCATGGGGGCGATGAGGAAGCCGTCGGGGGCGTCGGTGAGGGAGGCCTCGTAGACCTCGGGGCGGGTCGGCGACCAGTACAGGGGCAGCCAGCCGTCGGCGATACGGGTCGTCTGGGCCACGTTCTTGGGACCTTCGGCGCCCAGGAGGATCGGGAGGTCGGGGCGCAGGGGGTGGGTGATGGGCTTGAGGGGTTTGCCGAGGCCGGTGGCGTCAGCGCCGCGGTAGGGGTGCGCGTGGAAGCGGCCCGCGAGCTCGACCGGCGCCTCGCGTCTGAGGACTTGGCGTACGACGTCGACGTACTCCCGTGTCGCGGTCAGCGGCGACCTCGGGAACGGTCGCCCGTACCAGCCCTCCACCACCTGCGGTCCCGACAGGCCCAGCCCGAGCATCACGCGGCCGCCGGACAGGTGGTCCAGGGTCAGGGCGTGCATGGCCGTCGTGGTGGGGGAGCGCGCCGCCATCTGGGCAACGGCCGTACCCAGCTTGATCCTTGAGGTCCGGGCGGCGATCCAGGTGAGGGGCGTGAAGACGTCGGACCCCCAGGACTCGGCCGTCCAGACCGAGTCGTAGCCGAGCCGCTCCGCCTCCCGTGCCAGCTCCACCTGCCGCGGGTCGGGGCCACGCCCCCAGTAGCCGAGCGCGAGACCGAGCCGCATGCCTGCCTCCTGACGGGGTGTCAGCCGGGGACGGGAGGCGACTGTACGACAACGGCCCCCCGCCGGGAAGGGCGAGGGGCCGTACGTTGAGTCCGGGTCAGCCGCGCTGGATCCCCGAGGTGTCCTGGAGGACGCCGCGACGGCCGTCCTGCGTCTGGGCGACCAGGTTGGCGCCGCGCTGCTCCACGGCCAGGTACCAGGTGCCCGGCGCGAGTTCGGCGATGGGCGACGGCGAGCCGTCCTCCGCGAACAGCGGACGCGGCACCGGAACCGCGAACCAGAACGGGGAGAAGTCCCCGGTCGGCTGCGGCGCCTGGGGCTGCGGCTGGGGCTGGGACGGAGCCGGCTGCGGCTGACCACCGTACGGCTGCCCCGGCTGCGGCTGACCGCCGAAGGGCTGGCCGGGCTGCGGAGCGCCGGCGCCCGGGTAGCCGTAACCACCGGGGGGCTGGGCGCCGTAGGGCTGGGGGGCGTGCGGGCGGGAGGCGGGGATCAGGGTGCCCTGGAGGGCGGGCAGCAGCGGCGTGGCGATGGCGGCCGCGGCCAGCAGGAGCGCGGCGATGAAGCCGAGGATGAGACCGGCGCCGGAGTCGGTGTTCTCACCGGAGTCCACCAGCGACCAGAACAGGCTCCACGCGGTGAGCACCGCGAAGGCCGTGCCGACCGTGCCGAGATCCAGGCCGGCGACCTTGCGCGGCTGCGGCAGGCAGCGGTTGACCACGATCAGGACGGCCCCGATGACCCCGGCCATGTAGATGCCGAGGCCCAGGCCCAGGCTGTCCCAGGCGTTGACGTCGATGTCGTAGTTCTGGACGCTGTACAGGTCGAGGAACGACGCGATGAAGAGCAACACCGCTGCTCCGATCACCACGCCGTCGCCTCGAGTGAGGGAGCGGATATTCACTTCAAGGAGTCCTTCGGTTCAGTCGTCTCGTCGTCGGCATCGCTGGAGGCGTCGCTGTCACCATGTCGCCGTCAGGCCCCGGTGTGAAGCGCGGGGGTGGCCCCTCATCGTAAAGACGACCTTATCGTCCGTCCGACGAGGCTGTCCGCAGGGATCGACCCGTGGACCTCTAGCCGCGCAGGAAACTCACGATTCCTTCAGAGATCCCCTGTGCCGCCTTCTGCCGCCAGGCACCGCTGGTCAGCTGTGCCGCGTCCTTGCTATCGCGCATGTTGCCGCACTCGATGAACACCTTGGGAACCGTTGACAGATTGAGACCGCCCAGGTCCTTACGCGTGACGAGACCGGTGCCGTCACCGACGTAGTTGGAGGGGGCGCTGCCCGTCACGCGGACGAAGTTGCCGGCGATGCGCTCGCCGAGGTCGGCGGAGGCGGCGACGATCGGACCGGTGTCGGCGCCGCCCGCCTTGACCTTGCCGGGGAGGATGACGTGGAAGCCGCGCTGGCCCGCGCCCGCGCCGTCCGCGTGGATCGACACCACCGCGTCGGCGCCCGCCTTGTTGCCGATCCGCGCCCGCTCGTCGATGCACGGGCCGTACGACCGGTCGCCGTCCTGGGTCAACTTCACCGTGGCGCCCTGCTGCTGGAGCAGCGTGCGCAGCCGGTGAGCGACGTCGAGGGTGAACCTGGCCTCGGTGTAACCGGAGTTGGTGGACGTGCCCGTGGTGTCGCATTCCTTCCAGGTCGTGCCGATGTTCACCTGCTTGTTGATCTCGGCCGTGTGCTGGAAGTTGTCGGGGTTGTGGCCCGGGTCGATGACGACGACCCTGCCCTTGAGCGGACCGGAGGCGGCCGGCGCGGACGTCGTGGGCGTGGGGCTCGGCTTCGCGTCGTCCGTGGCGGACGCCGAGCCCGAGGACGTCGTGGCGGCCGTGGAAGTCGCGGGCGCGCTCGACGACGACGCCGGCGTCCCCACCGCCTCCCCGGAACCTCCCCCGGATCCGCCCACCGTCTCGTACACCAGCCACCCGAGCAGCGCGCCCGGCACCAGTGCGGCGACCGCGACGGTCAGGGGACGGCGCCGGGAGCGGCGGGGCTGGGGAGGATCGAAGTCCGGGCCTACGTACGACACGACAGCCACCCTAGGGCCTGTCGTCGGTTTCCCGCCTGCCGTGCGACGTCTGGCACGCGCCCTCGCCGCGTTGCCGGACCGCCCACGTGACTCCGCCACGCGGACGGCCCGGCGCCTTGCGATCGCACGCACCAGACGCCGCGCGCCCCGCCCTCCGGGCGAACGACGGGAAACTGACGACAGGACCTGGCGGCGAAGCCGGGGTACAGCAGGGCCACTGCCGCCGAGCGGGTTCCGTTCGAACGGACCTCAGACCCCCGCACCCGTCCGCCGCAGCACCCGCAGCGTGTCCGTGGCGGAGACCTCCGTGAACGCCCCCGACCTCAGCGCCCGCAGATAGACCCGGTATGGGGCCTGCCCGGTGAACTCGTCCTTCGGGTCCGGGTGGACGTCGTGGATGAGCAGCAGCCCGCCCTCCGCCACATGGGGCGCCCAGCCCTCGTAGTCGGCGTTCGCGTGCTCGTCCGTGTGGCCGCCGTCGATGAAGACCAGGCCCAGGGGGGTGCCCCAGACCTTCGCCACCTGCGGGGAGCGCCCGACGAGGGCGACGATGTGGTCCTCCAGGCCGGCGCGGTGCAGCGTCCTGCGGAACGTCGGCAGCGTGTCCATCCGCCCGAGCTCCAGGTCCACCGTCTCGGGGTCGTGGTACTCCCAGCCGGGCTGCTGCTCCTCGCTGCCGCGGTGGTGGTCGACGGTCAGGGCGGTCACCCCGGCCGCGCGGGCCGCGTCGGCGAGGAGGATCGCCGAGCGCCCGCAGTACGTACCGACTTCGAGGAGCGGGAGCCCGAGGCGCCCGGCCTCGACCGCCGCCGCGTACAGGGCGAGCCCCTCGTCCATGGGCATGAACCCCTTCGCGGCCTCGAACGCGGCGAGGATCTCGGGCTGGGGGGCCACGGTCATGGGGTCCCTTTCGGTCGTACGAGGATGTGGGCGCCCCATGGTGCACCACACCCCCCGTCACGTGGAGGACAGGGGGTGCGGTGGCGGCGGGTCAGGCGGTCACCGTCTCGCCTGGCAGGGAGAGGTCCAGGTCGACGGCGGTGTCATCGCCCGCGTGCGAGGCGGCCGAGGCGAGCGGCCCGTGGCCGGAGGCCTTCGCGGCGAGCACGTACGAGCCCTGCGCGGGAACGGCGAGCGCGTATCCGCCGTCCTCGTCGGACAGCGTCGCCCCCGCCTGGCGGCCGCGGCGGTCGATGAGCGTGACCTTGGCGCGCGGCACCGGCGTGCCGGAGGCGTCCAGGACACGGCCGCGGAAGCCGCGCAGTACTTCCTCGGCGCGCTCCAGGTTGGCGTCCTCCTCGCTGCTCGCCCGCAGCTGGGGGGCGCGGTTCGGCTTCGGCAGGAACAGGGCCATCAGCAGGCCGATCGCCACCGCGCCGGTTGCGATGAGGAAGGAGACGCGGAAGCCGTGCATGGTCGGGATCTCGACGCCGTTCACGGTGTCCGCGGTATTGGCCAGCACCATGCCGATGACGGCGCTCGACACCGACGTACCGATGGAACGCATCAGCGTGTTCAGGCCGTTCGCGGCGCCCGTCTCCGAGGCCGGGACCGCGCCGACGATCAGGGCGGGGAGCGAGGAGTAGGCGAGGCCGATGCCGGCGCCGAGGACGACGGCGATGACCAGGCTCTGCCAGGCGGCGCTCATCAGGCCGAGGCCCGCGCCGTAGCCGATCGCGATGATCAGCATGCCGAGGATGAGGGTGGACTTGGGGCCGTACTTCGCGGACAGGCGGGCGTAGACGGGTGCCGTGAACATCATCGTCAGGCCGAGCGGGGCGACCAGCAGGCCCGCCACGACCATCGACTGACCGAGGCCGTAGCCGGTGGCCTTCGGGAGCTGGAGCAGCTGCGGAAGGACCAGCGAGACGACGTAGAAGCTGACCCCGACCATGATCGACGCCAGGTTGGTGAAGAGCACGGCGGGGCGGGCCGTGGTGCGCAGGTCCACGAGGGGGGCCTTGGCGCGCAGCTCGAAGACGCCCCACAGGAGCAGCACGAGGGCCGACGCGGCGAACAGGCCGAGCGTGGTGCCCGAGGTCCAGCCCCAGTCGCTGCCCTTGGTGATGGGCAGCAGGAACAGGACCAGTCCGGTGGAGAGACCGAGCGCGCCGAGCACGTCGAAGGAGCCCTCGGCGCGCATGGGGGATTCCGGTACGACGAGGAGGGTGAGGACGATCGAGAGCACGCCGAGGCCGGCGGCGCCGTAGAAGAGGGCGTGCCAGTCGGCGTGCTGGGCGATCAGGGCGGCCAGAGGCAGGGCGAGACCGCCGCCGACGCCGATCGAGGAGCTCATCAGGGCCATCGACGAGCCGAGCTTCTCGCGGGGCAGCATGTCGCGCATCAGGCCGATGCCGAGCGGGATCGCGCCCATCGCGAAGCCCTGGAGGGTACGGCCGACGATCATCAGGATCAGATCGCTGGTGACCGCGCTGACCAGCGCGCCGACCACCATCACCGCGAGGCTCGCGATCAGCATCCGGCGCTTGCCGTACAGGTCGCCGAGACGGCCCATGATCGGCGTGGCCACGGCGCCCGACAGGAGGGTGGAGGTCAAAACCCAGGTGGCGTTGCTGGGGGCGGTGTCCAGGAGCTGCGGCAGGTCCTTGATGACCGGGACGAGCAGGGTCTGCATCACCGCGACGACGATGCCCGCGAAGGCGAGCACCGGGACGACGGCGCTGCTGCTCGCGCGGGTGGGCTGGTCGGTCGGGGTAGGTCTCATGTGCGTAAGGAACTCGGTGTGCCGGGGCAACTATTCCGATGTTTTGCGCAGCTAACGATTTCTTTATCTTCTCTTGACGTAGACCTCTCCTAGGCCCCTCCTACGCCTCTCCTACGCCCCTCCTACGACCCGGTACGGCCCTCCCGCGCCGGCCGCAGGCGCTTTCGCGGCCCCCGTGCGGCCTCGGTCCTACGCCCATATCCCGATGCCAGGAGCGTCCGGCGGTTGAGAGCATGACATCCATGCCCGCAGCCGCCGAAGTCTCCGCCCCCGCCCGCCGCCGCGCCACGCCGCCCGCCTGGGTGCTCGTCGCGCTCGCGTGCGCCGGGCAGTTCCTCGTCGTGCTCGACGTCTCCGTCGTCAACGTGGCACTGCCCTCGATCCGGGCCGACCTCGGCCTCGACGAGCAGGGCCTGCAATGGGTCGTCAACGCGTACGCGATCGCCTTCGCCGGATTCATGCTGCTCGGCGGGCGGGCCGGTGACCTCTACGGCCGCAAGCGGATGTTCCTGGTCGGGCTCGGCCTGTTCACCCTGGCCTCGCTGGCCGGCGGACTGGCCCAGGACGGCTGGCAGCTGCTGCTCGCACGGGCCGTGCAGGGCCTCGGCGCGGCGGTGCTGGCACCCTCGACGCTGACCATCGTCACCTCCGCCGTCCCCGAAGGACCCGCACGCGCGCGTGCCATCGCCACCTGGACCGCGGTCGGCGGCGGTGGCGGCGCGGCCGGCGGACTCGTCGGCGGCGCGCTGGTCGACGTGTGGTCCTGGCGCTGGACGCTGCTCATCAACGTGCCGGTCGGCGCCCTCCTGCTGCTCGGGTCCCTGCGGTGGCTGACCGAGAGCCGGGCCGGTGACGGGCGCCGCCTCGACCTGCCCGGCGCCGTACTGGTGACAGCGGGGCTGGCCACCCTGGCCTACGGCATCTCCCAGTCCGAGGCCGGGGGCTGGACCTCGCCGGCGACGGTGCTCGCGCTGCTGCTCGGCGCCGTGCTGGTCGCCGCGTTCCTGCTGGTCGAGGCGCGTACGGCGGCGCCGCTGATGCCCCTGGGACTGCTGCGGCTGCGGCCGGTGGCCTCGGCGAACGTGGCCATGTTCCTGTCCGGCTCGGCCATGTTCTGCATGTGGTTCTTCATGACGCTGTACGCCCAGAACGTGCTCGGCTACTCGCCCCTGGAGGCCGGGATCGCGCTGGTGCCGAGCTCCCTCGCCGTGATCCTGGGCTCGAAGGTGGCGCCGCGGCTGATGCGGGCCCTGGACGCGCGGCTGGTGGCGATGCTCGGGACCGGCGTGGCGGCGGCGGGCTTCGGCTGGCAGTCGACGCTGACCGTGGACGGCGGGTACGTGGTGGCGGTCATGTGCCCCGGGATCCTGATGATGCTGGGCGCGGGCCTGGCGACCACACCGCTGGCCGCGCTCGCCACCTCGGGGGCGGCGCCGGGGGAGGCCGGACTGGTGTCGGGCCTGGTCAACACCTCGCGCACGATGGGCGGCTCGCTGGGGCTCGCGGTGATGTCGACCATCGCGGCGGCACGGACGGCGGGAAGCACGAGCCCGGAGGCGCTGACGGAGGGGTACGCCCTGGTGTTCCGGACCGGGACCGGCGTACTGGTCGCCGGGTTGCTGCTGATGCTGGTGTGGCTGCCGCGAGGGGTTACCGCGAAGGCGTAGGCCGTCGGTCTCGGTCCCCGGCAGGAGGAACTTCCACGAAGTCGTCGAACCGAGGCAACGGTCCGGGCGGTCCATGGACTCCTTCAGACATCTAAGAAAGGCTCCCCGGTGGACTGGTTCGTGTGCCGGGCACCGCAGGGGACGGAGTACGAGGGGGCGAGCGTGACGGCGGTGAGCTAGGGCGGAGGGGTGGCGGGCGCCGGGCCGAACGAGGGTGCCTACAGCCACCCCTGGTGCCGGGCCTCCCGCAGTGCTTCCGTGCGGTTGCGGGTGCCGGTCTTGCCGATGGCGGAGGAGAGGTAGTTGCGGACGGTGGACTCGGAGAGGTGCAGGGCGGACGCGATGTCGGCGACCGTCGCGCCGTCCGCCGAGGCGCTCAGTACGTCGCACTCCCGGGCGGTGAGCGGGTTGGGGCCGGCGCTGAGGGCGGCCGCGGCCAGGGCGGGGTCGATGACCGTCTCCCCGATCAGGACCCGGCGGATCGAGGAGGCCAGTTCCTCGACCGGGCCGTCCTTGACCAGGAAGCCCGCGGCACCGGCCTCCATGGCCCGGCGGAGGTAGCCGGGGCGGCCGAAGGTGGTCAGGATCAGCACCCGGCAGTCGGGTGCCTGGTCGCGGAGGTCGGCGGCGGCGTCGAGGCCGCTCCTGCCGGGCAGTTCGATGTCGAGGAGCGCGACGTCCGGACGGTGGATCAGCGCCGCGTCCACGATCGCGTCGCCGGTTCCCACCTGGGCCACGACCTCGATGTCCGCCTCCATCCCCAGCAGCAGCGCGAGCGCGCCCCGCATCATCCCCTGGTCCTCGGCGAGCAGGACCCTGATGGACTTGGCGGGCCGGTGGTCCCGGGGCATCTCGTTCACGGGCCAAGGGTAGGGCGCGGGGACGGGGTGCGCCCGGAGCGGCGCCGGGCTTGGTGCGGGCGGCCCCTGCGGGGTCGGTGCCGTCCCGGTGTCGCGCGGGGACTGCGCAGGTACCTTGCCTCAAGTGATGACAGCCGACGACGTGTTGAGCGTCCTCGCCCTGCTGCGGCGGGCGGACGTGGAGGTCTGGGTCGGGGGTGGCTGGGGGATCGACGCGCTGGTCGGTGAGCGGACCCGGGACCACCGGGACCTGGACCTGATGCACCGGCGGGAGCAGGAGCCCACGGTGGTCGCCGCGCTCGCCGGGGCCGGGTTCGCGGAGAGCCTCGACCAGCGGCCCGTGCGGTTCGTGGTCAGCGCCCCGGACGGGAGGGAGATCGACCTGCACCCGCTCGTGTTCGGCGCGGACGGCTCCGCGGAACAGGCCTCGCCCGACCCGGGGAAGCCCTTCCGCTACCCCGCGTCGGCCTTCACGACCGGCACGATCGGGAGGACACCCGTGCCCTGCCTCTCCGCCGAGCAGCAGGTGTACTTCCACCAGGGCTACGACCCCACGGAACGCGACCGCCACGACATGGCGCAGCTGCGCCGGGTCTTCGGGATCGCGACCCACTTCTGACACGCACACCGCGGCTCGTCCCCGGGGTTGACCGGCTGGCTTCGGCCTCCGGTGGCGGGCTTGGTGTGGCCATCGGGATTGCGGCTCCGTACACGTGGAGGCCCGCGCCCGCCGTCCCGTCGCCGACCCCGGCCGTACCGCGCCAACCCCGGGCCGTCCGCACCAACCCCCCTCGCCGTCCCGTCGCCGCCCCCGCGGCCCCGTCAATGGCCTCCGCCACCCCACCGGCCCACCGCCACCTCGTCCTCCGCCTCCACCTCCGCCGGCAGCTCGGCCGTCACCACGAACCCCCGCCTCGGCCCCGTCCCCGGTCCCGCCTCCAACCGTCCCCCCGCCGCCGCGAGCCGTTCCGCGAGCCCCTTCAGACCCGTGCCCGGCGTCCCCGCCTTACCCGTGACTACCGCACCCGCACCCGCACCCGCATCCGCGCCCGCCGCTCCCGCCTCCTCCCGCGTGCCCGCCCCGCCGGTACACCCCCGTCCGTCGTCCTCGATCCGCAGCCGCACCCCTTCCGCCGTCCGCTCGACGGAGATCTCGCAGTGAGAAGCCCCGCTGTGCCGCACCGCGTTGGTCACCGCCTCCCGTACCACCCAGCTCAGCAGCGTCTCGGTCTGGGCGGTGAGCGGGGGCCCGGAGTGCCGTACGACGGGCTCGATGGCCGCGGCCTCCAGGGCCGAGCACGCCCGCTCCAGCTCGGTGCCGAGGCTGCCGTCGCGGTACCCGGTCACCGCCTCCCGGATCTCCGTCAGCGCCTGGCGGCCGACGGACTCGATGTCGGTGACCTGGGCGAGGGCCGCGTCCATGTCGCGCGGGGCGAGTCGGCGGGCGGCCTCGGACTTCACCACGATCACCGACAGGGTGTGGCCGAGCAGGTCGTGCAGATCGCGGGAGAAGCGCATGCGCTCCTCCTCGACCGCGCGCCGGGCCAGTTCCTCGCGGGCGGCCCGCAGTTCGCGTACCGCCTCGGAGAGGGAGAGGATCGCCGCGGTCACCATCGTGGACAGGAACGTGCCGTAGCCGATGCTCACCGCGTCCCAGCCCTCCCGGACCGCGGAGACGGCCACGGCGAGCCCGGTCAGGCCGAGTCCGACCCGGCCGAGCCACGGCCCCCGGGTCACCGCGCCCGCGGCGAGACCGAGCAGGGGGAAGAAGAACAGCCAGTTGCCGCCGTAGCCGATCGCGAGGCCGCAGGTGACCAGGCCCATCAGGACCAACGCCACCCGGGTCGAGCGGGCCTCGCGCTTCTCCTTCACGAAGGCACGGAAGACCACGTAGATGTAGAGGGAGTTGAAGGTGAGCAGCCCCAGGCCGCCCAGCCAGGGCTGTGCGGTGCCGGCCTGGAAGAGGTGGGAGAAGGCGCCCATGCCCATCAGCAGCCAGGGCAGCAGCGAGAAGCCGGTGGGCGGCGGACCCGGGTCCTCGGTCGCCCTGCCGCCCCGGCGCGCGGTGCGCTGGCCGGCCTCGAACCGCTCGCTGCCCGGCCTCCGGCCCGCCCGTGCCGCCCGCCAGGCCTCAGTGCGGCACGACCACGACCCGTTCCCGTTCCCCTGTGTCATGTCTCCCACGCTACGAACCCGTCCACCTGCGCGGCAGAGGCGCTTGTACGGAAACCGGCGGTACAGATGTCACGGGCTCCTGAGCGCCACCGAGTATCTGACATGCCGTCAGCAGACTTCACAACTGCCGGGAGCTGGGCTATACAGGGGTCGCCGTACTGGAACGCGTTCTAGAACGAGCGCGTAGGCGCGGCCCTGTGAACGACCTCGGTGCGGCCGACGGTGCGGACGGCCGTACCGAGGTCTCCGAACCGCGAGCGAGCCCCGGGAGTCCCATGCCCATCGATGCCGCGAAGGCCGTAGCCGCCGAACCCCGGACCGGCGAGATTTCCTGGAACTCCAAGGACGTGCAGCTCTACCACCTCGGCATCGGAGCGGGCGTCCCGGCGACGGACCCGGACGAACTGCGCTACACCCTCGAGTCACGCCTGCACGTCCTGCCGAGCTTCGCCACCGTCGCCGGCTCCGGCTCACCCGGCGTGATCAGCGGCCTGTCCATGCCCGGCGTCGAGGTCGACCTCGCCAAGGTCCTGCACGGCGGCCAGTCGCTCACCGTCCACCGCCCCCTCCCGGTCGAGGGCACCGCGACCGCCACCGGCCGGATCGCCGCCGTGCACGACAAGGGCAAGGCCGCCGTCCTCGTCATGCGCACCGAAGTCGCCGACGCCGAGGGCCCGTTGTGGACCAACGACGCCCAGATCTTCGTACGCGGGGAAGGCGGGTGGGGCGGCGACCGCGGGCCGTCCGGACGGCTGGAACCGCCCGCGGGGGAGCCCGACCGGGTCGTCGAGCGGCGGCTGCGTGAGGACCAGGCGCTGCTCTACCGCCTCTCCGGCGACTGGAACCCGCTGCACGCCGACCCCGAGTTCGCCAAGGTCGCCGGGTTCGAGCGACCCATCCTGCACGGGCTGTGCACCTATGGCATCGCGCTCAAGGCGGTCGTCGACACGCTGCTGGGCGGCGACGTGACCCGGGTGCGGTCCTACGACACCCGGTTCGCCGGGGTCGTGTACCCGGGGGAGACCCTGCGCATCCGGATGTGGTCCGGCGCGGAGTCCGTCCGGGTCGCCGTGAGCGCCGTCGAGCGGGACGACGCGCCCGTGCTCGCCGACACCGTCGTCCGACACACCTGAGTCCACCGCCGTCGAGGCGCCGTCGAGGGGAGCCGCACCATGCGCGCAGCCGTACTGCACGAGATCGGCCAGGACAAGCTGGAGGTCCTCGACGACGTCGAGGCGGTGGGGTTCGGTCCCGGGCGGGTGAGGATACGGGTACGGGCCGCGGGGCTGTGCCACTCCGACCTGTCCGGGATGAGCGGGGTGCTGCCGCAGCCGGCACCCTTCGTGCCCGGCCACGAGGGCGCGGGCGAGATCCTCGACGTCGGGGAGGGCGTCGGCCATCTCAAGCCCGGCGACCGGGTCGTCGTCTGCTGGCTGCCCGCCTGCGGCGCCTGTCCCGCCTGTAGGCGGGGGCAGACCGAGCTGTGTCTGGCCGGGTTCATGAACGCCGGCACCCCCAACTTCAAGCGCCCCGCCGGAGACGTCTTCGGCATGGCAGGCACCGGCACCTTCACCGAGGAGGTCGTCGTCGACGCCGGCTGCGCGGTACCGATCCCCGACGACGTGCCCTTCGACATCGCCGCGCTGATCGGCTGTGGGGTGACCACCGGGCTCGGCGCCGCCCTCAACACCGCCGACGTGGCCGCCGGTTCGTCGGTCGCCGTCATCGGCTGCGGCGGCGTCGGCATCTCCGCGATCCAGGGCGCCCGGCTCAAGGGCGCGGCGGAGATCGTCGCCGTCGACCCGGTCCCCTCCCGCCGCGAGGCCGCCCTCACGTTCGGTGCCACCAGGGCCGTCTCCCCCGAGGAGCTGGCCGACGCCAAGCAGCAGGTCACCGCGGGCGAGGGCTTCGACTACGTCTTCGAGGTGGTCGGGAAATCGGCCACCGCCCGGGCGGCGTACGACAACACGCGGCGCGGCGGCACCCTGGTCGTCGTCGGCGCGGGCGCCATGGACGACAACCTCCAACTCAACATGTTCGAGCTGTTCTTCGACGAGAAGCGGATCCTGCCGTCCCTGTACGGCGGTGGCGACGTCCTGACCTCCTACGAGCGGACCATCGCCCTGTGGCGGGCCGGGCGGGTGGATCTGGCGAGCCTGATCACCCACCGCGTCCCGCTGGCCGACATCAACGAGGCCCTGGACCAGATGCGGACCGGCACCTCGCTCCGCACCTGCATAGAGATCTGAGGGGAACCGCGGGGATGTCACTGCCACTTGAAGGGCTGTCCGCCGTCGTCACCGGGGCCGGCCGGGGGCTCGGCCGGGCCGAGGCGCTCGAACTCGCCCGGCTGGGCGCCACCGTCGTCGTCAACGACTACGGACAGCCCGGCCGGGACGGCTCCGGCGAGGCCTCCGCCGGCCCCGCCGAGGAGGTCGCCGCCGAGATCCGCGCCGCGGGCGGCAAGGCGCTCGCCCACACCGGGGACGTCGCCGACTTCCGACAGGCCGGGGAACTGGTCGGGTTGGCGATCTCGGAGTGCGGCAAGCTCGACATCCTCGTCAACAACGCGGGCATCCTGCGCGACCGCATGGTCTTCTCGATGACCGAGGGGGAGTGGGACGCCGTCATCCGGGTCCACCTCAAGGGCCACTTCAACACGACCCACTTCGCCGCCGCGCACTGGCGCGCACGCTCCAAGGAGGCGCGAGGGCCGGTGTACGGGCGGATCGTGAACACCTCCTCGGAGGCGTTCCTCGCGGGCTCGGCCGGACAGCCCAACTACGCGGCCGCGAAGGGCGGCATCGTCGGCCTCACCACCTCCACGGCCCTCGCCCTCGCCAAGTACGGCGTCACCGCGAACGCCATCTGCCCGCGCGCCCGCACCCGGATGACCGAGGACGTCTTCGCGGGCCTCGAACCCCCCGACGCAGGGCTCGACCCGCTCGCCCCCGAGCATGTCGCGCCGCTCGTCGGCTACCTCGCCTCACCGGCCGCCGCCCGCGTCAACGGCCAACTGCTCGTCGTCCACGGCGGGATGGTCGCCATCGTCGAACGACCGCGCGTGCAGGCCAAGTTCGACAGCAAGCAGGAGACCTTCACCTACGACGAACTGGACGCGCTGCTCACCCCGCACTACGCGGCCCGGCCGCCGCAGGAGACGTTCGCGGCGGCCGAAGTGCTGGGCCTCAAGCGGGAGTAGACCGGAAACGGACCGCGGCCCCACCCACCCTCCAGGGTGAGCGGGGCCGCGCGTCGTACGTCTCAGGCCCTCGACTCGGTCTCCTCGACCGAGGCCGAGACCGGCTTGCGGTGCCGGCCGCGAGGGGCCGACTCGCCGTCGTGAGCCGAGAGCTGGCCCCGATGCCTGCCGTGGCCGGCAGACTCGTGGACATCGGTGCGCGGCGGCTGGATCGTCCTTGCGTCGCTCATCGTTTGAATTCACCCCGTCAACATGATCTTTAAAACAGCCGGGAGAGTTTAACCGTCCCACCGCGGGGCGAATCCAGGCGGCCACGCCAACCGGCACTACTTCGTTACAAGCCCACCCGACGCCTCTCTCCCGGCCCCCTGACACCCCGTCACCGGGCACCCCCGAGGGCCGTCCTGCGGCGCCGCGGCCGACCTCCGGCGCCTCCACACCGACTGCCCCCGCCACCCCTCACCCGTCGCCCCCAAGCACCCCTGACCACCCACCCCCGACGGTCTCCTCCGACCCGCCCCCGAGCCGGCCCGCCCCCGAGGGCGCCCTGCCGAGTGCCTCCAGCGGTGCCTTCCCCAGCGGTACCGGACGTGCCACGACAGGCCCCGGAGGATCCGGCTGTGACGGCCCGTCCGAGTGCGGCGGCCTCCCCGGCGCCGACTCGTCGACCGTGCGGCCCCGGACCGGATCCCCCGGGCCCGCGCCCCCCGTCCTTCCCCCGCTCCCCGCCGGGACGCCCCCCATTTCCCCCGCAGGGACAGTCCCCGCGCCCCCCGCAGGGACACCCCCCGCTCCCCCCACGGGCGCCGTCAACCCCGCCACCCCGCAGGGCACCTCGTCCGTCGCGTACGGCAGGCGCAGCACCCCGTCCCGCGTCCACAGTCCGGTCCCCGTCAACCACCCCATGGGTGCCGCGAGATGGTGCACCTGGCGTCCGTCCGGCCGCCACACCCCGACCCAGCTGCCCACCGGGCCGTCGATCCGCAGCGCCACCGCACAGCTCTCCGGCATCAGCACCTGCCCGGGCTGCACGGCGAACGGCGTGACCGCGCACTCGGGCATCCGCAGGCTCTCCGGGAAGCGCACCGGCAGCGTGCTGCCGAGGACGCCCCAGCCGAGCCGCTCCTCGCCGGGCGCGTCCGAGCGGATCAGCAGCAGTCCGGAGTCGGGGTCGGCGAGCAGCAGCCGGTCGTCGCTGCCGGCCGCGATCTGCAGGAGCGGCGAGACCTCACCGTCGCGCCCCAGGTCCACCACGATCGCCTTGGTGCACCCACCGACCTCCCGGTCCAGGACCAGCATCCGCCCGGCCTGGTCCAGCCATACCCCGCCCGAGCAGCGCCCCGGGACCTCCGCGAGGTGTTCCGGGCCGAAGGCGCCGCCCGCCACCAGCCACACCGCGCTGGAGCGCCGGCCCACGGCGAGGGCGTACGCCTTCTCGCCTCCCGGCGCGGGCGGCAGCAGCCGCAGCGAGGTGCCCTCCTCCGGGCACTCCACCGCCCCGAGCGGCAGCTCGCCGGTGCCGGGACCGGTCGGGTAGAGCAGCGAGAAGTTGTGCCGTCCGTCCGCGAACCGCCTGATCAGCACCCGTCCGTCGGCCATCGGCTGGACCTCGGTGCCGGGCTCCTCCGGCTGGTTGCCGGGCAGCGGCACCGCGTAGGGCTCGGGGCCGCCCAGGGTCCAGCGCTCCGGGAACCAGGAGTCGCCGTCACGCGTGAGGCGGGCGGCGTATCCGCCGTCCGCGGTGATCGTGCAGCCAGCCTGCGGCGTACCGTCCTCGTCCGCCGCCGTGGGCTCGATCGCACAGGCCGTCATCGTTCGGTCACCTCCGGCCACGAAGCTAGTTTTCGTACGCACAGGCGTGGGACAGGCCGACGCTCGCTTCACACAAAGGGGTGGCCCAGGAACGATTCGCCTGAGGAAACCGGGGCGATTGTGCTGCGCGGGACCCAGGGAGGCCGCGACCGGTACGGGGGCGCAGAACGGCCAGGTAGCCTTCTGTGCGTGCCCCGTCTGTCTGAAGTCATCGCCGCGCTGGAGAACCTGTGGCCCGCCGAGCGGGCCGAGTCCTGGGACGCGGTCGGCACCGTCGTGGGCGACCCCGACCAGGAGGTCTCCCGGGTCCTGTTCGCCGTCGACCCGGTCCAGGAGATCGTCGACGAGGCGGTGAAGCTGGGCGCCGACCTGCTGGTCACCCACCACCCGCTCTATCTGCGCGGGACGACGACGGTCGCGGCGAGCCACTTCAAGGGCCGTGTCGTGCACACCCTCATCAAGAACGACATCGCCCTGCACGTGGCCCACACGAACGCGGACACGGCGGACCCCGGGGTGAGCGACGCGCTCGCGGGCGCGCTGGACCTCCGGGTCGTACGACCGCTCGTCCCGGACCCCTCCGACAAGGAGGGCCGCCGAGGCCTCGGCCGGATCTGCGAGCTGGACCACCCGCTGCCGCTGCGGGACCTCGCCGCACGGGCCGCCGCCCGCCTCCCCGCCACCGCGCAGGGCATCCGGGCGGCCGGCGACCCCGAGGCGCTCATCCGCACGGTCGCCGTCAGCGGCGGCTCCGGCGACAGCCTCTTCGACGTCGTACGCGCCGCCGGTGTCGACGCCTTCCTCACCGCCGACCTGCGCCACCACCCGGCGTCGGAAGCCGTCGCCCACAGTCCTCTCGCGCTGCTCGACGCGGCGCACTGGGCCACCGAATGGCCCTGGTGCGAGCTGGCCGCGAGCCAGCTCGACGAGATCTCCGACCGTCATGGATGGGGCCTGCGGGTCCACGTCTCCACGACGGTCACCGACCCCTGGACCGCCCACGCGGCGTCCACCACCACCGATTCCACGGGAGCCCCCAACTGAACGCCGCGCCCGCCGACCAGATCCGTCTCCTCGACGTCCAGGACCTCGACGTCCGTCTCCAGCAGCTCGCGCACAAGCGCCGGTCGCTGCCCGAGCACGCCGAGATCGAGTCGCTGACCAAGGACCACATCCAGCTGCGCGACCTGCTTGTCGCCGCGCAGACCGAGGAGAGCGACACCGCCCGCGAGCAGATCAAGGCCGAGCAGGACGTGGACCAGGTGCGCCAGCGCGCCGCCCGCGACCAGCAGCGCCTGGACTCCGGGGCCATCGGCTCGCCGAAGGACCTGGAGAACCTCCAGCGCGAGATCGCCTCCCTCGCCCGGCGCCAGGGCGACCTCGAGGACGTCGTCCTGGAGGTCATGGAGCGCCGTGAGTCCGCGCAGGAGCGGGTCGCCGAGCTGACCGAGCGGGTCGGCGCGGTGCAGGGCAAGATCGACGACGCGACCGCCCGCCGGGACGCGGCGTTCGAGGCCATCGACGGCGAGATCGCCACGGTGACCAAGGAGCGCGAGGTCATCGCGGGCACGGTCCCCGCCGACCTGCTCAAGCTGTACGACAAGCTGCGCGGGCAGCAGGGCGGCATCGGCGCGGCGAAGCTGTACCAGCGGACCTGCCAGGGCTGCCGCCAGGAGCTGGCGATCACCGACATCAACGAGATCCGCGCGGCCGCGCCGGACACCGTGGTGCGCTGCGAGAACTGCCGCCGCATCCTGGTGCGCACGGCCGAGTCCGGCCTCTAGGAGCCTGTGTGGTGCGGGAGTTCATCGTCGAGGCCGACGGCGGGTCCCGGGGCAACCCCGGACCCGCGGGCTACGGCTCCGTCGTCATCGACGCGGCGACCGGCGAGACGCTGCTGGAGCGGGCCGAGTACATCGGCGTCGCGACCAACAACGTCGCCGAGTACCGCGGCCTGGTGGCCGGACTGCGCGCCGCGTACGAGCTGGACCCCGCCGCCACCGTCCGCGTCCGCATGGACTCCAAGCTCGTCGTCGAGCAGATGTCGGGCCGCTGGAAGATCAAACACCCGGACATGAAGCCCCTGGCGATGGAGGCGTCCCGGGTCTTCCCGCCGGACCGGGTGACGTACGAGTGGATCCCGCGCGAGGACAACAAGCACGCGGACCGCTTGGCCAACGAGGCGATGGACGCGGGGAAGCGGGGCGAGCGGTGGTCGGCGTCGGCTTCGACGGCGGAGCTGGACGCGCGGGCTTCTGCCTCGGCGGAGCTGGACGCGCGGGTTTTTGCCTCGGCGGAACTGGATGTGGAGGCTTCTTCCTCCCCCCGCTCGACTCGTCGCGGAGCGGCGGAGGGGTTGGGCGGCGGAGCCGCGGGGGCTGGGGTGGCTGAGGGAGCCGGGGCGCCCGGGGACGCGGTCGCGGGGGCCGCGCGGGCGCGTGCGGCGCTGGGTTCCGTCTCCGGCGCGGCTTCTTCCTCCCGCTCGACTCGCCGCGGAGCGGCGGAGGGCTCGGGCGGCGGAGCCGCGAGGGGCGGGGACGGTGTGCGGGCCGCGAGGGCCGGGGACGATGTGCGGGCCGCGAAGGTGGTCGCCAGTCCCGGGTGGGCGCCGGCCGACATGGGGGCGCCCGCGACCTTCGTGCTGCTGCGACACGGGGAGACGCCGCTGACGCCGCAGAAGCGGTTCTCGGGCAGCGGCGGTACCGATCCGTCCCTGTCCGACGTGGGCCGGGAGCAGGCCGAGCGGGCCGCGGTCGCGCTGGCCCGGCGGGGGACGGTCCAGGAGATCCTCGCCTCCCCCCTCGCCCGTACCCGGGAGACCGCCGCCGTCGTCGCCGAGCGGCTCGGGCTCGACGTCACCGTCGAGGACGGGCTCCGCGAGACCGACTTCGGGGCGTGGGAGGGGCTCACCTTCGGCGAGGTGCGCGAGCGGTACCCCGACGACCTGAACCGGTGGCTGTCCGACCCGGACGCCGAACCCACCGGCGGCGGTGAGAGCTTCGCGGCGACGGCCACCCGTATCGCCGCCACCCGCGACAGGCTGACGGCGGCGTACGCGGGCCGTACGGTCCTGCTCGTCACGCATGTCACGCCGATCAAGACCTTCGTACGACTGGCGCTCGGCGCCCCGCCGGAGTCCCTGTTCCGGATGGAGCTGTCGGCCGCGTCGCTGTCCGCCGTCGCCTACTACGCCGACGGCAACGCGAGCGTCCGGCTCTTCAACGACACGTCCCACCTGCGGGCCTGAGCCCGGACGCGGCCCGGGCCAGCTCCGCCACCCGCCCCCAGTCCCGCGCCGCGATCGCGTCCGCCGGCAGCATCCAGGTCCCGCCCACACAACCGACGTTGGGCAGCGCCAGGTACTCCGCCGCGTTCGCGGCACCGATGCCCCCCGTCGGGCAGAACCGCGCCTGCGGCAGCGGCCCGGCCAGCGACCTCAGATACGCCGTCCCGCCCGCGGCCTGCGCCGGGAAGAACTTCATCTCCCGCACCCCGCGCTCCAGCAGCGCCACGACCTCCGAGGCCGTCGACACCCCCGGCAGGAACGGCACCCCGGACGCCCGCATCGCCTCCAGGAGTACGTCCGTCCAGCCCGGACTGACGAGAAAGCGCGCCCCGGCCGCCACCGCCGACGTCACCTGCTCCGGCGTGATCACCGTCCCCGCCCCGACCACCGCCTCCGGCACCCGCTCGGCGATCGCCCGGATCGCCTCGGCCGCGACCGGCGTCCGCAACGTCACCTCGATCGCCGGCAGCCCCCCGGCCACCAGCGCCCGCGCCAACGGCACGGCATCGCGGACGTCCTCGATGACGACGACGGGCACGACGGGAGCCAGATCCAGGACCGAGGCGTACGAGGAGGAGGGCAGCGGCGAGGAGGGCAGCGGCGAGGTCATGGCCTCATCGTGCCCAGGGGTAGCAGTGTGCGCAATCAGCGTTGCGCCGACTGCAACGCGTCAGTGGATCTCGTCCACCAGCACATCCAGCGTCCACGCCTTCCCGGCCCCCTTCGGCGCCTCCACCTCCACCACGTACCCGAGGTCCCTGAGCGCCTCCACCAGCGCGGCCGGGTCCTTCGGAGCGGCCCCGGCCGACAGCAGCGACCGTACGATCCGCCCCTTGGTCGCCTTGTTGAAGTGGCTGACCACCTTCCGCGTCGGCGCGTGCAGCACCCGCACCGACGCCGTCCGCGAAGCCACCTCACCCTTCGGCTTCCAGGCCGCCGCGTACGCCGAGGACCGCAGGTCCAGCACCAGCCCGCCCCCGGCCGCCTCGGGCAGCGCCGCCGCCATCGGCGTACGCCAGTGCGCGCCCAGCGCCCCGATCCCGGGCAACCTCACCCCCATCGAGCAGCGGTACGAGGGGATCTTGTCGGCGATCCCGACGGCCCCCCACAACCCGGAGAAGACCAGCAGCTGACGGCCGGCCCGCCGCTTCGCGGCCGCGTCGAGGGAGGACAGCTCCAGGGCGTCGTACAGGACACCGGTGTAGATCTCCCCGGCGGGCCGCGCCCCCGCGGTCCGCAGTTCCGCGTTCTTGGCGACCTCGCCCCGCAGCCCCTCGCTCAGCCCGAGCACCTCGCACGCCTTGTCCTCGTCACCGGCGCACAGCTCGACGAGCTCGTCCAGCACGGCCGCACGGGCCTGAGTCAGCCCCGGCAGCGACAACGACTCCAGCTTCAGCGGGGCGCCACGACCGGAGGAGGCCTTGCCTTCGGACGGCGGCAGCAGGACAAGCACGGGTGGTTCTCCTTCTGTAGAGCTCCCGGACAGCGTACGGGCCCCCGATGTGCTTACCCTCGCTGTATGCCTCGCCGCCAGATCCGCGTGACCGGCGCCCCCGAAGCCCCCCTGCGGGCCGCCCTCACCGCGCTGCGCACCGAACTCGACGTCTCGGACGCCTATCCGCCGGAGGCGGTGACGGAGGCCGAGCGCCCACCCGTCCTCCCGGCGCACGACGCCACCGACATCCCCCTGTTCACCATCGACCCGCCCACCTCCACCGACCTCGACCAGGCGATGCACCTCGCCCGCAAGGGCACCGGCTACCGCGTCCGGTACGCCATCGCGGACGTCGCCGCCTTCGTCGTCCCCGGATCGGCGCTGGACGCGGAGACCCACCGCCGGGTGATGACGCTGTACTTCCCGGACGAGAAGGTCCCCCTGCACCCGACGCCGCTGAGCGAGGGCGCCGCCAGCCTGCTGCCCGACCAGGTGCGCCCGGCCGCCCTGTGGACGATCGACCTCGACGCCGAGGGCCGCACCTCGGCCGTCGACGTCCGCCGGGCCCTGGTCCGCAGCCGGGCCAAGCGGGACTACGAGAGCGTCCAGAAGGAGATCGACTCGGGGACGGCGGAGGAACCGCTGGCCCTGCTGAAGGAGATCGGCGAGCTGCGGGAACGGCTGGAGGTCGAACGCGGCGGGATCTCGCTGAGGGTCCCCGAGCAGGAGATCGTGGCGCGCGACGGCACCTACGAACTGACCTACCGCGCCGGAGTGCCCGCCGAGGACTGGAACGCCCAGATATCCCTCCTGACCGGCATGGCCGCGGCCGACCTGATGCTCACCTACGGCACCGGCGTCCTGCGCACCCTCCCCGCCGCCCCCGACGGCGCGGTCGGCCGCCTGCGCCGCACCGCCCACGCGCTGCACATCGACTGGCCGCACCACATGTCGTACGCCGCGCTGGTCCGCTCCCTGGACCCGCGCGACCCGCACCACGCGGCCTTCCTCCAGGAGTGCACGACCCTGCTGCGCGGCGCCGGCTACACCGTCTTCCGCGACGGCGTCCTGCCCGACCTCACCACCCACTCGGCGGTCGCGGCGCCGTACGCCCACTGCACAGCCCCGCTGCGCCGCCTCGCCGACCGCTACGCCTCGGAGATCTGCCTGGCGGCGGTCGCGGGAACCGCGGTCCCCGACTGGGTGCTGACCGCCTTCGACGCCCTGCCGCGCGAGATGGCCGAGGGCGGCCGGCGCGCGGGCGCGGCGGAACGGGGCTGCGTGGACATCGTCGAGGCGGCCCTGCTGAAGGACCGGGTGGGGGAGGTGTTCGACGGCTGCGTGGTGGACGTGGAGGAGCGACGGCCCGAGGTCGGCACCGTGCAACTGGAGTCGCCGGCGGTCATCGGCCGGCTCGAGGGCTCCGGGCCGCTGCCCCTGGGCGAGCGACTGCGGGTCCGCCTCACACAGGCAGACCCTGCCCGCCCGTCGAAGGTGCGTTTCGCGCCCGCGTGACCGCGCGGACGAGATCGCCGGGGTCGTCGGCGTGGAAGCGGACGAGGTGGACCGGCCTGCGCCGCCCGAGGAGGGTGAAGTGGTCGACGGGCCGGGCCAGTTCGAGGGTGACGGTGGTCCGCGCGCCCACGGCGAGGTCGAGTTCACCCTCGGCGCGGTGGTGGGTGGTGCGCAACTCCCGGCGTACGGCGGCGATGTGGGGGAGCGGAATCCGCAGATCGACGTGCGCGGCGCGACGGACGCGCAGTTCGCCACCGTCCAGCACATGCGGTCGTACGACGTTCGCCGCGTGCATGCCGACGACGAGGACGACCGTGTAGACGTCGAGCGCGAACACGACCCGGTGCACGGTCGGGAGGTCCCGCAGCAGCACGGCCATCGTCACCGACTCCACGACACACGCGAACGCGAGGCCGAACATCAACGGCCCCTCCCCGCGGGCGTACGGAAAGGCCCGGCCCCGGCCGGTACCCTGCGTCCGTCGAGCCACCCAGAGGACGAGGCTGACGAGCAGCCGCACCTCATGCCGGACGAGGACGGCGGCCGTTCTCACGTGTCCCCCTCTCGGGTGTCCCCGGTGAGGATGCGCAGGGCGTGGCGGATGGCCTCCGCCTGGGCCGGGGCGAAGTCGGCGTAGAGGGCGCGCAGGAAGCTGTGGTCCTGGTCGATGCCGGGTCCCGTGTCGGGGAGCAGCTCGGCGGGGACGAGGGTGGCGAGCGTACGAGCGGCCTCCCCGACCCGGGGGTCGTCCGGCTCGGCGTCGGCGAGGGCGTCGAGCAGCGCGTACGCCTCGTTCGCCCGCGCCACGGCCTGCGGGGACGCCAGCGCGGAGGCGACGGCGGTGACCAGCCGCTCCCGCTCCTCGGGCCCGGCGGCGGTCTCGATCAGCGCGAGCACCTCACGGTCCTTGACGGCCATGGGGGAGTCGGACAGTGGCGCCATGTCCCGGAACAGCGAGGCCAGTTCGGGCGAGGCGGGCCCCTCGGCGGGCAACTCGCCGGCGTCGAGCAGCGCCCGCAGCCGCACCCGCCGCCCACGGACGGCCGCCTCCTGCCGCGCGAGATCCTCGTCCAGCTCCTGGAGGATCTCGGCGAGGTCCTTCCTCGAGTCGTCGGCGAGCACGTCCCGCACCTCGGCCAGCCCCAGCCCCAACTCCGTCAGCCTCCGGATCCGCGCGAGCACGACGGCGTGCCTGAGCGTGTAGTCCCGATACCCGTTCGCGAGCCGCTCGGGCTCCGGCAACAACCCTTGATGGTGGTAATGCCGCACGGTCCGCGTGGTGACGCCGACGGCGACGGCGAGTTCTCCGATCCGCATGCAATCAGTAGAGACGTTGACGTCGCGGCAGGGTCAAGGCAGCGGTCCGGCGTGCCTGACGGTGGCCGGGATGGTGTGCCACGATCGAGGGAAGGTTCCCGATCTCACGGCCAGGTGATCAGCCGATGTCCCAGTCTGGCGAGCGACAGAAGGAGGGGCGCGACATGACTGCCATGGCCCATGAGCCGCTCACGCAGGAAGAGGTCCTGCTGGAGGGCTTTCTCGCCCTGGACACACCGGAGGGTTTCCGGGCCGAGCTGATCGAGGGGGAGATCGTTGTGACACCGCCGCCGGACGGGGATCACGAGGACTGCATCGGGCTGATCGTGAACCAGGTGATCAGGGGGTCCCGGACCGACATGCAGTTCTCGGGGAACAAGGGGCTGAAGCTGAAGAGCGGAGACGGCTGTCCGAAGGACCACGTGATCCCGGACGGCACGTTCGCTCCCACGGAAGTGAGGCTCTACCGTGGCGCCGACTCCTGGATGCCCTGCGACGGCGTCGCCCTGGTCCTGGAGGTGACGTCCACCAAGCCCAAGGCCGACCGTGAGGCCAAGCGCCGCTGCTACGCCCGCGGCGGCATCCCGCTCTACCTGCTGATCGACCGCGAGGCGTCGTCGGTCACGCTGTTCAGTGACCCGGAGAAGGGCGACTACCGGGAGCACTGCACCCGCCCCTTCGGCAAGGCGCTCAGGCTTCCCGAGCCCTTCGCCTTCGACATGGAGACAGCGGACTTTCTCTGAGAGCCGCGGCGTTGCACCCTGAGGCCGGCAGACAGGGGGGCGGCGGCGCGCGGAGCAGCCACGGTGGACCAGGGCGACGCTGGGCCGGTGTGGCCCGCACCTGGACCTGCTGGCGGCCCACTGGTCCTGGGCGGCTCGGCCCTCGCGACAGCGGCCGGTCCGGCGAGGATCGAGGGGCCGGTAACATGGTCACCACGGCAGACGAGCCGGGCGGACGGCCGCGTGGAGTCCCTTGACGGGGGCTTCCCGAGGAACGTCCGGGCTCCACAGGGCAGGGTGGTGGCTAACGGCCACCCGGGGTGACCCGCGGGACAGTGCCACAGAAAACAGACCGCCGGGGACCTCGGTCCTCGGTAAGGGTGAAACGGTGGTGTAAGAGACCACCAGTGCCCAGGGTGACCTGGGCAGCTAGGTAAACCCCACCCGGAGCAAGGTCAAAAGGAGCCGCTTCGGCGACTCTGCGGGAACGTTCGAGGGCTGCCCGCCCGAGTCCCCGGGTAGACCGCACGAGGCCGGTGGCAACGCCGGCCCTAGATGGATGGCCGTCTCCCCGACCGCCGCGAGGCGATCGGGCGACAGAACCCGGCGTACAGCCCGACTCGTCTGCCGCTACCTGCGGCTTTGCCTGGGAAAGGGCCTCTGACCTGCGTCGGAGGCCCTTTTCGATCCCGTCGGCAGGCTCGCGGCTTGATTCGGAGGTTCGCGCATGTGCAGCGAACCGAGTGCGACGGTGGCGGTGGACCTAGCCGCCCACGGCCCACCGAGCTCCCGCAACCACGCCCAACAGCAGAGCGGGAAATATCCACCACCACGGCACGGCCCTCCGCACCGACGGCACCAGCCACAGCGCCGCCGCGGCCCCGGCGGCAGCGATGGTGACGACGCACGACAGCACGATTCCGGCGTACGCGTCGTCGTCCCAGGTGCCGGACGGCGTGACGGTCAGTGCCGTCCAGCAGAAGTACGCGGCGACGAGGGTGAGCAGGACGAGGGGTACAGCGAGGGCCACACGGAGGCAACCGCGGTCGTCGTCCACGTGGGGAGGGGTGGTCATCAGCGCAGTGCGTTCCTTGCCTTGTCCAGATCGTTCGCGAACCCTGCCCGTAGGCCTGGGCGTCGTCGGTCTCCCAGTACGGCCCGCGAGGGGTCATTCGCCCAGCTCGGCACCGGGGCGCGGGATCCCGCGGCTCGGTGGTGCGGGATGTTCTTGAAAGGCCTTGGGGAAACTACCAACCCCACCAAACCCGCCCACGCCGTCAGCGAGTTGGGGCGCCACTCGTTCGAGTGATGGGACCGTAAGCGGGGCGGGCGGGTGGGGTACGGTCGCCGCACACAACCGCAAACAGAGAACGGCCCCCGGCAGGACGGCAATCCCGGCGAGGGCCTGACCAACCAGGAAGATATGAGCTTCCCAATGGCTGACCCGCAGTCTAACGCGGCCCTGCCCGCGTACCCGTCGCCCGAGCACTCGCCGCCCGCGCCTCCGGAACTCCCGCCGGACGCGCCCCGCGCCGGAGTCCTCCACGTACGGCACCGCCACACCGAGCGCTACACCGTCGTCGGCAACCACCTCGCCCAGCACCCCAGCCTCTCCGCCACGGCGATCGGCATCGGCGTCCACATCCAGTCCCTGCCGGATGGAGCCTCGGTCACCATCAAGGCGCTGACCCTGCGCTTCCCCGAGGGCGAGGTGACGATCGGCAGGGCGTTGCGGGAACTGGAGACGGCCGGGTATCTCGTCCGCCGCCGGGTGCCGCTCGGGGGCGGACGTATCGCTACGCGTACGTTCTTTCTCGATCATCCGGGGACGGTCGTGCGGGCCTCCGCGCGGGACAGCGGGTTGGAGGCTGCCGCCCCTGTCCCATCCCGTGCCGCGGATGAGCCCGAGCCGCGTCCTGCTCCGGGACCGGGGGCTGTTCAGGGCTCGGCGGACGGTCCGTGGCCTGACGCGCCGTCGACTTCCGTACGTACGAAGCGTGTTGCCCCCGAACCCGGTGCGGTGCCCGACGGACCGGCGGCCGACCTGCTCGCGCGTCTGCGTCTCGCCGACGCCCGGCTCTTGCTTTCCGAACGGGACGTTCAGCGGCTCGCGCCCGCCGTCGAGGCCTGGCTCGCTCGTTCCGCGACGCCGAACCAGATCACCCGCACGCTCACAGCGGGCCTCCCGTCCGAGACCGTCCCCATCCGCCATCCGGCGAGCCTTCTCGAATACCGCCTGACGACCCTTCTCCCGCCGCCGTTGCCAGCAGGGCCTCCTGGTACGGCGACGGTGACCTCCCCATCGCCACTGGTACCGCTGGTCACCTGCGACGGCTGTGAACGCGCGTTCCGCTCGCGTGACCCGCGCGCTCACTGCCGGGATTGCAGGGAACGCCATGGCCGCCGCAAGTCCGAACCGGTCCACCCGGCTGCCTGAGCCGGTACTGGCGGTGAGCACTTGTGCGGGTGAACTTCGAGGTTCGGCAGGGCCTAGCGAGGGCCCAGTGAGCGTTCCCTGACTCGGGCCAGGTGCCGTTCGAACACCTCCCGCGTGTCCGGCGTCAGCGTGCGCAGGGCGACCAGGGCGGTGATCACGACGTCGCACAGCTCGCTCTGGACGTCGTCCCAGGTGTGGGAGGCACCCTTGCGCGGGTTGTGGTTCATCGCGCCGATCACCGCCTCGGCCACCTCGCCGACCTCCTCCGACAGCTTCAGCATCCGCAGGAGGAGGTCCTGGCGTCCGTCGAGCGGGCGGTGGGAGTCGAGCCACGTCCACAAGTCGTCGATGCCCGACCAGATGTCGGGGTCCGGATCACTCATGGACGCAGCTTGGCACGGTCCGCTCAGTCCTCGGCGGGATCGAGGAGCTTGTCCATCTCCTCGATCTCGGCGGACTGCGCGGTGACGATGTCTTCGGCCATGGCGGTGGCGGGCTTGTACGCGCCCTTCGCCTTCTCCGTCTCGGCCATCTCGACCGCGCCCTCGTGGTGTTCGACCATCAGCGTCAGGAACCGCGCGTCGAAGGCCTCGCCGGACGCCTTCTCCAGCTCGGTCATGGCGGCGCCGTCCATCATGCCGGGCATGCCGGAGTGCGAGCCGTGCGCCGCGTTCGGGACGGTCTCGCCCCAGGACTTCAGCCAGCCGGTCAGCGTCTCGATCTCCGGGTCCTGGGCCTTCTCGATCCGCGCGGCCAGGCTCTTGACCTCGGGGGAGGAGGCCCGGTCGGCGGCGAGTTCCGCCATCTCCAGCGCCTGACGGTGGTGCGGAATCATGCCCTGGGCGAAGGAGACGTCCTGGGCGTTGTGGGTACCGGCAGCGGCGGCGGTGGTGGTCGCCGACGGGGACGCGTGTCCGCCGTCGTGGCCGCTGTCACTGCCACCGCATGCCGCGAGGACGAGTGCGGCGGCCACCGACGCCGTCATGACGGCAGCGCTGCGCGTACGAGTGGTGCTCATGCTTGAACTCCTGCTGGATGACTGGATGAAAAGGGATCCGGACATACCGATGCGCACCCGCGTCGAGTACGGCCGCGGTGCGCCGAGCCGTCTAGATCCGCAGGAGTTGGAGTTCCGCCAGGGACGGGGGTGCGCGGGCGCTGTCGGGGGACGAGCCGACGTACGCGCACAGCGAGTCGTCTCGTACGACGTCGGCGACCGGGTCGGGTACCAGTGCGGGCAGTGCCGGCCTGCCGCTCACCGCAGCCGCCGCGCAGGTCGTGTCGGCGTGTGAGACATGGCTCGTGCCGCAGTGGCCCGCGCCGTCGCAGTCGCCGTGGGTGGCCGACACGGAGACGGCGGCCAGGGGAGCGGGGTGCGGGTGGTCGTCCGCGACGGCGCCACCCGGCGCCAGCGCATGCATGCCCATGAGCCCCGCCAGCAGAGCCGGCACGAGCAGCGCCCGCCACCACCACAGGGGCGGTCGCGCGGGGTGCTGCTCGGGGACGGTCACGGGGGTCATCGTAGGAGAGCGGGCTCCCGATCCACGTGAAGCGCCCCGCCCCTACCCCTCGAACAACGCCTCCTGCTCCTCGCCCACCCCCGCCCGCTCCTGCCGTTCCTTCTCCTGGAGGCGGCGGTTGCGTGCCCCCACGACCACCGCCGTCACCGCGGCTGTGGCCGCCAGGGCGGTGGGTACCATCCAGCCCCGGTCCAGGACGTGGCCGAGGGCGTGGTCGAGGGAGAGGCGGCCGGGGCCCGTGATCGCCAGTCCCGTCGCGGCCAGCCCCAGCGTGGCGGCGTACTCCAAGCCGCCGGACTGGTTGAAGAAGCCGTTGGGGGCGTGCACGGCGGCCGCGCCCGCCATGCCGCCGGCGGCCGCCGCGCCCGCGGCCGGGGTCGCCAGGCCCAGCGCCAGCAGGGTGCCGCCGCCCGCCTCCGCTAGACCCGCCGCGGTGGCGCTCGCTTTGCCGGGGGAGTAGCCGACGGACTCCATGAACTGGCCGGTCCCCTCGATTCCGTGGCCGCCGAACCAGCCGAGCAGCTTCTGCGCGCCGTGCGCGGCCAGTACGCCCCCGGCCCCCAGCCGGAGCAACAGCAGGCCCAGATCACGGCGGTCGTACGACGAAGCGTGTGAGGTCACGATGACTCCCGGGACAGTTGGACAGGAACACCCCCCTCGCGTTTCCACCGTCGCACTCCCGACAGCCGAGGGAGCCACCCGCGCCGCCGTTCGGGTGGCGGGCCCGGGACGGCGGTGTGAGTCTGGCTGGCATGACGATTCAGACCGGCAAACTCAGCGACCCCGCGGTCCGCGCCTTCGTCACCGCCGTCAACGCGCACGACCGCGACGGCTTCATGGCTCTCCTCGCCCCCGGCGCGACCATGTCGGACGACGGCTCCGACCGTGACCTCGACGACTGGGTCGACCGGGAGATCTTCTCCTCCCGCGGTCACCTGGAGGTCGACAACGAGTCCCGCGGCGGCCGCGACCTCATCGCCCGCTACAGCAACGACACCTGGGGCGAGATGCGCACCAAGTGGCACTTCGAGGTGGACGGCGAAAAGATCACCCGCTTCGAGACCGGCCAGGCCTAGCCACGAGATCTGGCTAGCCACGAGACCTGCCCAGCCACGAGACCTGCCTAGCCACAAGACCTCGCGCAGGCCCTTGCCCTGAAGTGCGCTTCAACTCCTAGCGTCCCTCCCATGGACACGAACGCGCAGACACACAGGACGTTGGGCCGCAGCGGCATGGACGTCAGCCCGCTCGGCTTCGGCTGCTGGGCCATCGGCGGCGAGTGGTCCACCCTCGACGGACAGCCCCTCGGCTGGGGCAAGGTCGACGACGACGAGTCCGTACGGGCGATCCGGCGCGCCCTCGACCTCGGCGTGACCTTCTTCGACACCGCCGACGTCTACGGCACCGGGCACAGCGAGCGGGTGCTGGGCCGTGCCCTCGGCAAGCGCCGTGCGGAGGTGGTCGTCGCCACCAAGTGGGGCAACCTCTTCGACGAGCGCACCCGCACGCTCACCGGCCAGGACGCCTCGACGGAGTACCTCCGCGAGGCTCTCACGGCCTCCCTCGCCCGCCTCGGCACCGACTACGTCGACCTGTACCAGTTCCATCTCTCCGACGCCCACCCCGAGCACGGCGCCCGACTGCGCGACGCCTGCGAGGAGTTGGTGCGCGAGGGCCTCATCCGCGCCTACGCCTGGAGCACCGACGACCCGGCCCGCGCCGCGGTGTTCGCCGAGGGGGAGCACTGCGTGGCCGTCCAGCACGCGCTGAACGTCCTTCAGGACGCCCCCGACATGCTGGCCCTGTGCGAGGAGTCGGGCCTCGCGAGCATCAACCGCAGTCCGCTGGCGATGGGTTTGCTGGCCGGCAAGCGCCAAGGCCCCCAGGACACCGGCGACATCCGCAGCACGCCGCCGACCTGGATGCGGGGCTTCACCACCGAAGGAGCCGACGCCGACTGGCTGGCCCGCATCGACGCCCTCCGCTCCCTCCTCACCAGCAACGGCCGCACCCTGGCCCAGGGCGCCCTCGCCTGGATCTGGGCGCGCAGTCCGCGCACGGTGCCCATTCCCGGGTTCCGTTCCGTCGAGCAGGCGGAGCAGAACGCGGGGGCGATGGAGAAAGGGCCGCTCACCGCCGCCCAGTTGACCGAGATCAACGCAATCCTGGAACGCTGAGCGATCCCACCCAGGGGGACCGGCCTGGGGACTGGCCGGTCGTGGACTGCGCGGCAGCCGTGCCGCCCACCGGTGTGTCCCTCGCGGTCGCTCGCGAGGCCCACCCCCATCCGGTGTGACGGGACGGCTGCCGCCTCCCCCCTCGGGTTCGGTCTGCGGGAGCTCACCGCTCCAGATGTGAAGCTCTGATGAAGGAGATGTAGAGCATAAGTCCGTCACCGGCCCGAATGGACCGGATTCGCAGATTCCGGTTGTGCAGATCGCGCCCTCCACCACGCCCTGCATCACGCCCTCCGCCGCGCCCTCCCTCACCCCCCTCACCTCCTCCCTCACCCCCTCCACCACGCCCTCAGCCGCGCCCCACGTACGGCATCGCCGTCGCCAGCACCGTCGCGAACTGCACGTTCGCCGCCAGCGGCAGCTCCGCCATGTGCCGTACCGTGCGCGCCACGTCGGCGACGTCCATCACCGGCTCGGGCGCGACCTCGCCGTTGGCCTGGAGCGCGCCGGTCTGCATGCGCGCGGTCATGTCGGTCGCCGCGTTCCCGATGTCGATCTGCCCCACCGCGATCCCGTACGGCCGCCCGTCCAGCGACAGTGACTTGGTGAGCCCGGTCAGGGCGTGCTTGGTCGCGGTGTAGGCGACGGAGTGCGGGCGGGGCGTATGGGCCGAGATGGACCCGTTGTTGATGATCCGGCCGCCCTGCGGGTCCTGCTCCTTCATCTGCCGGTACGCCGCCTGCGCGCACAGGAACGCCCCGTTGAGGTTGGTGTCCACCACATGCCGCCACGCGTCGTACGGCAGCTCCTCCACGGGCACCCCGCCGGGCCCGAACGTCCCCGCGTTGTTGAACAGCAGGTCGACCCGGCCGAAGCGCTCCACGGCCGCGGCGAAGAGCGCGGCCACCTCGTCGGGCCGTGAGACGTCTGTCCGTACGGCGAGACAGGCGCTCTCGGGCACGAGGGCCGCCGTCTCCTGAAGTGTCTCGGTCCGCCGCCCGGCCAGCGCCACCGACCAGCCCGTGCGCAGCAGTTCCACGGCGACCGCGCGGCCGATCCCGGAGCCCGCTCCGGTCACCACGGCGATCCTCGTCCTTTGGATGTCCATGAGCGCGCAGCGTAAATGAACGTCCGCGATACGGAAGCGCCCGTCCGCCATCCGGGTGCTGTCGCCCCTGCGCGCGTGTGTCGGCGCCGCTTCGCGCCGCTCTCCTCCCTCAACTGTGACGGGAGGAAAAAGAATGACCATCACACCCGGCCGGTCGCAGACGGACCGCCGTGAACTGCGCGCCGCCGCCCGCCATGTCGGCCGTCGGCGCTTTTTGGGCCTGACCGCCGCAGCCGCCGCGCTCGCCTTCGCCGTGGACCTGCCCGCGACCGGTACGGCGGCCGCCGCCGAACTCGACGCGGCCCGCATCACCGACTTCCCCTTCACGCTCGGTGTCGCCTCAGGGGATCCGCAACCCGGCTCGGTCGTCCTGTGGACCCGGCTCGCGCCCGCCCCCTACCAGCCCGACGGCGGACTGCCCGCCGAACGCGTCGCCGTCGACTGGGAGGTGGCCCTGGACGAGACGTTCGCGGCGGTCGTCGCCAAGGGCACGGCCGTCGCCCACCCGGAGTTCCACCACACCGTGCACGTCGAGGTCGAGGGCCTGACCCCCGGCCGCGTCCTCTACTACCGCTTCCGGGCGGGCGGTTGGCTCAGCGAGACCGGCCGTACCCGCACCGCGCCCGCCGCCGGCAGCCCGGTCTCCTCCCTGACCTTGGCCGCCGTCTCCTGCCAGGCCTACCACGACGGCTACTTCACGGCCCACCGCCACCTCGCCCAGGACGACGTCGACCTCGTCCTCCACCTCGGCGACTACCTCTACGAGTACGCCGTCAACGGGGCCGGCGGCGCCCGCAAGTACACCGACCAGGTGCTGCCGCCCGGGTTCAACAAGGAGGCCACCACGCTGGAGGACTACCGGCTGCGCTACGCCCTCTACAAGACCGACCCCGACCTGCGGGCGGCCCACGCCAGGCACCCCTTCGTGGTCACCTTCGACGACCACGAGACCGAGAACAACTACGCCGGCTCCGTCCCCGAGAACGACGTCCCGCCCGAGCAGTTCCTGCTGCGCCGCGCCGCCGCCTACCGTGCCTACTGGGAGAACCAGCCACTGCGCGCGCCCCAGCTGCCCGTCGGGCCCGACATGCAGCTCTACCGACGGCTCCAGTGGGGCCCGCTGGCCCAGTTCGACATCCTCGACACCCGCCAATACCGCTCCGACCAGGCCTACGGCGGGGCCAGGCACGTCCCGGGCCCCGAGTCCGAGGACCCGGCACGGACCATGACCGGCACGGCACAGGAGAGCTGGCTGCTCGGCGGCTGGAACGCGTCGCAGGCGGTGTGGAACGTCGTCGCCCAGCAGGTCTGCTTCTCCCAGCGCCGGCTGGACCTCAACCCCGTCGCCGAGCTCTCCATGGACGCCTGGGACGGTTACCCGGCCTCCCGTCGCCGCATCCTGGACGGCGCCAAGGCGGCCGGGGTCGAGAACCTGATGGTCCTCACCGGCGACGTGCACGTCGGGTACGCCTTCGACATCAAGGACGACTTCGGCGACCCCGCCTCCCGCACCCTCGGCACCGAGATCGTCACCACCTCGGTCGCCAGCGGCAGGGACGGGGCCGAGAAGCCGCCGAACTGGCCCACGTACACGTCCGCCAACCCGCACCTGAAGTTCTACGACGGCCGGCGCGGCTACACCACGGTCACCCTCGACCGGTCCCAGGCACGCGCCGACTTCAAGATGCTGCCCTACGTCACCACTCCCGGGGCGCCGATCACCACGGCCGCCTCCTTCGTCACGGAGGCGGGGAACCCGGGGCTCAAACCGGCGTGACAACCTCCCGGGCGAGCTCTCCCGGGTAGCGGACGCCGACGCGGTCCCGGATCGCGTCCATGGTCCGCATCACCGCGAGCGTGCCGTCCAGCGGCACCAGCGGTGACTCGGTCTCGCCGGCCCGCAGCGCCCGCATCACCTCGACCGCCTCGTGCTTGAGGCTGTTGCGCGGGCCGGCCTCGGCCGTGAACTCCTCCGGTTCACGGCCGTCCCGGTGCAGCACGAACCGCTCCGGGAAGAAGAACCCGGACGGGACGTCGATGCGGCCCAGCGAGCCGGTCACCGACGCGGAGGTCGCCGTACCGCCGATGATCGAGCAGTGCACCGAGGCGAGCGCGCCGCCGTCCCAGGACAGCAGGGCGCCGGTCTGGAGGTCGACGCCCTCCTCGGAGAGGGTCGCGCGGGCCGTGATGTCCGAGGGCTCCCCGAGCAGCAGCTGGGTGAACGACACCGGATACACACCGAGGTCGAGGAGCGCGCCGCCGCCCTGGGCCGGGTCGCGCAGCCGGTGGCTGGGCGGGAAGGGGCCCGCGAGCCCGAAGTCGGCCTGGACGTGGCGCACCTCGCCGATCGCGCCGTCGTCCACCAGCGCCTTGAGCCGGCGGATCAGGGGGTTGCAGTACATCCACATGGCTTCCATCAGGAAGCTCCCGCGCTCCCGTGCCAGGGCGACCAGTTCCTCCGCCTCGCGCGCGTTCAGCGTGAACGCCTTCTCGCACAGCACGTTCCGCCCGGCCTCCAGGCACAGCCCGGCGGCCGTCCGGTGCGCCGCGTGCGGGGTGGCGACGTACACGACATCGATGTCCGCGTCCTCGGCCAGCGCGCCCCAGTCGCCGTACGCCCGCTCGATCCCGAACCGCTCCGCGAACGCCTTCGCGGACTCCTCGCTCCGTGACGCCACCGCCACGACCTCCGCGTCCGGCAGATCCACCAGATCCGCCGTGAACGCCGCCGCTATCCCGCCGGTCGCCAGGATTCCCCAGCGCACCTTCTGTTCCGTCATCCCCGCGCCCGCCCTCACTCGCCCGACACCCGGCACTTCGTACGAGCTGAGAGCATAGGTGGCGGATCCGGAGGAGAGGGAGGGGCACATGCCCGACAGCGGGGCGTCGACACCACAACGGGAACAGGCGGCTGCGGCGGCGCAGCCGCCCACTCGTGCCCCGCGCCGCACGGGCCTGCTCGTGACCTTCGTCCTCGGCGGGCTGACCGCCACGCCGCCGCTGGCGATGGACATGTACCTCCCCGCGCTCCCGCAGGTCACGAACTCCCTGCACGCGCCCGCCGCGACGGTCCAGCTCACCCTCACCGCCTGTCTCCTCGGCATGGCCCTCGGCCAGCTCGTGGTCGGCCCGATGAGCGACCGCTGGGGCCGCCGCCGTCCGCTGCTGGCGGGCCTCGCGGTCTACGTCGTCGCCACCGTCCTGTGCGCGCTGGCGCCCACCGTCGAGACCCTGGTCGCCTTCCGGCTCACCCAGGGACTCGCGGGCGCGGCCGCGATAGTGATCGCCCGGGCCGTCGTACGCGATCTCTACGACGGTGTGGCCATGGCCCGTTTCTTCTCCACGCTGATGCTGATCGGCGGGGTCGCCCCGATCGTCGCGCCGGTCATCGGCGGCCAGATCCTGCGGGTGACGGACTGGCGGGGCGTGTTCGTGGTGCTGACGGTGATCGGTGTGCTGCTGGCCGTGCTGGTGTGGGCCAGGCTGCCCGAGACCCTGCCGGTGGAGCTGCGCCACGGCGGCGGGGTCGGCGTGGCCCTGCGCTCGATGGGCGCGCTCCTTCGCGACCTGCCGTTCACCGGCTTCATGCTCGCGGGCGGCTTCGCCTTCGCCGCGCTGTTCGCGTACATCTCGGCCTCGCCGTTCGTGGTCCAGGAGATCTACGGTGCCTCGCCGCAGACCTTCAGCCTGCTGTTCGCCGTGAACTCGATCGGCCTGGTCGTCGTCGGCCAGATCAACGGCAAGCTGCTGGTCGGGCGGGTCGCCCTGGAGAAGGTGCTGGGCCTCGGGCTGGCGATCGTGATCACCGCGGCGAGCGCGCTGCTGCTGATGGCGCTCGGCGTCTTCGGCGAGGCCGGTCTGGTCCCGGTGGCCGCGGCCCTGTTCGTCCTGATGTCGGCGATGGGCCTCACCCTGCCCAACGCCCAGTCCCTCGCCCTGCTGCGCACCAAGCACTCCGCGGGGTCCGCCTCCGCCCTGCTGGGCACGTCCTCCTTCCTCATCGGGGCCGTCGCCTCCCCGCTGGTCGGCATCGCCGGGGAGGACACCGCCGTGCCGATGGCCGTGGTCCAGGTCGTGTCGGCACTGGTCGCGCTCGCCTGTTTCATGGGACTGTGCCGTCCTTGGAACAGACGTGCGATCGCGGAGGGAGCAGGGAGCTGAGCGCGCCGAGACTGCGCAGCGACACACCGGAACGGGCCGGACTCGACCCCGGGGAGCTGGACCACCTCGTCCAGGAGGTCCACGACCTCACCGTCGGCGAACGCCCCTGGGCCGCGGGCACCGTCGTGGTCGCCGGACGCGGCCCGGTGATCGCCGTCGAGGCGGCGGCGGGCTGGGCGGTCCGCTACGCCTCCTACGACCCCGAGGCCGACGCGGGGGTGGAGCTGCCGCGCGGGAGCCGCGTCCCCATGACCGTGGCCACGCCCTTCGACCTCGCCTCCCTGACCAAGCTGTTCACCGCGGTCGCCGCGATGCAGCAGATCGAACGGGGCACGCTCGGCATCGACGCCCGGGTGGGCGCCTACCTGCCGGACTTCCGGGCCGCGGCCGAGCACGGGGTGACGGTACGGGAGCTGCTGACGCACACCTCCGGGCTGCGGCCGGAACTCCCGCTGTACGACTGCGCGGGTGACGAGGAACGGCTGGAGATGCTGCGGGCGGAGGCCCCCGTCGGCGTGCCCGGCACCTACACGTACTCCGATCTCAACCTGCTCCTGCTCCAGCACGTCCTGGAACGCCTCACCGGCCGGGGTCTGGACGTCCTCGTCCACGACGGCATCACCCGCCCCCTGGGCATGACGGCGACCGCCTTCGGACCGTGCCCCGGAGCGGCGGCGACCGAGCACCAGCGGCGGCCCTGGGCCAAGGCGGACCGCGGGATGCTGCGGGGCGTCGTCCACGACGAGAACGCCTGGGCGCTGGGCGGGGTCGCGGGCCACGCCGGGCTCTTCTCCACCGGCCGGGACCTCGCCGTCTTCTGCCGGGCCCTGCTGGCGGGCGGCGCGTACGGGCCCGCCCGCATCCTCGGCCCCGACTTCGTCGACCTCCTGCTGACCCCGCCCGGCCTGGGCTTCGCCCTGGACCAGCCGTGGTTCATGGGCGAACTGGCGGGACGGGGAGCCGCGGGCCACACCGGCTTCACGGGCACGTCCCTGGTGCTGGACCGGGCGACGGACACGTTCCTGGTGCTGCTGTCGAACGCCGTGCATCCGCGGCGGCGCGGGGCGGACAGCGGACCGCGAGCACGGGCGGCGACGCGGGTGGCGCGGGCGGTACGGGGGGCGTGAGCGCCCTTCTGTCCGGCGGGGCCGCACTTGTCGGCGTCGGTGTCGGTTCCGGCGTCGGTGTGCGATCGGCAGCGGTGGTGGGGGCGGGGAAACGCCGAGGCCCGACCCCGCACCGACGCCCATAGAATCACCGGGTGAACGCCCCCGCCCCCCCGGCCGAGACCCTCCGCCGCACCCTCGCCGACCTCCTCGACGGCCTCCCCCCGAAGCAGGCCGCCCAGGCCGTCGACCGGCTGATCGCCGCCTACCGCGGGGCGACCCCCACCGACGCCCCCATCCTCCGCGACCGCGCGGACGTCGCCGCGTACGCCGCGTACCGGATGCCGGCGACCTTCGAGGCGGTGCGGTCGGCGCTGGAGGCGTTCGCGGCGGCGGTGCCCGACTGGACCCCGGCCGGTCATGTCGACGTCGGCGGTGGCACCGGCGCGGCGACCTGGGCGGTGAGCGCGACCTGGTCCGGCACCCGGCCCGTCACCGTCCTGGACTGGGCCGAGCCCGCGCTGGCCCTCGGCCGGGAGATCGCGGCGGCCAACCCCGACCTGCGGGAGGCGAGCTGGCGGCGATCGAGGATCGGCACGGCGCTGACCCTGGACGCCACGGACCTCGTCACCGTCTCGTACGTCCTCAACGAGCTCACCCCCGCCGACCGCACCGCCCTCGTGGATGCCGCCGCGTCCGCCGGACAGGCGGTGGTGATCGTCGAGGCGGGCACCCCGGCCGGGTACGCCCGGGTGATCGAGGCCCGCGACCGGCTGATCGGCGCCGGCTTCCAGGTCGCCGCGCCCTGCCCGCACAGCGCCGCGTGCCCGATCGTGCCGGGCGAGGACTGGTGCCACTTCTCGGCCCGGGTCAGCCGGTCCTCCCTCCACCGTCAGGTCAAGGGCGGCTCGCTGGCGTACGAGGACGAGAAGTTCAGCTACGTCGCCGCCGCGCGCTTCCCCGTGGCACCGGCCGCCTCCCGCGTGGTCCGGCGCCCCCAGATCCGCAAGGGCCAGGTCCTCCTGGACCTCTGCGAGCCGGAGCAGCGGCTGACCCGCCGGACGGTGACGAAGAAACACGGCGCCCTGTACAAGGCGGCCCGCGACGCGGACTGGGGCGACGAGTGGCCGCCGGCGGATTAGGGAGCGGGGCACACCCGGCGGGGCACACCCGGCGGTGCAGGACCCGGTGTCCCGGTCGGCGCCCGCCGTTCGGGCGAGACGCCCCGTCTCCCCGCCCTGCTACCGTCGCCCCATGGCCAAGCAGTCCGCCCCCGACACCACCCGCCGCAGCGAGAAGTCCCGCCGCGCCATCTACGACGCCGCCCTCGCCCTCGTCGGCGAGGTCGGCTACTCCAAGACCACCATCGAGGGCATCGCCGCCCGCGCCGGCGTCGGCAAGCAGACGATCTACCGCTGGTGGTCGTCGAAGGCGGAGGTGCTGATGGAGGCCTTCCTGGACCTCGCGGAGCGCTCCGCCCAGGAGGCCGGCCAGCAGCCGCACGCCTTCCCCGACACCGGCGACCTGGCCGCCGACCTGAGGACCGTCCTGCGGGCCACCGTCGACGAGCTGCGCGACCCCCGTTTCGAGGTGCCGTCCCGGGCCCTGGCCGCCGAGGGCGTCGTCAACGAACCGCTCGGCCGGGAACTGGTCGCCAAGCTCCTCGAACCCTCGCTCCAGCTCTACGTCGACCGGCTGCGCGCGGCCCAGGCCGCCGGTGACGTCCGCCCGGACATCGACCCGCGCATCGCCCTGGAGCTGTTCGTCTCGCCGCTCGCCCAGCGCTGGCTCCAGCACACCGCGCCCATCGACCACGCCTACACGGACACCCTCGTCGACTACGCGCTCTATGGCCTGGTCCCGCGCTGAAGGCCCTGCCGGAGCGCCCGCCGGGGCACCCGTGCCAGGCGGCCCGGCGTATCCGTGACCACCCCGTCGCAGCCGAGGGCCAGCACCCGGTCCCGCTGCGCCGGCGTCACCACTGTGTGCGCCCACACCCGCCGGACGCCGGAGGCGGCCGCGCGGACCAGGTCGGCGTCGCGCGCCCGGTGGTCGACGTCCAGGACGTCCACAAAGGACCGCCATCGCTCGGGGCGGTCGGTGCGCAGCTGCCGGGCCGACCGCCACAGGCCGGTCACCAGGCCCCTCGCGTGGGCCCGCCGGGCCAGCGACGGATCGTTGGAGTGGACCACCACCGAGCGGCTCAGGCCCCGCGAGCGGATCAGCGCCGCCAGCGGGGTGAGGCTGCGCGGGTCCTTCGCCTCCAGCATCAGCACGACCCGCCCGCCGAACGCGTCCAGCACCCGGGCCACCGTCGGGGGCCCCTCCGAGCGCCAGCTGCCGGGCAGGGACGCCTTCGGGCGCAGCCGCACGCCCCGCCATTCCCGGGCGTCGAGCCGGTGCACCTCGCCGCCCAGGTACGTCGTGCGGTCGAGCAGCGGATCGTGCATCACGACCAGCGTGCCGTCGCGCAGCATGCGGGTGTCGAAGTCGAGCACGTGCGCCGTACCGCGCCCGTAGGCGGCCATCAGTCCCGACATGCTGTTCTCGGGCACCTCGCGGGCGCCGCCGCGATGGGCGACGTAGGTCACACGGGGGAGCGAGTCGACGGTGAGTGGTGCGGGCCCCCACTCCAGCGGCATCGTCGGTCCCGTCAGCGAGACCAGGGAAACGGCCGAAGCCAGGCCCGTCAGCGCGATCCTTGTGACCATGACGACCACGGTAGGACGCCGACGTGCAAATCCCGCCAAAGTGGGCGATGACACCCGATCCCCGTTCCCGGTACGGCCTGTCCCACCTACCCCGGTTGTCGGCTCCGGGCCCCTGGAGCGCAGGATGGTGGGACCATAGGGCATGTTGACGGCACCACAGCGAGGCGAGGGGATAGATGAGCGCGGAGTTCGGCGGCCGGACCGGCCTGCAGGGCAAACTCACCCAGTGGCTGCGCGGACGCCGCCCGAAGGAGGCCGCCGACGAGGGCGGCCGTGAGGCCCTGCTGCTGGCCGCCGTCGAGGCGGGACTGCCCCTCGCGCCCGCCGCGCACCCGGCCCCCGGCTACCGGTGTTCCTGCGACCGGGTCGGCTGTCCCACCCCCGCCCGGCACCCCGTCTCCTTCGCTTGGCAGACGCAGTCCACCACCGACCGCGGTCAGATCGAGCGCTGGGCCCGGCATCAGCCGCAGGCCAACTTCATCACCGCCACCGGCATGGTGCACGACGTCCTGGACCTGCCCCTGGAGGCAGGGCGCGAGGCCCTGGAGCGGCTGCTCGCCTCCGGGATCGAGGTCGGCCCGGTCGCCGAGAGCGACGACGGCCGGCTGATGTTCTTCACCCTCACCCGCGGCACCCCCGAGGACGAGGACGAGTGGTGGCCCTGCGAGCTGGACTGCCACCCCGAGACCATGGACGAGCACCCCGGCCTCCGCTGGCACTGCCGCGGCTCCTATGTCCTCGTACCGCCCGCCCGGCTCCCCGGTGACGGCCCCCGGGTGCACTGGGTGCGCGGCCCGGAGCATCCGCTGCCCGACCCGCTGAGCCTGCTGGAGACCCTCACCGACGCCTGCGCCCGCCACGCCGGCGAGGAGCCCGACCACGCCTCCGCCGCCTGGCCCCTGCGCGGCTGAGGGCCGCCGGCCGGTCCTACTCGCCCTTCGCGGCCGTCAGCCCCTGGATCCGTCCCAGCACGGTCACCTGCCCGCCGCCGGCGCCCCTCGCCGGGTCGAGGGCGACCTCGTTGGAGACGAACTCCATCGTCAGCGACTGCTTGACCTCGCCGGTCGTCAGGGCGTCCACGGCCGCGGTCTGGCCGGGGAGTTGGGTGCCCGCGTAGGCGGTCTGCTTCATGTAGTGCCGGGTGGTGAAGAACACCAGCGCGCCCCCGTCCTCGGTGCGCAGCGCCAGCGGGGCGTAGTCGCCGTTCGTCAGCGGCTCGTCGATGTACTGCGTGACCCGGCCGGGCTTCTTGGCGTCCTTCTGGCGCTGGGTGCGCCACCCGCTGGTGTGCGAGCCGCCGGCGAAGGTCCCGCCCTTGCCGTCCTGTAGGTACGTGGCGTAGTCCTGGCTCAACTGCCGCGGCGCCACGGACAGTTCCGTGGAGTTGGCGGGGACCGCCTCCGCCCAGCCGTCCTTGTCCGTCTTGAACCGCGGTACGTCGTCCGGGGCGACCAGCGTCAGGTACGCCACCTGGAACGGCTCGTCCAGGCGGTCGCGCGTGAACACGAACAGCCAGCGCGCGCTGCCGCCCTTGTTGGCGGCGGTGTCGGCGACGAACCAGCGCGGCCAGCCGGCCTTCTTGGGGATGGTGAACCGCGCGTCGGACAGCTTCAGCGGGGTGTGCGCCGTGTTGCCCTCCGGGCTGTTGACCTTTCCGGCCTTCAGCCGTGCCGCGTCGATGTCGGCGAGGGGCCCGGTGACGTGGTCCGCGTCCAGGGAACTGTCGTACGCCTTGTCGGCGTTGTTGTACGCGGCCGTGAACTCCCGGAGCGCCTCGGCGGCTTCGGCTCTGGTCGTCGCGGGGAGCACCTCGCGCTCCCCGTGGACGACCACGCAGCCGCTCGCCGTCAGTGACAAAGCGGTCACCGAGGCCGCTGCCAGCACCCTCCGGTCAAGCCTGCGGAGCCTTCGAGGGCTGCGATCCCTGCTCATCGGATGCCTTCACCTTCCCCTTCCCGGAGGCGAACCCTACCGGGGCGAGGAACAGGGCGAGCGTCGGGATCAGGTACAGCAGCCACACCGTGACCTGGAGGACCGTCGGGTCGGGCTGGAAGTTGAGGACGCCCTTGAGCAGGGTGCCGTACCAGCTGTCCGGCGGGATGGTCCCGGAGATGTCGAAGGCCTTGTCCGCCAGGCCCGGCACCCAGTCGGCCTCCTGGAGGTCGTGGATGCCGTACGCCAGCACGCCCGCCGCCACCACGACCAGCATGCCGCCGGTCCAGGTGAAGAACTTGGCGAGGTTGATCCGCAGCGCGCCCCGGTAGAACAGCCAGCCCAGCAGGACCGCCGTGGCGATGCCGAGCGCGGCGCCGATCACCGGGCGCGGGGTGCCGTCACCGGCCGCGCGCACCGAGGTCCACACGAACAGCGAGGTCTCCAGGCCCTCCCGGCCGACGGCGAGGAACGCGGTGGCGACCAGCGCGCCGGTGCCCATCTGAAGGGCCGCGTCGAGCTTGCCGTGCAGTTCGGACCTCAGGTGCCGGGCGGTGCGCCGCATCCAGAAGACCATCCAGGTCACCAGGCCGACCGCGATGATCGACAGGGAGCCGCCGAGCGCCTCCTGCGCCTTGAACGTCAGCTCCTGGGAGCCGAATTCGAGCGCGCACCCGAAGCCGAGCGCGAGCGCCACAGCGACGCCGATGCCCGTCCAGATGGGCTTCAGCGCGTCCCTGCGGCCCGTCCTCACCAGATAGGCGATGAGGATGCAGACGACGAGAGAGGCCTCCAGGCCCTCGCGCAGACCGATCAGGTAGTTGGAGAACACGGTCTCTCACGCCTCCTTGGCGAACAGTGTGCTGCCCCACCAGTCGTCCTTGTCACGGACGCCCGGCGGAACGGCGAACACCGCCGAACCCACGTGCTGGATGTACTCGTTGAGCGCGTCCGTGGCCAGGTTGCGCTGGATCTGCACGAACCCCTTGCGCACATCACGCTGGTAGGCGAGGAAGAACAGCCCCGCGTCCAGCCGCCCGAGCCCGTCCGTGCCGTCGGTGAAGGAGTAGCCGCGGCGCAGGATGGTCGCCCCGTGGTTGGCGTGGGGATGCGCGAGGCGGACGTGCGCGTCGGGCTTCATCGCCTTCAGGAACGGCTCGTCGCGCTCCTTGGCCTTGCCGACCGGGGCGCCCTCGCCCTTGTCGCGGCCGAAGATGTCCTCCTGCTCCTGCAGGGAGGTGCGGTCCCAGGTCTCGATGTGCATCCGGATCCGGCGGGCGACGAGGTAGGAGCCGCCGACCATCCAGTCGGGCCCGTCCTGGCCGGAGACCCACACGAACTTCTTCAGCCGGTCCGTCTCGGTCCCCGCGATGTTGCGGGTGCCGTCCTTGAACCCCATGAGGTTGCGCGGGGTCTGCGCCTCGGGGGTCGTGGAGGAGGTCTTGCCGAAGCCGAGCTGCGACCAGCGGATGACGACCTTGCCGAACCCGATCCGGGCCAGGTTGCGGATGGCGTGCACCGCGATCTGGGGATCGTCCGCACAGGCCTGGATGCACAGGTCGCCGCCGCTGCGGTTCTTGTCGAGGGCGTCCCCGGCGAACTGGGGCAGCTCGAACAGGCCCTCCGGCCGGCGGTCGCCCAGCCCGAACTTCTCGAACAGGGACGGCCCGAAGCCGATGGTGAGCGTCAGCCGTGACGGCTTCAGACCCAGCGCCTCACCGGTGTCGTCCGGCGGCGCCTCGGCCAGCCCGCCGAAGGCGCCCTCGCCGACGGCCTGCCCGGCGGTCATCCGCCGCGCTGCCGCCGTCCAGTCCTTCAGCATCTGCACGAACTCGGCGCGGTCCTCGGTCTTCACGTCGAACGCGGCGAAGTGCAGCCGGTCCTGCACCGGCGTGGAGATACCGGCCTGGTGGGCGCCGTGGAACGCGACGGCGCCACCGGCCTCGGCACCGGCCGGGTCCACGTCGTTGCCGGCGTGGGTCATCGCCACCGCCCCGCCGGCCGCGGCGGCACCGAGCGCGAGCCCGGCACCGCCCCAGCCGATCAGCGCACGGCGGGACGGGGACTGAGAGGTCTCGGTCACGGGGTGCCCCCTACTTGACGACGACGGCGGCGGCGAGCTTGGACAGCGGCTCCGCCAGGGCGTTCACGGCGTCCGACAGCTCCTTGCGGTCGGCGTCGCCGACCTTGTCGTACGAGGTGAAGTCGTACGACGTCTTGTTCGCGCGGTACTTGTCCAGCAGCGTGTTCAGCGCGGCGAACTGCTTGTCCAGCTCGGCCGTCAGGGCCGCGTCGTTCTCCTTGGCGACCGGCTTGAGCAGCTCGTAGGACTTCTCGGCGCCCTCGACGTTGGCCTTGAAGTCGACGAGGTCGGTGTGCGAGTAGCGCTCCTCCTCGCCGGTGACCTTGCCGGTGGCGACCTCGTCGAGGAGTTCCTTGGCGCCGTTGGCCATGGAGGTCGGGGTGATCTCCGCCTTGCCGACCCGCTTCTGCCAGTCGGTCAGGTCGGTGATCAGCTGGTCGGCGAGCTCGGAGTCACGGTCGGTGAGCTTCTTGTCCTTCCACAGCGAGCGCTCCAGGCGGTGCCAGCCGGTCCAGTCCTTCTCCGGGTCCTGGCCCTCCACCAGACCGTCCTCGCGGACGTCGACCTTCGGGTCGATGTCCCCGAAGGACTCGGCGACCGGCTCGGTGCGCTCCCAGCCGATGCGGGAGGGGGCGTAGGCCTTCTTCGCGGCTTCGAGGTCGCCGTCCTTGACCGCCTTGGCGAAGGTCTCGGCGAGCGGCAGCGTCTCGTCGGCCTGCGCCTGCGCGTACTGGCGGTAGGCGGCGACGGCCTTGTCCAGGCGCGGGTCGCGCTTGGCCGCGGTGCCGCCGGTGGCCCTGACGTCCTGGCGGATGCCGTCGCCCTTCATGCCGGGCTTGCAGGCGATCCGGTAGTCACCGGCCTTCACCTCGGCGGTGACGGTCTGCTTGGTGCCGGCGCCGATGTTCTCCCGCTCCGTGACGATCCGGTCGTCGGGGAAGAGGAGGTAGACCTCGGTGACCTTGGAGCCCTTGTTCTCGATGGCGAGTTCGATGTGCCCGGCCGGGAACTCCTTCTTCGACACCTCGCACGTGCTGTCGGTGGCGGTCACCCGGATCACTCCGTCACCGCTGCCGGAGCCGCCCTTCTCGGTGCACCCGGTGACGGCGGTCAGGGCCGCCACGGCGGCGGTGGCGGTGACAGCGGAGAGTCTGGCGGCTCGCATGCGGGCTCCCGGGCGATGGCTGAAAAATCACGTGACAGGGCTCACACGGTTCGGTGAGGCTCGCCTAACTTATCTGAGGCTTACCTGCGTGATACCCCATCCATCCGTGATTCACCTCTCATAGACGCTGTAAGAGCACGACCCGATCACGGCGACTCAAAACGGGTCCCAAGCGCAGGTCAAAGGAGATTCAAAGGTTCCACCCCGGATCCGCCGCCGCGCTCGCGGTGCGCCGGTCGGGGCTCGCACGGCGCGGCCGGTGCCGGATGCTTCAATTCCCCTCGTGACTGACTACGACGTGCTGCGCGTCTTCTGCGCGCCGAACGGCGGCTACGGCAACGAACTCGGCGTCGTCCGCGAGGGATCCGTGCTGCCGGACCGCGAGGAGCGGCAGGCGTTCGCCGGAAAGCTCGGGTTCAGCGAGACGGTGTTCGTCGATGATCCGGAGCGGGGCGTCATCGACATCTACACGCCGACCCTGCGCCTGCCCTTCGCCGGTCACCCCTGCGTCGGCACGGCATGGCTGCTGGACGTGCCCGAACTCGTCACGCCGGCCGGTGTCGTGGGCGCCCGCCTCGACGGGGAGTTCAGCTGGATCGAGGCCCGGGCGGAGTGGGCGCCGCCGCGGACGTTGCGGCGGTACCGCACGGCGGCCGAGGTCGACGACCTGGACGTGCCGCCGAAGGGGGAGTGGATCTACGCCTGGGCCTGGGAGGACGAGCCGGCCGGGCGCATTCGCGCGCGGGCGTTCCCGGGGCGCGACGACGGTGTAGAGGAGGACGAGGCGACCGGGGCCGCCGCGCTCCTGCTCACCGAAGAGCTGGGCCGCGCCCTGAACATCACCCAGGGCGCCGGCTCGCAGATCCTCACCTGCCCCCAGCCCGGCGGCTGGGTGGAGATCGGCGGGCGGGTCCTCCTGGAGCGCTGAGCACTCCGGGCGAGGCGTCACGCGCTCAGCGGGAACTCCTCGCCCAGGGCCCGGAAGACCGCGGTGTTCAGCGCGAACGCCTTCTTGCACTCCGCCACGATCCGCTGCTTCTCCAGGTCGTCCGCCCGCACCCCGTCCAGCAGCTCCCGGTAACCCCGCTTGAACGCGGCGGGGTTGGCGACGCCCTCGAAGACGTAGAAGCGCACCCCGTCGCCCTTGCGCTCGAAGCCCCAGGTGCGCTCCGCCTTGTCGCGGATGATCTGGCCGCCGGAGAGGTCGCCGAGGTAGCGCGTGTAGTGGTGGGCGATGTACCCGCCGGGCCACTCGGTGGCGCACTCGCGCACGCGGTCCGCGTAGACCCGCGTGGCGGGGAGCGCGGTCAGTCCCGCTCGCCAGTCAGCGCCCCGCAGATGCTCCAGGTCCCGCTCCAGCGCGCCGAGCCGGTACAGCTCGGGCTGGATGAAGGGTCCGGCCACCGGGTCCGCGGCCAGCCGGTCGGCCCCGCTCTCCAGCGCCTCGTACACGAACCACAGCTGTTCGGTGTAGCGGGCGTACGCGTCCACGCCCAGCCTGCCGCCGAGCAGGTTGCTCATGAAGGACGAGGTCTCCGCCTCCCTGTGCTGCTCGTGCGACGCGGTACGGATGACGGTCGAGAAGGAGTCCATGCAGAACATCCTTTGAGGTTAGGCTTGCCTAAGTCAATAGGTTTGCCGACGCGCTGTCGGTAAAAGCGTACAAGAAAAGACCCACCCCCAGCAGGGGGCGGGTCCAGGCGTGCTACGGCAGCGTCAGGATGTCCGCGCCCGTCTCCGTCACCACCAGCGTGTGCTCGAACTGCGCCGTCCGCTTGCGGTCCTTGGTGACGACCGTCCAGCCGTCGTCCCACATGTCGTACTCGTGCGTGCCCAGCGTCAGCATCGGCTCGATCGTGAAGGTCATGCCGGTCTGGATGACCGTTGTCGCGTGCGGGCTGTCGTAGTGCGGGATGATCAGCCCGGAGTGGAAGGACGAGTTGATGCCGTGGCCCGTGAAGTCGCGGACCACCCCGTAGCCGAAGCGCTTGGCGTACGACTCGATGACCCGGCCGATGATGTTGATCTGGCGGCCCGGCCTGACCGCCTTGATCGCGCGGTTCAGGGACTCCCGGGTCCGTTCCACGAGCAGCCGGCTCTCGTCGTCGACGTCTCCCACCAGATACGTCGCGTTGTTGTCGCCGTGCACCCCGCCGATGTACGCCGTCACGTCCAGGTTGACGATGTCGCCGTCGTTCAGGACCGTCGAGTCCGGGATGCCGTGGCAGATCACCTCGTTGACGCTGGTGCACAGCGACTTGGGGAAGCCGCGGTAGCCGAGCGTCGATGGGTAGGCGCCGTGGTCGCACATGTACTCGTGCGCCACCTTGTCCAGCTCGTCGGTCGTGACGCCCGGGGCGATCAGCTTGGCCGCCTCGGCCATCGCCCGCGCCGCGATACGCCCGGCGACCCGCATCGCCTCGATCGTCTCGGGCGTCTGCACCTCCGGACCGGTGTACGGCCGGGGCGCGGGCTTGCCCACGTACTCGGGGCGGCGGATGTTTCCGGGCACGGAACGGGTGGGGGACAGCTCCCCTGGGACGAGCAGCGACTGGCCAGACATGCCAGCGAGTCTAACGAGCCCCCGTGGGGGAACATGTCGTAGGCGAGAGGAGCTGGTCATGGCCCTGTTCAAGAAGCGCACGGTCGGCAAACCCGGCGAGTGGTACTACTGCCTGGAGCACAAGAAGGTCGAGGAGGGGCCGGACTGCCCCGGCAAGGACCGGTTCGGGCCCTACACCTCCCGGCAGGAGGCCCAGCACGCGATGGAGACCGCCCGCGAGCGCAACCTCCAGTGGGAGAACGACCCCAAGTGGCACGACGCCCCCGCGGGCGGCGCCGCCGACGACTGATCCGGTCAGGTCTGCGCCTCGGCGGGTGCGGCGGCGGCCCTGCGCTGCTCCCGCACCCGCGCCGCGTGCTCGTCCGTCCGGGCGTCGTAGGTCATCAGCTTCGGCAGGCACAGGGCCAGCAGTCCGACCGCACCCGCGCACAGCAGGCCGCCCGACCACACCGAGGCCCGCACGCCCCACCACGCGGCGAAACCGCCCGACCGGACCTGGCCGAGCGTCGGGCCGACCGAGTAGGACAGCAGCTCGATGCCGGCGAGCCGGCCGCGCAGCTCGTCCGGGATCGTCTGGTTCCACATCACCCCGCGGAAGATCCCGCTGACCATGTCGCAGCCGCCGGCCACGGTCAGGCACAGCAGCACCAGCCACACGTTGCCCACGACACCGGCCGCCGCGATCGCCACGCCCCACAGCGCGGCCGACAGCACGACCATCCGGCCGTGCCGGTGGATCCGCGCCGTCCAACCGCTCGTCACGCTCACCAGCAGCGCGCCCAGCGGGATGGTGGCGTACATCAGGCCCAGTGACCACTCGGCGTCCAGCTCGTCCGCCAGGAACGGCAGCAGGGCCAGCGGCATCGCCAGGAACATCGCGGCGAGGTCGACGGCGTAGGTGCCCAGCAGTTCCTTGCGGCTCCAGGCGTACCGGGCGCCCTCCGCGATCGCCTTCAGCGACGGCTTCGCCGCCTCGTGCGCGGCGGGGGAGGAGGCGATCGGGATGATCAGCACGACCGAGATCACGAAGGTGGCCAGGTCCGCCGCGTAGGCCCAGCCGAGCCCGGCGTACGCCACCACCACACCCGCCACCGCCGGGCCCGCGACCCCGCCGACCGTCCAGCGGAAGGTGTTCAGCGAGGCCGCCGCCGGCAGGTGCTCATGGGCCACGATCCGCGGCCACAGCGAGTCCAGCGCCGGCCGCTGGACCGACACCAGCGCCGAGGACAGGGCGGCGACCACGTACAGCGGCCAGATCGCCGGCTCCGGCATCAGCGCGTTGACCAGCAGGGCCGCGCTGAGCAGACCCTGGCCGGCCTCCGTCCAGATGATCAGACCCCGCTTGTCCAGGGCGTCGGCGAGCGCGCCGCCGTACAGGCCGAAGACGATCAGCGGGACCAGCTCCACCGCGCCGATCGCGCCCACCGCCGCCGCCGAGTCCGTCAGCTCCTTGATCTGCACCGGCAGCGCGACGAACGTCAGGAAGCTGCCGAAGTTCGAGATCAGCCCCGACACCCACAGCCGCCGGAAGTCCGCCGACGCCCGCCACGGGGTGAGATCGGGCAGGACGGAGCGCAACCGGGAGGTCGGCTTCGCGGGAGAGGTGTCGTCGTCGGTCACGAACGGTCATGCTCGGGCGGAACGGCCCCCGGGGGCAACCGAGTTTCGCGCGAGCTACCAGCGCGCCGGTGGCGGGGCCGTCAGCTGGTCCGTCAGACGGGACAGGCGGTCCAGGAAACGGCGCCGGGCCCTCGGCGTCGGCAGGGCGTTCTCACCGGCCGCCGCGCTCACCAGGTGCTGCACGGTGTCCAGGTCGAGGTCCGTGTCCGCCGGTACCGCGAGCGACTCGTGCGCCATCGCCGCCAGCTCCCCCTCGCCGGAGCCCAGCGCCAGCACCGTCGCACCGGCCTGGCGGGCGTCGTGCACCCGCTCCAGGAGCCCCGCACCCGGGCCCTCCGGCGACACGACCAGCAGTGTCTCGCCCCGCCGCACCGCCGCCAACCGCCCCGGACCGACCGCCAGATGAGCCGGGTCCGAAGGGCGCGCGCCATGGCGTACGAGCGTGGGGGCCAGCTCCGGGGTGCCCGACCAGGCCGCCTCGTCCACCAAGTGGGCCGCCAGATGCCAGGGTTCGTACGTCGGCGTGCCCACCAGCAGCAGCCCGCCCCCGTGCGAGACCACCGAACCCCGCAGCACGCCCGCGAACCTCCGGGTCGCCCCCAACCACTCGGTCCCGGCGAGCACTTCGCGCAGCAACGCGACACGTACGGCGTCCATGCGGCCGCATCCTGCCGCAACCGGCCTCTCGCGACCCGCGGTTCACCACCGATTCGCCCGAACCGGGCACGGGAGCGGCCGACCGCCCGGAGAGGGATACCCTCTCGAACTCCGCCCGGCGGGTGCCCGTGGCGCGGGCCCACCTGACCGGACGGGCCGCGCGCGGCGCACGTACAGTCGCCCCATGACCTCTACCGACAGTGCTGCACAGGCCCCCGCGAAGGCCCCCGCGAAGGACCCCTGGGACCTGCCCGACGTCTCCGGGCTCGTCGTCGGCGTGCTCGGCGGGACCGGGCCCCAGGGCAAGGGCCTCGCCTACCGGCTCGCCAAGGCCGGCCAGAAGGTGATCATCGGCTCGCGCGCCGCGGACCGCGCCCGGGCCGCCGCCGACGAGCTCGGCCACGGCGTCGAGGGCGCCGACAACGCCGAGACCGCGCGCCGCAGCGACATCGTGATCGTCGCCGTCCCCTGGGAGGGCCACGGCCAGACCCTGGAGTCCCTGCGCGAGGACCTGGCCGGCAAGCTCGTCGTCGACTGCGTCAACCCGCTCGGCTTCGACAAGAAGGGCGCCTACGCGCTCAAGCCGGAGGAGGGCAGCGCGGCGGAGCAGGCCGCGGCCCTGCTGCCGGACTCACGGGTCGCCGCCGCCTTCCACCACCTGTCGGCGGTGCTGCTGATGGACCGCGAGATCGAGGAGATCGACACCGACGTCATGGTCCTCGGCGAGGAGCGCGCCGACGTCGAGATCGTCCAGGCCCTCGCCGGCCGGATCCCCGGCATGCGCGGCATCTTCGCGGGACGTCTGCGCAACGCCCACCAGGTCGAGTCCCTGGTCGCCAACCTGATCTCGGTCAACCGCCGGTACAAGGCGCACGCGGGCCTGCGCGTCACCGACGTCTGAGCCGATGGGGGACACTGGACGGCGACGTCACCAGTGTCCCCCCGACAGGAGAGCCGCCCCCATGCCCCGCCTCGCCGTCTACGCCCTGATCGTCTGCCTGCTCGCCGTGGCGGCGGCGGTCGTGTCCTTCGCCCAGGGCAGCCTGCTGGGGATCGTGTGGGTGCTGCTCGCGGGGCTGTCCAGCAACATGTGCTGGTACTACCTCAAGCGCGGCCGGGCCGAGCGGCCTGTCAGCCGTTGACCGAGCAGAAGTCGCTGGTCTGCCAGAACCGGTAAAGATCTTGGCCGCAGTAGGTCTCGAAGTCGCTGATGCCGAGCGAGGCCAGGAGGGAGTCGACCACGTCGAAGAAGACGTTGTTGACCGCCGGCACCCACAGCAGCGCGAACACGAACAGCAGGCCGAACGGCGCGAACGGCTCCACCTGCCGCTTGACGTTGTACGACAGCCACGGCTCGATGACGCCGTAGCCGTCCAGGCCCGGCACCGGCAGGAAGTTCAGGATCGCCGCCGTCACCTGGAGCAGGGCGAGGAAGGCCAGCGCGAACCGGAAGTCCGCCGGCACCCCGTCCAGCGCGTCCAGCCAGAACGGGGCGGTGCACACGACCGCGAACAGCACGTTCGTCAGCGGCCCGGCCGCCGAGATCAGGCTGTGCCGCCACCGCCCCCGGATCCGTCCACGCTCGATGAAGACCGCACCGCCCGGCAGGCCGATCCCGCCCATGATCACGAAGAGGACGGGGAGGACGATGCTCAGCAGGGCGTGGGTGTACTTGAGCGGGTTGAGGGTGAGGTAGCCCTTCGCGCCCACGGTGATGTCACCGCTGTGCAGGGCGGTCCGCGCGTGCGCGTACTCGTGCAGACACAGCGAGACGATCCACGCGGCCGTCACGAACAGGAAGACGGCCACCCCGGGTTGCTCCGCGAACCCGGTCCACGTGGCCCAGCCGGTGACCGCCGTCACGGCGAGGATCCCCACGAAGACGGGGCTGATCCGCCGATCGCTGTTACGGGCGGCTGTGGTGGTCATGGGGCTCCCCCGACTCTCGTACACGCTGTGGGACTGCCCGACCGTACCGGGCGTACGGCGAAAACGTCTCGCGGTGGGTCATCGGTTCCGGGGAGGGTGGGGGCATGGGGCTCTGGCAGGTGTTTCACGAGGACCGGCGGACGCGGTGGCGCGGTACGCCGTTCCCGGTGGGCGAGGAGGTGAGCCGGCCGCTTCCGGAACAGGACGGCGGCCCGGCCGCGCCGCCTCGGACGTCCGACACGGTGCGGGGGCGCCCCATGTGATCCGCCAGCCCCCGGACCCGCTCCCTGTGACCGCCCCCGAACCCACCAGAGACAATGGACCCCGTGCGCTATCGCATCCTCGGCACCACCCAGGCACTCCGTCCCGACGGCACCGCGCTCCCCGTCGGCGGCGCCCGGCTGCGCGCGCTGCTGACCGTGCTCGCGCTGCGGCCCGGCCGTACGGTCACCCCGAGCCTGCTCGTCGTCGAGGTGTGGGGCGGTGACCCGCCCGCGGACGCGCCGGGCGCGTTGCAGGCGTTGGTCGGGCGGCTGAGGCGGGCCCTCGGGGCGGACGCGGTCGCCTCCGTGGACGGCGGTTACCGGCTCACCGCCGCGCCCGACGACATCGACCTGCACCAATTCGACCGGCTGACCGGCGAGGGCACGCGCGCCCTCGCCGACGGCGACCCCGCCAAGGCGGCCGGTGTCCTCGACGACGCCCTCGCCCTGTGGCGCGGCCCTGCCCTCGCCGACCTCCCCGACCGCAGCGCCGAGGCGGCCCGCTGGGACACCCGGCGCCTGGACGCGCTGCGCGCCCGGCACACCGCCGCCCTCGCCCTCGGCCACGCCGAGGCGTCCCTGCCCGAACTGACCGCCCTGTGTGACACCCACCCCCTCGACGAACCCCTCCAGGCCCTCCGGCTGCGCGCCCTGCGCGACTCGGGCCGCACCGCACAGGCGCTGGCCGCCTACGAGGACGTACGGCAGGTCCTCGCCGACCGGCTGGGCGCCGACCCGGGCCACGAACTCAGGTCACTGCACGGGGAGTTGCTGCGTCCCGAGGGGCCGGGGCGGGGAGCGGGCGGGCCCGCGAACGGGCGGTGGCAGGGGGCCGACGGGGCGGGCCGGGCCGGGCGGTGGGCTGAGGTAGCGGGGGACCGGGGCCAGGGGGTCGGGCCGGGGGCGACGGGGGCGACGGGAGGGTCAGGGGCGACCGGGGGGCCGGAGGCGGCTGGAGGGCCGGAGGCGGCTGGAGGGTCGGAGACGGCTGGAGGGTCGCGGACGGCCTGGGGGTCGGGGACGGCTGGGGGGCCGGAGGCGACCGGGGGGTCGGAGACGGCTGGAGGGTCGGGGGCGACCTGGAGGCCGGAGGCGGCTGGAGGGTCAGGGACGACCTGGGGGCCAGGGGCGACCGGAGGGCAGGAGGCGACGGGAGGGGCGGGCGCGACCCGGGGGCCGGAGGCGGCCGGAGGGTCGGAGGCGGCCCGGTGGCCGGACAGTGCGCTGGGTTTCGCCGTCCCCTCGGACGCGTCGCGCCACGGCCCGGACGGCATCGCCCCACGTGGCCCCTCCGCCACCACCGCCGCACCTCCCGCCCTCGGCAACCTCCGGGCGCGCCTCACCTCCTTCGTCGGGCGGGAGAGCGACATCGCGGCCATCCGGGGTGACCTCGCGGCGGCCCGGCTCGTCACGCTGCTCGGACCCGGTGGCGCGGGCAAGACACGGCTGTCGCAGGAGGCGGCCGAGACGGTGCGCCACACGGTCCGCGACGGGGTGTGGCTGGCCGAACTGGCGCCCGTGGACGACCCGGAGGGCGTGCCGGACGCCGTGCTCACGGCTGTCGGTGCCCGCGAGACCGTGCTGTACGGCGCGGGCGCGGAGGCGATGCGGGCCGGCAACGAGCGGCACGCCGACCCGGTGGAGCGGCTCGCGGAACACTGCGGGAAGCGGCGGATGCTGCTGATCCTCGACAACTGCGAACATGTCGTCGAGGGCGCCGCACGCCTCGCGGCGGAGCTGCTGGCGCGCTGTCCGCAGCTGACGGTACTGGCCACCAGCCGTGAACCCCTCGGTGTGCCGGGGGAGTTGCTGCGGCCGGTCGAACCGCTGCCCGAGCCGGTCGCGCTGCGCCTGCTCGCCGACCGCGGGGCCGCCGCCCGGCCCGGGTTCCGGGTCGACGCCGACCAGGAGAGCGCCGAGGCCTGCGCCGAGATCTGCCGCCGCCTCGACGGCCTGCCCCTCGCCATCGAGCTGGCCGCCGCCCGGCTGCGCATGCTGACGCCACGACAGATCGCCGACCGGCTCGACGACCGCTTCCGGCTGCTCACCTCCGGCAGCCGTACCGTGCTGCCCCGCCAGCAGACCCTGCGCGCGGTCGTCGACTGGTCCTGGGAGCTGCTCGACGAGGACGAACGCGACGTCCTGCGGCGGCTGTCGGTGTTCGCCGGCGGCTGCGACCTCGCCGCCGCCGAGGCCGTCTGCGGCCCCGTCGCGCTGGAGGCGCTCGGCTCGCTCGTCGACAAGTCCCTGGTCGTCGCCGCCCCTTCGGGCGAGGGCGGCCAGATGCGCTACCGGCTCCTGGAGACCGTCGCCGAGTACGCGGGCGAACGGCTCGACGAGACCGGCCTGCGCGGCGAGGCGGAGCGCGCGCACCTGACCTACTACCGCGAACTGGCCCGCGCCACCGACCCGTTGCTGCGCGGCCCCCACCAGTCCCTCGCCATCGAACGGCTGGAGCGCGAGTACGAGAACCTGCGCACCGCCCTGCGGCACGCCATCGCCGAGCGCGACGAGCAGGAGGCGCTCAGCCTGGGGCTGTCGCTGGGCTGGTACTGGCAGATGCGGGACGTACGCATCGAGGCCCGCGGCTGGTACGCCGAGATCATGGCCCTCGGCCCCGACCCCTTCACCGCGCCGGTGCGCCGCGCCCTGCCGGTCCACGAGCGCTGCACCGACCTGCCGCCCCCGCTGACCGGCGAGCTCCTCGTCGAGGCCCGGCGCGGTGTCCACCTCGCCCATCTGGCCTGCATGGACACCGAGTTGGAGGCCTGGGACACCCCGCAGGCGAAAGACAAGCTGCGCGTCATCGCCGAGACCTACGAACCCGGCCTCCCGCAGGTCTGCCGCGTCCCCGGCCTGCTCTGGTTCTACGCCGTGATGCTGTCCGGGGGAGTGCACCGGCTGCCCGGCATCCTCGACGCCGCCATCCGCACCTGCCGAGCGACACCCGGCATGGAGTGGGAGCTCGCGGGCGCCCTCCAGTTGCGGGCCAACCTCCTCGCCAACCGCGCCGACTGGGCGGGTGACGCCGCCCGCGACGCCGACGAGTCGCTGGCGCTCTTCGAGCGCCTCGGCGACGCCTGGGGCACCGCCGAGGCGCTGTCCGCGCGCGGCGAGGCCCGGGAGCGCGCCGGCGAGTACCTGGCGGCCGCCGCCGACTACGAGGCGGCGATGGAGCGGGCCGAGCGGCTCGGCGCCCGCGCCCAGAGGGCGGTGCTCGGCGCCCGGCTCGGCAGCGCCCTCATGGAGGCGGGCGAGGCCGAGCGGGCCGAGCGGCTCCTGCGCGAGGTGATCGAGCGGCGGGACGGCGCGGGCAACGAGGCCATGCCGGCCGCCCGGATGTTCCTCGCCGGGCATCTCGCCCTGAGCGGGCGGGTGGCGGAGGCGCGCGAGCAATTGAGGCTGCTGCGCGAGGAGTTCACCATCTCCCACTTCGTCGTCTTCGACGCGTTCATCCTCGGCTCGGAGGCCTGGGTGGAGGCGGTCGGTGGCCGCTACGACGTCTGCCTGGACAAGGCCCGCCAAGCCCTGGAGCGGGCCGACGACCCGCTGTCCGAGGCCATCGCCCCGTACATGCGCCCGCTGTACCTGACGGTCGCGGCGATCGCCCTGGCCGCCCGCGACGACGACGGCGGGGCCGCCCGTGACGCGGCGCGCCTGCTGGGGGCCGCGCGCGCGATGCTGCCGCCCTCCCATGTGGCCACCTCCATCGAACGTGAGGCGTACACCCGGGCCGCGCGGTTCGCGCGGTCCGCGCTCGGCGACGCGGCATTCGAGGCGGCGTACGCGGAGGGCGGCGGCCTCTCGCCCTCGGAGGCCACCGCCCTGGTCTGACGACGCGGAACCGACGCCGGCCGTCAGCTCTTCGTCTTGAACTTGTGGATCGCGACCGGTGCCATCACGGCGGTGATCGCCACCGACCAGCCGAGCGTCACCCACAGGTCGTGGGCGACCGGGCCGCCCACCATCAGCCCGCGCGCCGCGTCCGCGAGTGTGGACAGCGGGTTGTAGTCGGTGAACGCCTGGAGCCAGCCCGGCATCGACGTCGTCGGCGCGAAGATCGAGGAGCCGAACTGGAGCGGGAACAGCACCAGGAAGCCCATCGCCTGCACGGACTGCGCGCTCTTCATGATCACGCCGAGGGTGAGGAACACCCACATGATCGAGGAGGCGAACGCCGTGGACAGTGCCACGGTGGCCAGCAGACCGCCCCAGTTGGTGATGTCGAAGCCGACGGCGACGGAGACCAGCATCAGCACGGTGGTCGCGAACAGCATCCGCATGAGCTCCACGGAGATCTTCGCGAAGAGCACCGAGCCGCGCCCGATCGGCAGCGAGCGGAAGCGGTCCATGACACCGGAGTTGAAGTCCTGGCTGAACCCGGTGCCGACGCCCTGCGACAGCGTCATGCTCATCATCGCGATCATGCCCGGGATGACGTACTGCACGTACTGGTCCTGCCCGCCGCCCAGCGCCTGCCCGATCGAGCCGCCGAAGACGAACACGAACAGCAGGGTGAAGATGACCGGCATCAGCAGCGCGTCGGCCATCGACTCCGGGTCCTGACGGATCCAGAGCAGGTTGCGGCGGATCAGGGCGCCGGTGTGCCGCAGATGCCCCCGCAGCGAGATATGGGCGTCGTCGGCGATGGCGGGGACGGGGGTGGTGGTGGCGCTCATACGGCGACCTCCTCGCGGTCGTCGGCGGGCACGGCGTCCTGCGGGGCGCTCGCGCGGTGGCCGGTGAGGGACAGGAACACCTCGTCCAGGCTGGGGAGTTCGGTGGTGATGGCGGAGAGCGTGACCCCGCGCGCGGTGACCGCGCCGACCACGGCGGTCAGCTGCTCGTCGCTGAGGATCGGCACCAGCAGGGACCCGGCGTCGAGGTCCAGGGTGGTGGTGGCGAGGCCGGTGATGCCGAGCCCGTCGAGGTGGGAGGCGAGCGGCCGCAGCTGCAGCGGGTCGACGGGGCGTACCCGCAGGGTCCGGCCCCCGACCTTGGCCTTCAGCTCCTCGATGCGGCCGCCGGCGATGACCTGGCCGCGGTCGACGACCGTCAGCTCGTCGGCGAGCTGCTCGGCCTCCTCCATGTACTGGGTGGTCAGCAGGACGGTGACGCCGTCCCCGACCATCCGCTTGACCTCGTCCCACACCTCGTTGCGGGTGCGGGGGTCGAGCCCGGTGGTGGGCTCGTCGAGGTAGAGCACGGCCGGGCGGCCCATCATGGAGGCGGCGAGGTCGAGCCGGCGCCGCATACCGCCGGAGTAGGTGCTCGCCGGGCGCTTGGCGGCGTCGGTGAGCGAGAAGCGCTCCAGCAGCTCGTCGGCGCGGGTCCGGGCCTCCTTGCGGGGCAGGTCGAGGAGGCGCCCGATCATGTACAGGTTCTCCCACCCGGGGAGCTTCTCGTCCACGGAGGCGTACTGCCCGGTGAGTCCGATGACCCGCCTGAGCTGCCGGGGCTGCCGTACGACGTCGTACCCGGCGACCGTGGCCTGTCCGGAGTCGGGCGTGAGCAGGGTGGACAGGATGCGGACGAGGGTGGTCTTGCCGGCACCGTTGGGCCCGAGGACACCCATGACGGTGCCCTCCCGCACCTCCAGGTCCACGCCGTCGAGTGCCTTGGTCTCGCCGTAGTGCTTCACCAGCCCCCGCACGGTCACGGCGATGTCGGCGCCGCTGGGCTTGTTGTCGATTCGCGTCATGGGCAGGACGGTGTCAGGCCCCACTGACAAACGACCGACAGGCGGCTGACAGCGCCGACATACGACCGACAGCAGCGGTTTCCCTCACCGACGACGGCCGCCACCATCAAGTGAAGGACCACGACGGCGGCAACCACATCCGCGAGGGCGGGGCGCCGGTTCAGGCGCACCAACGGCAGCGGCCCGCCGACGGGGGAAGATCGGCGGGCCGCCGTGGTACCGCAGTGGCTCTAGTGGACGCTGTGCTCCTCGAGCGGGAACGTCCCGCCCACCACGTCCTCCGCGAACGCCTTCGCCGCGTTGCCCATGACCTCCCGGAGGTTCGCGTACTGCTTCACGAACTTCGGGACCCGCCCCCCGGTCAGACCCAGCATGTCGGTCCAGACCAGGACCTGCGCGTCCGTCTCCGCGCCCGCGCCGATACCGACCGTCGGGATGTGCAGGGTGCGGGTGACCTCGGCCGCCAGCTCCGCGGGGACCAGCTCCAGGACGACCGCGAAGGCGCCCGCGTCCTGCACGGCCTTGGCGTCGCGCAGCAGCTGCGCGGCTGCCTCCTCGCCGCGGCCCTGGACGCGGTAGCCCATGGCGTTGACGGACTGCGGGGTGAGGCCGATGTGGGCCATCACGGGGATGCCGGCCTCGACCAGGAGGCGGATCTGCTCGTGGGAACGCTCGCCGCCCTCGAGCTTGACCGCGCCGACCCCGGCGTCCTTGATCAGCCGGGTGGCCGAACGCAGTGCCTGGACCGGGCCCTCCTGGTACGAACCGAAGGGGAGGTCACCGACGATCAGGGCGCGGGAGGTGCCCCGCACGACGGCCGCGGCCAGCATCGTCATCTGGTCGAGGGTGACGGGCACCGTCGACTCGTAGCCGAGGTGACAGTTGCCCGCGGAGTCGCCGACGAGCATGACCGGGATGCCGGCCTCGTCGAAGACGGACGCGGTCATCGCGTCGTAGGCGGTGAGCATGGGCCACTTCTCGCCCCGCTCCTTGGCGAGGGCGATGTCGCGAACGGTGATGCGGCGGGTGCCCTTCCCCCCGTACAGCGCCTTGCTGCCGTCGGAGGGCTTCGTCTGGGCAGCCGAAAGCTGCGTCATGGCAACGGCTCCTTCGTCATCTCGAGGCGCCCTGACGGCGTCCCCGGACCACCTCCATGGTGGCACCTCGTGCCACGCGCGGCCAGAGCGGGGCACGGGACATCGCTCACGCCTCGAGCGACGTAGGCCTGAGGTCCTAGGGCTGTTCTTAAGGTCTCCGTAAAAGATTCCGATACGAGACGGTGCCGTATCGAAAAGGGGCTACGCTCGACCCCATGACTTCTCCTGCCGACCCGGCCCTCGCCGGCCCCCGTATCCCGGAAGCCGTGCACCGGCGCCGCTGGGCGATCCTCGGCGTGCTGATGCTCAGCCTGCTGATCGTGGTGCTCGACAACTCGATCCTGAACGTCGCGATCAAGACGATCTCCACCCCCGCCCCGACCGGTCTGGGCGCCACCCAGAGCGAGCTGGAGTGGGCGATCAACTCCTACACGCTCGTCTTCGCGGGACTGCTCTTCAGCGCCGGGCTCCTCGGCGACCGGCTCGGGCGCAAGAAGGTGCTGCTCGGCGGGCTCGTCCTGTTCGGCATCGGCTCCGCCCTCGCCGCCAGCGCCGGATCGCCGACCGAGCTGATCGCGTTCCGTGCGGTGATGGGATTCGGCGCGGCCTTCGTGATGCCCGCCACCCTCGCCGTGCTGATGAACGTCTTCGAGCGCGAGGAGCAGCCCAAGGCCATCGGCATCTGGGCCGGCGGCGTCGGACTCGCCATCGCCATAGGCCCGATCACCGGAGGCGTGCTCCTCGACCACTTCTGGTGGGGGTCCGTCTTCCTCATCAACGTCCCGATCGTGCTGCTCGCCCTCGCCCTGATGCTGTGGCTGGTCCCGGACTCGCGCGACCCGAACCCCGGCCGCGTCGACCCGATCGGTGTCGTGCTGTCCGTCGTCGGCCTGGTCCTGCTGGTCTACGGCATCATCAAGGGCGGCCAGCTCGCCGACTTCACGGACGCCACCGTGCTCTCCACGATCGGCGCCGGTCTCGCCGTGCTCGTCGCCTTCGTCGTCTTCGAGAAGCGCACCGACCACCCCTCGATCGACGTCACCTACTTCCAGAACAAGGTGTTCTCCGCCGCGATCGCCGCCATCGCGCTGGTCTTCTTCGCGCTGATGGGCGTGACGTTCTTCTCCGTCTTCTACACCCAGAGCGTGCGCGGGTACTCGCCGCTGGAGACGGGTCTGCTGATGCTGCCGCTGGCCGCCGCGCAGATGGTGTTCGCGCCCCGGGCCCGGCTCGTCGTCGACCGGTTCGGCAACAAGGCCACCACCACCGCCGGACTGCTCGTCATCGCCGCGACCCTCGCCGCGTTCGCCGGGTTCGAGGCGGACACCCCGATCTGGATCCTCGAGGTCGTCTTCTTCCTCATGGGTGCCGGCATGGCGCACATCATGACCCCGGTCAGCGTCGTCATCATGCAGGCCCTGCCCCGCGAGAAGGCCGGCTCCGCCTCCGCGCTCAGCAACACCTTCCGCCAGGTCGGCGGCGCCCTCGGCATCGCCGTGCTCGGCTCGGTGCTGTCCACGGCCTACCGCAACGGCATCGAGGACAAGCTCGGCACGCTGCCGCAGAACCTGCGCCACACCGCGGGCGAGTCCATCGAGGCCACCCTCGGCGTCGCCGCGAAGCTCGGCCCCGACGGCCGCGCGCTCGTCGGCCCCGCCCACGACGCGTTCCTGCACGCCATGCACGTCACCGCGCTGTGGGGAGCGGGCGTCGCGGTCGTCGGCGCCGTCGTGGTGGCGCTGTTCCTGCCGGGCAAGCCGCCGGCCGTCCAGAAGGACGAGGAGGGACGGAAGTTGGTCGCGGCGGAGTAGAGGCGGCCTGCGGGTGGGACCGCGCCCGGGGGACAATCGTCCGAGGAGACAGAAGGGATCCAGCGACGTGAGCAGCCTCGCCGAAGGCCACCCCCGGCAAGCGGCCCCCGTGCGGGGCCGCCCCCGCAGCGAGGCCGTGGAGCGCGCCATCGTCGAGGGCGTGCTGAAGCTCCTGGAGGAGGGCGTGCCGCTCGCGGAGCTGTCCATCGAGCGCATCGCCCGGACCGCGGGCGTCGGCAAGGCCACCATCTACCGGCGCTGGAGCGGCAAGGAGGAACTCTTCGTCGACGTCGTCCGCGCCACCGAGCCGCCCGACCCCGACCTCCCGGGCACCTCCATGCGCGACGACCTCGTCGCGATCCTGGAGCAGTTGCGCCAACGCGGCCTGATGACCCGGTCGTCGGCGCTGCTGCGCAGTGTCTTCGCCCAGATGAAGAGCAGCCCCAAGCTCTGGGAGGCCTACCACGCGATCGTCGTCACCCCGCGCCGGCAGAAGCAGTACGCCATCCTGCGCCGCGGTCAGGTCAACGGCGAACTCCGCACCGACCTCGACGTCGAACTCCTCAACGACCTGCTGGTCGGGCCCATGCTGTTCCGCACGATCATGCAGCCCGACGCCGACCTGCCCGAGGGGCTCTCCGAACTGGTCGTCGACAGCGTGCTCCAGGGGCTACGGCCCGTCAGCTCACCGTCCGTCAGTTCGCCCACGCCGTAGCGGCCGTGTGCGCGTTTCGTCACAGAGGGCGCTTTCTGCACCCGACGCCGGAACTGCGGGCGCCGACTTGTTCGTGCTCGTAGGGGTACGGCCGTCATGGGACGGCGGGATCGGAACCGATCATCCCCTAGGGTCTTGTGCGGGGGGACGGACGGATGCACGGCAGGCAGTGAGGCGATCGCGGTATGGCGCAGCAGGCGTACATGGAGGAGACGGACAACGGCGGCTCGGACCCCGAGCGTCGGGGCTCCAGGCTCCGGCGCCTGATCGACCGGGTCGTCGGCGGCTGGCGGGGCGACGCGAGAATCTGGCGCCGCGGTCTCGTCCTCGCGGCGCTGGCGGGGCTCCTGGCGCTGGTGATGCTGGTCCACTCGCGCATCCCCAACCGCATCGGCAACCTCGGCAGTCTCACCGAGACCTTCCTGCCCTGGCTGGGCGTGGCCGTGCCGGTGCTGCTGGTCCTCGCCGTCGTACGCAAGTCGGCGACCGCCCTGATCGCCGTGGTGCTCCCGGCGGTCGTGTGGCTCAACCTCTTCGGCGGGCTGGTCACCGACAAGACCGGCTCCGGCGGTGACCTCACGGTGGCCACGCACAACGTCAACGCCGACAACCCCGACCCGGCCGGCACCGCCCGGGACGTGGCCGCGTCCGGGGCGGACGTGGTGGCGCTGGAGGAGCTGACCTCGGCGGCGGTGCCGACGTACGAGAAGGCGCTGGCGGGGACGTACCGGTACCACTCGGTGCAGGGCACCGTCGGGCTGTGGAGCAGGTACCCGCTGTCCGGCGTGCAGCCCGTCGACATCAAGCTGGGCTGGACGCGTGCGATGCGGGCCACCGTGGCGACGCCGGAGGGGCAGGTCGCGGTCTACGTCGCCCACCTGCCCTCGGTGCGGGTCAAGATGAAGGCCGGGTTCACCGCCCGGCAGCGCGACAAGAGCGCCGACGCGCTCGGCGAGGCCATCGCCGACGAGTCGCTGTCGCGGGTGGTGCTGCTCGGCGACCTCAACGGCACGATGAACGACCGCGCGCTCAACGCCGTGACCGCGCAGATGCGCTCCACGCAGGGGGCGGCGGGCAGCGGGTTCGGGTTCAGCTGGCCGGCGTCGTTCCCGATGGCGCGGATCGATCAGATCCTGGTGAAGGGGATCGAGCCGGAGAGCTCGTGGACCCTGCCGGAGACGGGGAGCGACCACCTTCCGGTGGCGGCCCGTGTGAAGGTCGACACGTCGTCCTGACCGGATGGAATACGGGGCCCGATGGGCTTTGTTCCGCAGATGAACATATGCTGTGGAACCCGCTCTGGAAAGGCCCCTTTTTCATGCCCCTGGCCCTGCTGGCGCTCGCCGTCGGCGCCTTCGGTATCGGCACCACCGAGTTCGTGATGATGGGGCTGCTGCCCGATGTCGCGGACGACCTGCACGTCTCGATACCCACCGCCGGTCACCTGGTCTCCGCGTACGCCCTGGGCGTCGTCATCGGCGCCCCGCTGCTCGCCGCCGTCACCGCCCGCATGTCCCGCCGGACCGTTCTGATCGGACTGATGGCACTGTTCGTCGCGGGCAACGCGGCCTCCGCCTTCGCGCCCGACTACGACTGGCTGCTGGCGGCCCGCTTCGTGAGCGGTCTGCCGCACGGCGCGTTCTTCGGGGTCGGCGCGGTCGTCGCCACCGGCATGGTCGCGCCGGAGCGCAGGGCCCGCTCGGTCTCCCTGATGTTCCTCGGACTGACCGTCGCCAACATCGCGGGGGTGCCGGTCGCCACGCTCATGGGACAGCAGTGGGGGTGGCGGGCGACCTTCCTCGGCGTCAGCGCGATCGGCCTCGCCGCGATCGGGTCCCTCGCGTCGCTGATTCCGCACGACAAGGCGGCGGCGGCTTCCGGCGGCGGTCTGCGCGGTGAGCTGGCGGCCCTGAGGTCCCTTCCCGTCTGGCTCGCCCTCGGCACGACCGTCGCCGGGTTCGGCGCGCTCTTCGCCGCGTACAGCTACATCACGCCGATGCTGACGGACTCCGCCGGTTTCGCCGGGGGGAGTGTGACGCTGCTGCTCGCGCTGTTCGGCGTCGGCGCGACGATCGGCAACCTGCTGGGCGGACGGCTGGCCGACCACGCGATGCGCGGCACGCTGTTCGCGGGACTGGCCTCGCTGGCCCTGGTCCTGGCCCTGTTCCCGGTGCTCATGACGACGGCGTGGAGCGCGGCCCTGGCGGTCGTCCTGCTCGGCACGGCCGCCTTCGTCACGGGCTCCCCGCTCCAGCTGATGGTCATGGAGAAGGCGTCCAGCGCCCCCTCCCTCGCCTCCTCCGCCAACCAGGCCGCCTTCAACCTGGCCAACGCCGGCGGCGCCTGGATCGGCGGCCTGACCCTGGCCGCGGGCTTCGGCGCCACGTCCCCGGCCCTGGCGGGCGCGGCCCTGGCCGTCCTCGGCCTGGGCGTCGCGGCGACGGCGTACGCCGTGGACCGACGCGGGCCCGCGCGAGGGTCTGGCGGCGGACGGCTGGTCGCGGTGCACAGCCCGCGGGTCGCGGAGAGGGTGGAGCACTGAGGGGAGCGGGGCGGGCCGGTGCGCCGGTCTGGCGGTGGACGGGCGATGGCCTGCGCTACCGCCCGTCCGCGCGCCCCTAGCCCGAGGGTGAGGCACCCCGGCCCCCCGAGGGCCGTCCACCGAGCCCTCGGTAGCGTAGGCCGCCGCCATTCCGCCCCCTCGCCCGAAGGTGAGGCACCCCGGCCCCCGAGGCCCAGGCGGAACCCCCAGCAGGGGCAGGCCCCGCGCGCTCAGTCGAACCGTTCGAGATCCCGTAGCCACGCTGCCGCCGAGCTGTCCGACGGGGCCCGCCAGTCGCCCCGTGGGGACAGGGAACCGCCCGCCGACACCTTCGGCCCGTTCGGCATGGCCGATCGCTTGAACTGCGCGAACGCGAAGAAGCGGCGGCAGAACACCTCCAGCCACCGCCGGATCTCCGGCAGGTCGTAGGTCACCCGCTTGGCCTCGGGGAAGTTCGGCGGCCAGTCGCCGGACTTCTCGTCGTGCCAGGCGTGCCAGGCCAGGAAGGCGATCTTCGAGGGCCGGAAGCCGTAGCGCAGGACGTGGAAGAGCGTGAAGTCGTGCAGCGCGTACGGGCCGATCTTCGACTCGGTGGACTGCATCTCCTCGCCCGGTACGAGTTCCGGGCTGATCTCGGTGTCGAGGATCGCGGCGAGGATGTCACCGGTCTCCTCGTCGAACTGCTCGCTGCTGATGACCCACCGGATCAGGTGCTGCATCAGCGTCTTCGGCACGCCCGAGTTGACGTTGTAGTGGCTCATCTGGTCGCCCACGCCGTACGTGGACCAGCCGAGCGCCAGCTCGGAGAGGTCACCGGTGCCGAGCACGATGCCGCCGCGCTGGTTGGCGAGGCGGAACAGGTAGTCGGTGCGCAGGCCTGCCTGGACGTTCTCGAAGGTGACGTCGTAGACCGGCTCGCCGGAGGCGAAGGGGTGGCCCATCTCCTTCAGCATCAGCCGGGCGGTCGGGGTGATGTCCAGCTCGGCCGCGGTGACGCCGAGGGCCCGCATCAGGCGGTGGGCGTTGTCCTTGGTGTGGTCGCTGGTGGCGAAGCCGGGCAGCGTCCAGGCGAGGATGTCGCTGCGCGGACGCCCCGCCCGGTCCATCGCGCGGGCGGCCACGATCAGCGCGTGGGTGGAGTCCAGACCGCCGGAGACGCCGATGACCACCTTCGGGCCGCCGATCGCCGCGAGCCGCTGCTGGAGGCCGGCGACCTGGATGTTGTAGGCCTCGTAGCAGTCCTGGGCGAGCCGGTCGGCGTCGGCCGGGACGAACGGGAAGCGCTCCAGACGGCGCCTCAGGCCCAGGTCGCCCGCGGGCGGGTCGAGTTCGAACGACACCGTCCGGAAGTCCCCGGCCCGCGTCCGATGGGTGCGCCGGTTCTCGTCGAACGAGCCCATCCGCATCCGCTCCTGCCGCAGCAGGTCCAGGTCCACGTCGGCCACCGCGTACTCGTCGCCCAGCGGGAACCGCTCGGTCTCGGCCAGCAGCACACCGTTCTCGTAGACCATGGCCTGGCCGTCCCAGGACAGGTCGGTCGTCGACTCACCGAGTCCGGCCGCCGCGTACACGTACGCGGCGAGGCAGCGGGAGGACGCCGAGCGGCACAGCAGCTTGCGGTCCTCGGCCCGGCCGACCGTGATGGGGCTGCCGGAGAGGTTGACCAGGACGGTGGCTCCGGCGAGAGCGGCCTCCGCGCTGGGTGGCACCGGCACCCACATGTCCTCGCAGATCTCCGCGTGCAGCACCAGACCGGGGACGTCGGCGGCCTCGAACAGCAGGTCCACGCCGAACGGGACGACCGAACCGCCCAGGCGGATCGACCCGCCGCGCTCGTCGGCGCCGTCGCCGATCTGCCGACGCTCGTAGAACTCCCGGTAGTTGGGCGGGTACGACTTCGGCACGACCCCGAGGACCCGGCCGCGGTGCACGATCACCGCGCAGTTGTAGACCCGGTTGCGGTAGCGCAGCGGGGCGCCGACGACCAGCACCGGGAGCAGGTCGGCCGACCCGGCGACCACCTCCGCGAGCGCCGTGTCGACCTCGTCGAGCAGCGCGTCCTGGAGGAGCAGGTCCTCGATGGAGTAGCCGCACAGCCCCAACTCGGGGAAGACGGCGACCGCGACCCCCTCCTCGGAGCACCGGCGCGCGTGTCGCAGTACCGCTTCGGCGTTGGCGGGCGGGTCCGCGAGGACGGTGTGCCCCGTGCACGCGGCGACGCGTGCGAACCCGTGCTGATAGATGGACCAGAAGTTCGAGGCAGTCACGGGATCAGTGTAATCGTCAGAGCGACGCGATGGGCTGGGGGTGGACGGGGCTCTTACCCTCGCCCCTTACTCCCGCCCTCTACCCTCCCCCTGGACGAGCGCCATGAGCGGCATGAGCGCCACGACCGGGGGCGGGGCGAGCGGCATGAGCGATGACGGTCCGAGCCGTACGGCGGGATGGGGCTGGTTCCTGGCCTGGCTCCTCGTGGGAGCGTGCGCCGGCGTCGGTCTCGCGGCGATCCTGACGGTGGGCGCGGCCTTCGTCGTACTCGCCGCGTCGGCCGCGGTGGCTCTGCTGCGCACCGGGCCCGCACGCGCTGTCGTGGGCGCCGTCTCGGGGCTGTCCCTGCCGCTGTTCCACCTCGCCCACCTGAACCGGGGCGGCCCGGGAGAGGTGTGCCACGCGCTGCCGGGCGGGCAGAGCTGCACCGAGGAGTACGCGCCGCTGCCGTTCCTCGTCGCCGGGGTTGTGCTGCTGGTCGCGGGTGTCGTGAGCCACGTGATGATCGGCCGCCGTGAGCGGACGGATCCCGGGTCGCGACGGTAGGCGGGGCGTGCGTGAGGGCCCGGTCCCGAAGGTGCTCGCCTTCGGGACCGGGCCCTCACGGACGTACGTCGTCCGGGTCAGTGCCGCCTGAACGACTGCACGTAACCGTTCGCGGGCGTACCCACGCCGGTGACGTCGTCGTAGCCCTTGACCGCGGACAGCGAGCTGTCCTTGCCGAGGCTGCGGACCGAGGTGCTCAGCCCGTCGCCGGCGTCGAAGCCGTTGGTGTAGTCGACGCGCGCCACCGCGAGTCCGGAGCCCGTCGGGTTGTCCGTGACGTCGTGGAAGGCCTTCGAGCCGTACTTCGCGTAGATCGACGGGTTCGCGAACCCGATCGCCTTGCCGCCCCGCGCCTGCTGGGCGAGCGCCTGCACGGCCGCGATCACCGGCGAGGCCAGCGAGGTGCCGCCGATGCGGTACTCGCTGTACCGCTGCGAGCCGTCCGGGAAGGTCTGCGTCTGGCCCACCAGGAAACCGGTGTTCGGGTCGGCGACCGCCGCGATGTCCGGCACGACACGGTTGCCGGCGGCGTTGTTGGCCGTCGCGAGCGCGTCCGGGACGACCCCCTTCTGGTAGAAGGGCTCGGCGACCGTCTTGCTGGTGCCGCCGCCCGCGCCCGAGGTGAACGCGCCGGGGAAGTCGGTCCAGCTCTTGCCGTCCGCGGACAGCGTGGCCTTCTCGGTGCCCCAGCCGGTCTCCCACTGGTACTTGTCGCCCTTGCCGACGGCGAGGGAGGTACCGCCGACCGCCGTCACCCACGCCGAGTTGGCCGGGGTGTCGACCTGCTTCGTCCCGGTGTTGGCGACCTCGTCACCGTTGTCGCCGGAGGAGAAGTAGAAGCCGATGCCCTCGACCGCGCCGAACTGGAAGACCTGGTCGTAGGCGGCCGCGAGGTCCGGCGTCTGGTTGGCCTCGATGTCGCCCCAGGAGTTGGAGACGATGTCGGCCAGGTGGTCGTCGACGACCTTGCTGAGCGAGTCGAGCAGGTCGTCGTCGTAGCAGGACGCGGCACCCACGTACGTGATGTTCGCGTCCGGCGCGACCGCGTGCACGGCCTCGACGTCGAGGGTCTCCTCGCCGTACCAGCCGGCCGCCCCGCACTCCTCGGTCCTGGTGTAGTTCTTCGGCAGGACCTGCTTGAGCTGGCTGCTCTTGTAGGCCGCGTCGCCGTTCTTCTTCGCGTAGGTGGCCGCGTCGAAGGCGATGGTCGGGGAGGCGTAGGCGTCGGTGATGGCGACGCGAACCCCCTTGCCGGTGTACGTGCCCGCGCCGTAGGCGGCGCGCAGCTGCTTGCCCGTGTAGCCCTTGACGGCGTACGGGATCTTCGAGCCGTAGGCCTCGGGCAGGGTGCTCGCGATCTTCGAGCCGTAGTACGAGGAGAACGGCCCGGCGTTCTTGAACACGGCGTCCGGCGGCGGCAGTTGGTCCTTGCTGCTCGCCTTGTGCGGCGCGTTGTCCAGGCCGGTGACGGTCAGGACGGCACCGTTCAGGCTCCCCGGCGCGGAGGCCGCCTTCGCGGGCGCGCGGTAAGTCTTCGATCCCTTGGCGTAGTTGTGCAGCTGGGTCCCGAACGCCTTCTCGGCGGCGGCCACGTCACCGGAGACGGAGACGTAGTGCCGCGTGACGCCGGTGACCTTCAGACCCGCCGACGTCAGCCAGGACCTCACCGCCGCCACCTGGGCCTTCGTCGCGCCGAAGCGGGCCTGCGCCTGCCGCGCGCTCAGGTGCTTGCCGTACGACGCCGAGGACGGGTCGGAGACGGCCTTCGCGTACGCGGCGAGGCCGGCCGCGTCCCGGCCGGCGAGATAGACCCGGGCGGAGACCTGGGAGGTGTCCGCCGTGGCGCCCTTGTCGGCCTTGGCCGTGGCCCACGCGGGCCTGGTCCCGGCCAGCGTGTCCCGGGCGGGGCCGTCCGCGGCGTGCGCCGCGGGTATGCCGAGCGCGAGCGCGCCGACGATCATGGGCAGTGTCGCTGCCATGCTCACACCGGCGCGCGTCGCGACACGGTTGGATCTCATGGAACCCCCTGGGTGCGGTTCGTCTCGAGTGGATCACTCGACGGTGGTCACTCTTTCGACGAACCGTTCATGTCAGGGGAATACGAGCCCCAAGAGGAGCCCAATTAACCTAATGACCACGCCATTTGAGGGTTGGGACACGGCTCGGACCGAGGGTTAACCCTCTATGGGCGGGCCTTCGCGCCCCGCTCCCGGAGCATGTCCGCCATCAACTGGATCTCCGATTCCTGCCCGTTGACCATGCCCTGCGCGATCTGCTTCTCCACCTTCACCGTGCAGCGCTCGACACAGGCCTCGGCCATGTGGATACCGCCCTTGTGATGGTCGGTCATCAACTGGAGATAGAAGACCTCGGCCTGCTTGCCGCTGAGCTTGCGCAGCTTCGCCATCTCGGTGTTGGTCGCCATCCCCGGCATCAGCGCGCCGTCCTCGCCGGAGGCCATGCCGCCCATGTCCATCCAGGTCATCGGCGGGTCCGAGGACACCTTCGGCAACTCCCACAGGTCCAGCCAGCCCAGCAGCATGCCGCGCTGGTTGGCCTGGGTCTGCGCGATGTCGTACGCGAGCAGCCGCACGTCCTCGTTCTTCGTGCGGTCGCGGACGATGAACGACATCTCCACCGCCTGCTGGTGGTGCACCGCCATGTCGCGGGCGAACCCGGCGTCCGCGGAGTCCGCGGTCGGGGTGTCGCCGGAGCCGCCGTCCTCGGCGACGGCGTAGGTGATCCCGCCGGCCGCGACGAGTACCGCCGCCGCGGCCGAGGCGATCCAGCCGGCCTTGCGCACTACGACAGACCGCCCGTGCACGCCGCACCCTTCTCCGGTGTCTGCTCACCCTGGACGAACTTCTCGAAGAACTTCGCCATGTTCGGGTCGTCGGCGCTCGTCACCGTCCGCTGGTGGCCCCACGCCGTCAGCATGATCGGGGCCGCCTGCTTCTCGTACGGGCTCATCAGCGTGTACGGCGTCTTCTTCACCTTCGCCGCCAGCGCGTCCACGTCGGCCTTCTTGGCCTTGGAGGTGTACGTCACCCAGACCGAGCCGTGCTCCAGCGAGTGCACGGCGTTCATGTCGTTGAGTTCCTTGGTGTAGACGTCGCCGTTGCAGTTCATCCAGCGGGCGTCGTGGTCACCGCCGGCCGGGGGCGTCATCGGGTACTTCACGGTCTTGGTGACATGGGTCTGGCTGAGCTTCGCCGACCAGGTCTTCACGCCGTCCTTGCCCGTGGTCCAGTGCCCCGGGTTGCTGGAGTCGGCCACCGAGCCGCCGTCGTCGTCCTGCGACTGCACGAGCACGACACCGCCCACGACGAGACCGGTGACGACGACCACGCTCGCCGCGATCGTCAGGAGCCGGTTGCGGCGCTCGCGGGCCTGTTCGGCACGCCGCATCTCCGCTATTCGCGCCTTGCGCTCGGCGGAGTTCTTGTTCTTGGCGGAGCCCATGGGAGGTGTCCTTCTGGGTAAGGAGGGCCGATCGGGTCCGCTGATGGTAATGGGGAAGGGGGTGCTCTTAGAAAGGGAGGGCGCAGAATGGCCGAAGAGCCGGTGATCACCGCGCGGCAGGTTCCGGCCCGTCCGGCATTACGGATGGGGGTGCGAGCAGGCAAGATGGGCGGCGGAACAGTACACCTGCCGTACGTGGGGCGTTCGCTCAGGGGTCGGCCCGCCGATCATGGTCCGCAACACGGATGAAATGGTGTTGTGGTGGGATGCTCAGGTGTCCGGTCCGTCTCGCACGGGACCCGAGACAGGCGGCCTGACCAGCAAGGATGGGGAAGCTAGATGGACAAGCAGCAGGAGTTCGTGCTCCGTACGTTGGAGGAGCGGGACATCCGGTTCGTACGCCTGTGGTTCACGGACGTGCTGGGCTTCCTCAAATCCGTCGCCGTGGCGCCGGCCGAGCTGGAACAGGCTTTCGACGAGGGCATCGGCTTCGACGGCTCCGCGATCGAGGGCTTCGCCCGGGTCTACGAGTCCGACATGATCGCCAAGCCGGACCCCTCGACCTTCCAGGTCCTGCCGTGGCGCGCGGAGGCTCCCGGCACCGCCCGGATGTTCTGCGACATCCTGATGCCGGACGGCTCCCCGTCCTTCGCCGACCCGCGGTACGTGCTCAAGCGCGCCCTGGCCCGCACCTCCGACCTGGGCTTCACCTTCTACACCCACCCGGAGATCGAGTTCTTCCTGCTGAAGGACCGCCCGCTGGACGGCTCGCGCCCCACCCCGGCCGACAACTCCGGCTACTTCGACCACACCCCGCAGAACATCGGCATGGACTTCCGCCGCCAGGCGATCACCATGCTGGAGTCGATGGGCATCTCGGTCGAGTTCTCCCACCACGAGGGCGCCCCCGGCCAGCAGGAGATCGACCTGCGCTACGCCGACGCGCTCTCCACGGCCGACAACATCATGACGTTCCGCCTGGTGATGAAGCAGGTGGCGCTGGAGCAGGGCGTCCAGGCGACCTTCATGCCGAAGCCGTTCTCGGAGCACCCCGGCTCGGGCATGCACACCCACCTCTCCCTCTTCGAGGGCGACCGCAACGCGTTCTACGAGTCGGGCTCGGAGTACCAGCTCTCCAAGGTCGGCCGCTCCTTCATCGCGGGCCTGCTCAAGCACGCGGCGGAGATCTCCGCGGTCACCAACCAGTGGGTCAACTCCTACAAGCGCATCTGGGGCGGCACCGAGCGCACCGCCGGCGCCGGCGGCGAGGCCCCCTCCTACATCTGCTGGGGCCACAACAACCGCTCGGCCCTGGTCCGCGTCCCGATGTACAAGCCCGGCAAGACCGGCTCGGCCCGCATCGAGGTCCGCTCCCTCGACTCCGGCGCCAACCCGTACCTCGCCTACGCCCTCCTGCTGGCCGCCGGTCTCAAGGGCGTCGAGGAGGGCTACGAGCTTCCGCCGGGCGCCGAGGACGACGTCTGGGCCCTGTCGAACGCCGAGCGCCGCGCCATGGGCATCGAGCCCCTGCCCCAGAACCTGGGCGAGGCCCTGACCCTGATGGAGCGCAGCGACCTGGTCGCCGAGACGCTGGGCGAGCACGTCTTCGACTTCTTCCTGCGCAACAAGCGGCAGGAGTGGGAGGAGTACCGGTCCGAGGTGACCGCGTTCGAGCTGCGGAAGAACCTGCCGGTGCTGTAGCGCGCGCGGTACGAAGGGGCCGGCGGTCGTGGACCGCCGGCCCCTTCGGCGTACGGGGGGAGCCCGCGGACTACTGGCCCGCCGGCCTGGCCAGCACCTGGTGCAGCGGTTCCGTCAGCCGGCGCTTGTACTCCTGGATCGCCCAGCCGTTGCCGTCCGGGTCCCGGAAGTACATGAACGTGGCGCCGTCGTCGGGGGTGTACTGGACCGGCTCGGACACCTCCAGACCGCGCTCGGTGAGCTCCGCGTGCGCCGCCTTGATGTCGCTCACGCACAGTTGCAGGCCCTGATAGGAGCCGGGGGCCGGGCGGGGGCCGTCCATGGTCTCCCAGATGCTGTCACCGAGCGCGATCGAACAGCCCGAGCCCGGGGGCGTGAGCTGGACGATCCGCATGCCCGGCATGACCTCCTGGTCGATGTCGACGTGGAAGCCGACCTTGTCCCGGTAGAAGTCCCGAGCCCGGTCGATGTCGCTCACGGGCAGCGGAATCACTTCGAGCGTGAAGTCCATCGCTAGTCCTCCTGGAGAATCGCCGCGGGTCTGGCCGAACGGCTCCCCTTACCGAAGCCGAAAACGGTGCGCGGCGCCACCGAGAACACGAAAGCACCCCGTACGGCGGTCCCGCCGGCCATGGACGCCCGAGCGCTCCGGCGCCCCGTACAGAGCCGCGTTCACCGGCCGCTGGACGATCGAGGCTCGCGGTGCCGGTGCCGGTGCCGGTGCCGGTGCCTGTGGCGTGGCGCGGACCCGTCACCCCGCTCCCTCCGCCCCGGCGCTTCTCACCCCCTGTCCGGTTAGGCTCGGGCAGGTACGACCTTGATCGGAGGAGGCCGAGGATGACGGCGCCGGGGCGCAGGAGCAGTACCTTCAGCCGGCTGCTGCGGCACGGGTTCACCGATCCCTCGGCGGCCGAGCGGCTGCTGGAGAGCGGGGAGCTGTCCGCCGTACGCAACGACCCGGTGCTGCTGGAGGCCCTCGGGGCCACCGCCGACCCCGACCTCGCGCTGCACGGTCTCGTACGGCTCCTGGAGGCCCAGCCCGACCGTGAGCTGCTGGACACGGTGATAGCGGCCAAGCCCCTGCGGGACCGGCTGCTGGGAGTGCTGGGCGCGTCCTCCGCGCTCGCCGAGCATCTGGCCCGGCACGCGGGCGACTGGCAGGCGCTGGTGATGTACGAGCCGCGCGATCTGCACCCGGGGGTGGAGGAGTTCGAGCGGGGACTGGCCGAGGCCACGGACCCCGTCGCCCTGCGGGTCGCCTACCGGCGCTGTCTGCTGTCCATCGCCGCCCGTGACGTGTGCGGCACCACCGACGTCGCCCAGACCGCCGCCGAGCTCGCCGACCTCGCCACCGCGACCCTGCGCGCCGCCCTCGCCATCGCCCGCGCCGCCGCCCCCGAGGACGCCGCGCTGTGCCGGCTCGCGGTCGTCGCCATGGGCAAGTGCGGTGGCCACGAACTGAATTACGTCTCCGACGTGGACGTCATCTTCGTCGGCGAGGCGGTGGAGGGCGCCGACGAGGGCAAGGCCCTGCGCTCCGCCACCAAGCTCGCCTCGCACATGATGCGGATCTGCTCCGAGACCACCGTGGAGGGGTCGATCTGGCCGGTCGACGCCAACCTCCGCCCCGAGGGCCGCAACGGCCCTCTCGTGCGCACGCTCGCCAGTCACCTCGCCTACTACCAGCGCTGGGCCAAGACCTGGGAGTTCCAGGCCCTTCTCAAGGCCCGCCCGGTCGCCGGTGACATCGAACTCGGCGAGCAGTACGTCGCCGCCCTCGAACCCCTGGTCTGGAAGGCCGCCGAGCGCGAGAACTTCGTCGCCGACGTGCAGAAGATGCGGCGCCGGGTCGTCGAGAACATCCCCCTGGCGGAGGTCGACCGCGAGCTGAAGCTCGGGCCCGGCGGCCTCAGGGACGTCGAATTCGCCGTACAGCTCCTGCAGTTGGTGCACGGCCGCGCCGACGCCTCGCTGCGCAGCGGCACCACCCTCGACGCGCTCCAGGCGCTCGCCGCCGGCGGCTATGTCGGTCGCGACGACGCCGTCCAGCTCGACGACGCCTACCGCTTCCTGCGCACCATGGAGCACCGCATCCAGCTCTACCGGCTGCGCCGCACCCACCTCGTCCCCGAGGACGAGGCCGACCAGCGCCGCATCGGCCGCTCCCTCGGCCTGCGCACCGACCCGGTCGCCGAGCTGAACCGCGAGTGGAAGCGGCACAGCAGTGTCGTACGACGGCTGCACGAGAAGCTCTTCTACCGGCCGCTGCTCGACGCCGTCGCCCAACTCGCCCCCGGCGAGTCCCGGTTGAGCCCGGAAGCGGCCCGGGAACGGCTCGTCGCCCTCGGGTACGGTGACCCGGCCGCGGCCCTGCGCCACCTGGAGGCCCTCGCCTCCGGCGTCACCCGCAAGGCGGCCATCCAGCGCACCCTCCTGCCCGTCCTGCTGGGCTGGTTCGCCGACTCCGCCGACCCGGACGCCGGTCTGCTCAACTTCCGCAAGGTGTCGGACGCGTTGGGCAAGACACCCTGGTACCTGCGGTTGCTGCGCGACGAGGGCGCCGCCGCCGAGAACCTCGCCCGGGTCCTGTCCGCCGGGCGCCTCGCCCCCGACCTGCTGATGCGCGCCCCGGAAGCGGTGGCGCTGCTCGGCGACAGCGACGGCACCGGCGGCGGGCTCGCCCCGCGTGGCCGGGCCGCCCTCGAACAGGAGATCCTCGCCGCGGTCCGGCGCGCGGACGGCGCCGAGCAGGCGGTCACCGCGGCCCGCGGAGTACGCCGCCGCGAGCTGTTCCGTACCGCGGCCGCGGACATCGTCGGCTCCTACGGCACCGAGACCCGGCCCGTCGAGGCCGACCAGGGCGCCCTGGTGGACCGGGTCGGCGCCGCCGTCTCCGACCTCACCGCGGCCACCCTCGCGGGCACCCTGCGCGCGGTCGTGCGGGACACCTGGGGCGACACCCTGCCGACCCGGTTCGCCGTCATCGGCATGGGCCGCTTCGGCGGCCACGAACTCGGCTACGGCTCCGACGCGGACGTCCTGTTCGTCCACGAGCCCCGCAACGGCGTACCCGAGCGGTCCGCGTCCGACGCGGCCAACAAGGTCGTCTCCGAGATGCGCCGCCTGCTCCAGATCCCGAGCGCCGACCCGCCGCTGCTGATCGACGCCGACCTGCGCCCGGAGGGCAAGTCCGGGCCGCTGGTCAGGACGTTGAAGTCGTACGAGGCGTACTACCGCCGGTGGTCCCTGGGTTGGGAGTCCCAGGCGCTGCTGCGCGCCGAAGTCGTCGCGGGCGACGAGGATCTGGGCCGCCGCTTCATCGAGCTGATCGATCCGCTGCGGTACCCGGAGCGAGGGCTCGGGGAGGACGCCGTACGGGAGATCCGGCGGCTGAAGGCACGCATGGAGTCCGAGCGGCTGCCTCGCGGCGCCGACCCCAAGCTGCACACCAAGCTCGGGCCGGGCGGGCTGTCCGACGTCGAATGGGTCGTGCAGCTCATGCAGTTGCGGCACGCGCACTCCGAGCCCGGCCTGCGCACCACCCGCACCCGGGAGGGGCTCGCGGCGGCCCGCGCGGCCGGACTCGTCTCCGGGGAGGACGCCGAGACCCTCGACGAGGCGTGGGTGCTGGCCACGCGGGTGCGCAACGCGGTGATGCTGGTGCGCGGGCGGGCCGGGGACACCTTCCCCTCCGACCCGCGTGAACTGGCCGCGGTGGGGCGGTACTTGGGGTACGGCCCCGGGCATGTGGGCGACATGCTGGACGACTACCGGCGCACCACGCGCAAGGCGCGGGGGGTCGTGGAGACGTTGTTCTACGGGGCGTAGGCCTTCTTCGGCCCCGGCACCGGCACCGCCGCGGTGGCCCGCGCGGCGGTGACCGCGGGCTCGATACGGCCCGGCGCCGCCGTGGTGGCCTGCGCGGCGGTGGCTGCGGACCCGGCACGGCCCGGCGCTGCCGTGGTGGCCGCGGGCTCGATTCGGCCCGGCGCCGCCGTGGTGGCCTGCGCGGTGGTGGCTGCGGACTCGGCACGGCCCGGCGCTGCCGTGGTGGCCCGCGCGGCGGTGGTCACGGGCTCGATACGGCCCGGCGTCGCCGTGGTCGCCTGCGCGGCGTTGGCCGCGGACTAGGCACGCCCCGGCGCCGCCGCACTGGCCCGCGCGGCGCTGGCCGCGGACCCGGCACGGCCCCGCGCCGCCCCGCTGGCCCCCGCCGCGCTGGCCGCGGACCCCGCACCGCCCCGCGTCGCCCTGGGGCGCGTCATGGCGACGCCCGTCAGGACGATCGCCATGCCTGCCAGCACCCGGACCCCGACCTGCTCACCCAGGACCAGCGCGCCCAGGGCCACCGAGACCACCGGCAGGAGGTAGCCGACCGTCGCCGCCGACGTCGGGCCCTCGTCGGCGATCAGGCGGTAGTTGAGGTAGAAGGTCACGCCGGTGCCCAGGACGCCCAGGGCGGCGACCGCGAGGAGCGCGGTGAGGTCCGCCTCGACCGGGCCGGCGACCGGCAGGGACAGGGTGGTCCAGCCGGTCGCGACCATCAGCTGGGCGGCGGACATCGCCATCGGGGCCCGCTTGTCGGTGAGCTTGCGGGCCATGTACGCGAACGCCACGGCGTAGCTCGCGGCCGCGCCCAGGAGGGCCAGCGCGCTCCAGCTCAGCAGGCCGGAGCGCTGCCACGGGGCGAAGATCAGCACCGTGCCGGCGAAGCCGAGGAGCAGCCCGGCCAGGCGCAGGGGGCGCAGCCCGCGGTCGGTGCCCAGCAGGACGCCGATCAGCAGCGACCACAGGGGGGTCGTGGCGTTGAGGACCCCCGCGATGCCCGAGTCCAGGCGCTGCTCACCCACCGCGAACAGGGCGAACGGGATCGCGTTGCAGAACAGCGCGGCCACGACCAGGTGGCCCCAGGTGGCCCGGGAGCGGGGCAGCCGCTGACCGGCCGCGCGGGCCAGCGCCAGCAGGGTCGCGGTGCCCAGCGCGCACCGGACGATGGTGATCTGTGCGGGGGACAGGCCGTGGTCGAGAGCGAGCTTGATCCAGAGGAACCCCGAGCCCCACAGGAGGGCGAGGACGGCCATGCGGAGCGTGGAGGCGGGAGACATGGCTCTACCGTCCGCGACAGAACGCGTGAGGACAAGTGAAGAGTTCTGGATGAGTCGTTAAGCTGTCCTACATGTTGGATGTGCGTCGGATGCAGATGCTGCGGGCCGTGGTGAGCAGCGGGTCGGTGACGGGGGCGGCGACGCTGCTCGGCTACACGCCCTCGGCGGTGAGCCAGCAGATCGCCGCGCTGGAGAAGGAGACCGGCACGGACCTGCTGGAACGGGTCGGGCGCGGGGTACGCCCCACGGCCGCGGGGCTGCTCCTGACCGAGTACGCGGACACCATCAGCCGCCAGGTCGCCGAGGCGGAGACGGCCCTCGCCGATCTGCTGGCGGGGCGCACGGGCCGGCTGTCGGTGCGGTACTTCGCCACGGCGGGCGCCTCACTGGTCGCCCCCGCGGTGGCCCGGCTGCGGACGGAACACCCCGGCGTCCAGATCGAGCTGAAGCTGATCGACCCCGACGACCCGCTGCCGGACGTCCGGGAGGGCCGCGCGGATCTCGCGCTGGTGGTGGGCCCGCGGACCTCGGCTCCCGACGGCGTGCGCCTGCTGCACCTGCTGGATGACCCGTACCTCGCGGTGCTGCCCGAGGGGCACCGCCTTGCGGACGCCTCCGTGCTGGAGATGTCCGACCTCGCCGAGGAGGCCTGGGTCGGCAGCGAGTGGCCCGGCCCCTGCCTCGACGCCCAGCTCACCGCCTGCGAGGCGGCCGGCTTCCGCCCCCGGTTCGTGGTCGACAGCGAGGACTACGTCACCGCGCAGGGCTTCGTCGCGGCCGGGCTGGGCGTGAGCATGATCCCCAGACTGGGGCTCGGCGTGGGCCTCCGGCCGGGTGTGGTCGTACGACAGCTGCGGGGGCCGCGGCCGACGCGCTCGATCCACGCGGCCGTGCGGGAGACGGCACCGCCGCAGCCGGCGCTGCGGGCGTTCATCGCGGCCATGCGGGAGGCGGCCGGAGCGGAGCCGGTCGGCCCCTCCGGGCGGCAGGACGGCCGGTAGGCTCCCGCTCATGGGTGCGTTACTGCCGTTTCTGTTCCTGCTCGGCGGCCTGGCCGCGGTCCTGGGCCTGCTCACCTGGCTCGCGGCGCGCATCCGCCGCCGGGGGCTGGCGGGCGGGGCCGTGAGCGCGGCCCTGGCCTCCTACGAGGAGGCGTTCCGCGTCACCGCGCACGAGTCGCATGTGGAGATCCGCGCGCAGGCGGAGCGCAAGGCGCCGCTGCTGTCGCCGGACGACCACTGGCAGCGCGACCCCGGTGCCGCGGCCGCGACGGGACCCCGGCGGCCGGTGCGGTCGGGGCCGCGGCGGGCCCGACGCAGGCTCGGGCGCTGGGTGGGGCGCCTGCGGTCCGGACGCTGAAGCCCGGGCGCGTGAAGCCCGGACGCTGAGGCTTGGCGCCCCGCTAGGAGCGGGAGCCCGCCCGTGAGGCCGGCACGCGCCTCGTCGGTACCAGTCGCGGCAGGGAGTACGGCAGGGCCCCGTACCAGAGGCGGGCCACCGTGAAGCCGAAGGCGAGGCAGAGAGCGCCGCCGACCGCGTCGAGCCAGAAGTGGTTGGCGGTGGCGACGATGACGACCAGGGTGGCCGCCGGGTAGAGCAGGCCCAGGACCTTCACCCACGGCACCGACGCCAGCGCGAAGAGGGTCAGGCCGCACCACAGGGACCAGCCGATGTGCATGGACGGCATCGCGGCGTACTGGTTCGACATGTTCTTCAGGTCGCCGGACGCCATCGACCCCCAGGTCTGGTGCACCACGACCGTGTCGACGAAGTCGCCGCCGTTCATCAGCCGGGGCGGGGCCAGCGGGTACAGGTAGTAACCGACGAGGGCCACGCCGGTCGTCGCGAACAGCACCGTGCGCGTCGCCGCGTAACGGCCGGGGTGACCGCGGAAGAGCCACACCAGCACACCCAGCGTCACCACGAAGTGCAGCGTCGCGTAGTAGTAGTTCATGCCCACGATCAGCCAAGTCACCGAGTTCACGGCGTGGTTGACCGACTGCTCGACCGCGATCCCCTGGTCGTGCTCGACCCGCCAGATCCAGTCGGCGTTGCGCAGCGCCTCGGCCTTCTGCTCCGGGACCGCGTTGCGGATCAGTGAGTACGTCCAGTAACTCACCGCGATCAGCAGGATCTCGAACCAGAGGCGGGGGCGGCGCGGGGTGCGCAGCCGGTGCCGGAAGCCCGGCCTCGTGTCGGCCGCGACAGGCTGGGACACGGCCTCTTCGCGGCCTTCCAGTGTCGTCACGGTCGAATCACCCATGGACACAGAGTCTGCCAGAAAAGCCCTTGCCCCCAGATCATCCCCCGGTCGGGTCCAGGACGCATGTCCTACGGCGAGACGAGCCCTCGAGCTCCTCCCCGCGGATGCCCCCGCAACCCCGGTTCCTCCGCCCTAAGGACGATTCCGGTCCCCAGGAGCCGAAGCGGTCGAACCGCGCACCACCAGCTCCGGCATGAACACGAACTCGCTGTGCGGCGCGGGCGTTCCGCCGATCTCCTCGAGCAGCGTGCGCACCGCGGCCTGACCCATCGCGGGCACCGGCTTGCGGACCGTGGTGAGCGGCGGGTCGGTGAAGGCGATCAGCGGGGAGTCGTCGAAGCCGACCACCGAGATGTCCTTCGGCACGTCCAGGCCGAGCTGCCGGGCGGTCCGTATCGCCCCCAGCGCCATCATGTCGCTCGCGCAGACCACCGCCGTGCAGTCGCGGGCGATCAGCGCCGCGGCGGCCGCCTGGCCGCCCTCCAGGGTGTAGAGCGAGTGCTGGACCAGCTCCGTCTCGATCGTCTGCGCGGGCAGCCCCAGCTGGTCCTGCATCGCGCGCACGAAGCCCTCGATCTTGCGCTGCACGGGCACGAACCGCTTCGGCCCCAGCGCCAGGCCGATCCTGGTGTGCCCGAGCGAGGCCAGGTGCGTCACCGCCAGCGTCATCGCCGCCCGGTCGTCGGGGGAGATGAACGGCGCCTGCACCTTCGGCGAGAAACCGTCCACGAGCACGAACGGCACGCCCTGGCCGCGCAACTGCTCGTAGCGCTGCATGTCGGCGGAGGTGTCCGCGTGCAGCCCGGAGACGAAGATGATGCCGGCCACGCCCCGGTCGACGAGCATCTCGGTGAGCTCGTCCTCGGTGGAGCCGCCCGGGGTCTGGGTGGCGAGGACCGGTGTGTAGCCCTGCCGCGTCAGCGCCTGCCCGATGACCTGGGCCAGCGCCGGGAATATGGGGTTCTCCAGCTCCGGGGTTATCAGGCCCACCAGGCCCTCGCTGCGCTGGCGCAGCCGCACGGGACGTTCGTAGCCGAGCACGTCCAGTGCGGCCAGCACGGACTGGCGGGTGGTGGCGGCGACGCCCGGCTTCCCGTTGAGGACCCGGCTGACCGTCGCTTCGCTCACCCCCGCTTGCGCGGCGATGTCCGCAAGCCGTGTGGTCACAGGGGTGGACTGTACCGGCCGGGTCTGCCCTTGCCCACCAATGGGGCGCCGCGGCCGACCTGTTGGCCGGGTGGCTCCGGGTTGCTGCGTCATCGCGCTCCCTCATGAAAGTGATGGCAAGAGCTTGCAGAGTCTTGCACAACCCGTCGTGTGCCGCCCCACCGTTGGAAACAAGGGTCTCACGGCAGTTGCCCCCAGGTCACGTGCGGATAACTTCGCCGACGTCTTGCACTTTTTTGCTGCAAGGTCTTTCGCAACGCTTGCAGCGCTGTTACGTTCGGCCACGCCCGGCGGCGGCAACGGCGCAGTCGGCACGACGGCAGGGAGAGCGGTCGGGACCGCACCCCCTGCACCAGCAGGGACGGCAGACGGGGCCACCCCTGCACCACACGGGCTTTCACCCTCAAGGAGAACTCATGCGGCGTGGCATAGCGGCCACCGCACTGGTGGCGTCCCTCGCCCTCGCGGCGACGGCCTGCAACGGCGACAGCGACAGTGGCGGCGACTCGAGCGGTCCGGTGACCATCACCTGGTGGGACACCTCCAACGCCACCAATGAGGCACCGACGTACAAGGCCCTCATCAAGGACTTCGAGGCCGCCAACAAGGACGTCAAGGTCAAGTACGTCAACGTCCCCTTCGACCAGGCGCAGAACAAGTTCGACACCGCCGCCGGCGCCTCGGGCGCCCCGGACGTGCTGCGCTCCGAGGTCGGCTGGACCCCGGCCTTCGCCAAGAAGGGCTACCTCCTGCCGCTGGACGGCACCGAGGCCCTCGCCGACCAGGGCAAGTTCAAGCCGAACCTGATCGAGCAGGCCAAGTACGAGGGCAAGACCTACGGTGTCCCGCTGGTCACCGACACCCTCGCCCTCGTCTACAACAAGGCCCTCCTGAAGAAGGCCGGCGTCGAGGCCCCCAAGACCTGGGACGACCTGAAGAAGGCCGCCGCCACGATCAAGGACAAGACCGGCGTCGACGGCTACTGGGGCTCCACCCAGGCCTACTACGCCCAGTCCTTCCTCTACGGCGAGGGCACCGACACCGTCGACGCCGACGCCCAGAAGGTCACGGTGAACTCCGCCGCCGCGAAGAAGGCGTACGGCACCTGGCTGAGCCTGTTCTCCGGCAAGGGCCTGCACAAGGCCGACACCACCGCCGACGCCTACGCCCACATCCAGGACGCGTTCGTCAACGGCAAGGTCGCCGCGATCATCCAGGGCCCGTGGGAGATCACCAACTTCTACAAGGGCGCCGCGTTCAAGGACAGGGACAACCTCGGCATCGCCACCGTCCCGGCCGGCTCCACCGGCAAGGCGGGCGCCCCGACCGGCGGTCACAACCTGTCCGTCTACGCCGGCTCCGACGAGGCCCACCAGAAGGCCGCGCTGAAGTTCGTCAACTTCATGACCTCCGCGAAGTCCCAGTCGGCCATCGCGCTGAAGAACTCCACGCTGCCCACCCGTGACGACGCCTACACCACCGAGGTCAAGGCCGACCCGGGCATCGCCGGCTACGGCACGGTCCTGTCCGCCGCCCAGCCGCGCCCGGCGCTGCCCGAGTACAGCTCCCTGTGGGGCCCGCTGGACACCGAGCTGCCCAAGATCGCCGGTGGCAAGGAGTCCCTGGACAAGGGGCTGAGCAACGCCGAGACCGCGATCGCCAAGCTGGTCCCGGACTTCAGCAAGTAAGCCCCGAGCGGCCGCCGGATCCCCGGACCACGGGGGAGGGATCCGGCGGCCATCGGCCTGTGAGCCGTACACCCCTTGAACTCCCAGAAGGTGTCGAACCATGACAGTCGCCATCGACCGCGCGACCGGCAAGCGCCGCGGTGACCGCGGGCCGGGCCCCGGGCTGGGCCAGCGCCTGAAGAACCGCTACCACAAGCACTGGTACGCGTACGCGATGATCGCCCCCGTGGTGGTCGTGCTCGGCGTCCTCGTGCTGTACCCGCTGGTGTACGGCCTCTACCTGACGCTCACCGACGCCAACAGCCTGAACACCGCGCGGACGATCGGCGTCAACCACATCGACGCCACCTACAAGTTCATCGGCCTGGACAACTACGCCGACATCCTGTGGGGCGACACCGCCTACGACCGCTTCTGGTCGCACTTCATCTGGACGATCGTGTGGACGGCCGCCTGTGTGGCCCTGCACTACGGCATCGGACTCGCCCTCGCCCTGCTGCTCAACCAGAAGCTGCGCGGCCGCGTCTTCTACCGGCTGATCCTGGTCCTGCCGTGGGCCGTGCCGACCTTCGTCACCGTCTTCGGCTGGCGGTTCATGCTCGCCGACGGCGGCATCGTCAACAGCTTCCTGGAGACCCTCCACCTGCCCACCCCGCTGTGGCTGGAGGACACCTTCTGGCAGCGGTTCGCCGCGATCATGGTCAACACCTGGTGCGGTGTGCCGTTCATGATGGTCTCGCTGCTCGGCGGACTGCAGTCCATCGACGCCTCGCTGTACGAGGCCGCCGAGATGGACGGCGCCAGTGCCTGGCAGCGGTTCCGCTACGTCACCCTGCCGGGGCTCAGGTCCGTCAGCTCCACCGTGGTCCTGCTCGGCATCATCTGGACCTTCAACCAGTTCGCCATCATCTTCCTGCTGTTCGGCGACACCGCCCCCGACGCCCAGATCCTGGTCACCTGGGCGTACTACCTCGGCTTCGGACAGCAGCCGCGTGACTTCGCCCAGTCGGCCGCCTACGGCATGCTGCTGCTGGCCATCCTGATCGTCTTCACCTCCTTCTACCGCCGCTGGCTGAACCGCAATGACCAGCAGCTCGCGATCTGAGGCAGGAGCCCACATGAGTACGACCACAGTCGAGACCTCCGCCGCGGTGTCCAAGGCCGGCCCCGCACCGGCCCCCCGCCGGATCCGCCGCGGTGAGCAGAGCCGCGCCGGCTCCCTCGTCTCGCACGGCATCCTGATCGTCGCGAGCCTCGTCGCGCTCTTCCCGATCGCCTGGCTGGTCTTCCTGTCCCTCGGCCCGGACAAGGACGACTACCTCCACCCGGGCGGCATCTGGAAGAAGATGACGTTCGACAACTACTCGTTCGTCCTCCAGCACACCGAGTTCTTCAGCTGGCTCAAGAGCTCGCTGATCGTCTCGCTGGGCACCACGGTGATCGGTGTGCTGCTGGCCGCGACCACCGGGTACGCCGTGTCCCGGATGCGCTTTCCGGGCTACCGCAAGTTCATGTGGGTGCTCCTGGTCACGCAGATGTTCCCGGTGGCCGTTCTCATGGTGCCGATGTACCAGATGCTCTCGGACCTCCAGCTCATCAACAGCTACCTCGGGCTCGTCCTCGTGTACTGCACCACGGCGGTGCCGTACTGCGCCTGGCTGCTCAAGGGGTACTTCGACACCATCCCGTTCGAGATCGACGAGGCCGGACGCGTCGACGGGCTGACCCCCTTCGGGACGTTCGCGCGGCTGATCCTGCCGCTCGCCAAGCCCGGACTCGCGGTCGCCGCGTTCTACAGCTTCCTCACCGCCTTCGGCGAGGTCGCGTTCGCCTCGACGTTCATGCTGTCCGACACCAAGTACACGTTCGCCGTCGGCCTGCAGAGCTTTGTGAGCGAGCACGACGCCCAGCGGAACCTGATGGCCGCGACGGCCGTGCTGATCGCGATACCGGTCTCGGCGTTCTTCTACCTCGTGCAGAAGAACCTCGTCACGGGCCTGACCGCGGGCGGTACCAAGGGCTGAGCGCCCTCCCGTTGCCCGGGGCGGCCGTGGTCCCCATCCGACCCCGCTGTGACCACGGTCGCCCCGTCACCCTCCTGCCTTTGACCTGATGAACCCGTTACCCACCAAGGACGCCATGAGCCAGCAGCACTCCGCCCTCGCCCCGGCCCCCCACCCCGCCGAAGCCAAGCGCGGCGACTGGTGGCGGGACGCGGTGATCTACCAGGTGTATCCGCGCAGCTTCGCCGACAGCAACGGCGACGGCATGGGCGACCTGGAAGGCGTACGCTCCCGACTCCCGTACCTGCGCGACCTCGGCGTGGACGCCGTGTGGCTCAGCCCCTTCTACGCCTCCCCGCAGGCCGACGCCGGCTACGACGTCGCCGACTACCGTGCCGTGGACCCGATGTTCGGCAATCTGCTCGACGCCGACGCACTGATCCGCGACGCGCACGAACTGGGCCTGCGGATCATCGTCGACCTGGTCCCGAACCACTCCTCGGACCAGCACGAGTGGTTCAAGCGGGCGCTGCGCGAGGGTCCCGGCTCGCCCCTGCGGGACCGCTACCACTTCCGCCCCGGCAAGGGCGCCGACGGTGAACTCCCGCCCAACGACTGGGAGTCGATCTTCGGCGGCCCGGCGTGGACGCGGGTGACGGAACCGGACGGCACCCCGGGCGAGTGGTACCTGCACCTCTTCGCCCCGGAGCAGCCGGACCTCAACTGGGAACACCCGGCCGTCGGCGACGAGTTCCGCTCCATCCTGCGCTTCTGGCTGGACATGGGCGTCGACGGGTTCCGGATCGACGTGGCCCACGGCATGGTGAAGGCGGAGGGCCTGCCGGACATCGGCGGCGCCGGCGATCAGCTGAAACTGCTGGGCAACGATGTCATGCCGTTCTTCGACCAGGACGGCGTGCACGAGATCTACCGCCAGTGGCGCGTCATCCTCGACGAGTACCCCGGCGAGCGCATCTTCGTCGCCGAGGCCTGGACCCCTACGGTCGAGCGCACCGCGAACTACGTCCGTCCCGACGAACTGCACCAGGCCTTCAACTTCCAGTACCTGAGCACGGCCTGGGAGGCGGTGGAGCTGCGCCAGGTGATCGACCGCACGCTGGAGGCGATGCGCCCGGTGGGGGCTCCGGCCACGTGGGTGCTGTCCAACCACGACGTCACCCGCCACGCGACCCGTTTCGCCAACCCGCCCGGCCTCGGCACCCAGATCCGTGAGGCCGGCGACCGGGAGCTGGGTCTGCGCCGCGCCCGGGCGGCCACGCTCCTGATGCTGGCCCTGCCCGGCTCGGCCTACGTCTACCAGGGCGAGGAGCTGGGTCTGCCGGACGTCGTCGACCTCCCCGACGAGGTCCGCCAGGACCCGGCCTACTTCCGCGGCGAGGGCCAGGACGGCTTCCGCGACGGCTGCCGGGTGCCGATCCCGTGGACCCGCGAGGGCTCCTCGTACGGCTTCGGCTCGGGCGGCAGCTGGCTGCCCCAGCCGGCGAGCTGGGCGGAGCTGAGCGTGGAGGCCCAGACGGGCACCCCGGGCTCGACGCTGGAGCTGTACCGCACCGCACTGGAGATCCGCCGCACCCAGCCGGACCTCGGCGCCGGCGACGCGGTGGAGTGGCTGCGCGCACCCGAGGGCGTCCTCGCCTTCCGCCGCGGCGAGTTCGTGTGCGTGGCGAACACCAGCGGCGAGTCGGTGGCGACCCCCTCGTACGGCCGCGTCCTGCTGACGAACGGTGAGCTCACGGAGGCGGACGGCGAGACGAAGGTGCCCTCGGACACCACGGTGTGGTGGACGACGGCCTGACCGACCCGCGGCCTCCCAGGGCCCGTCGCCCCGACAGGCGGCGGGCCCTGGCCTGTTGCCGCCCGGATGCCTTCACGTAACCTCGCCGACCGTGGAGATCGCACGGATGATCCGGGGCCGCTCGCGGGAGTCGGCCGCCGTGGACCGCCTCGTCGGGCTCTGGCAGGACGGCGCGTACGAGGAGCTGGAGGCCGGAGCGAGGGAGCTTCAGGCGCAGGCGGGACGGCTGCGCGGGCGCGAACGGCGCCTCGTGTGGGAGCAGTGTGCCAGGGCCATGGCGACCGGGGCCGCGTGCGCCCTGGGGCGGGGCGCGCGGGTGCTCCCCGAACTGGAGTCCCTCGCCGCGGAGTTGCGCGAGACGCCCGGGACGTCGGCGCAGCAGCTGTTGCTGATGGTGCGGAGCAACCGCATGGTGGTCCTCGCGGAGGCGGGGCGCCACGCCGAGGCCGAGGCGGAAGGCCTGGACATCCTGCGCGGCGTGACCCGGCTCAAGCATCTGGCCTCGGTGTGGGACATCGAGCTGTCCGTGCTGGACAACCTGGTCGCCGTGCTGTGCGGACAGGGCCGCCACGAGGAGGCCGAGGCCATCGCCCGCGGGAACCTGCCCCGGGCCGAGGGCACCTCCCTCGCCGCCCTCCACTGCGGCCTGGTGCGCAGCCTGAGCGGTCAGGGACGGTACGAGGAGGCCCTGGCCGAGGCCCGCCGGTACACCCCGCCCCGGGTACGGGCCCACAGCGGGGGCCTGGACCTGGCCACGGCCGAGGCCCTGCACGGTCTGGGCCGGCGGGGCGAGGCGGAGACGGCCGCGCGGCGGGCGCTGGGCGACTGCGAGCGGTTCCTGCACCCGGAGCATCCCCGGATCCGCAGGGCCCGCGCCCTGCTGGCGGAGATCACCGGGGAGGACCCGGAGAGTCCGTGAAAGTTCTTGCCATCGGTTTCAAGCCTCTTGCTGTAAACCTTTCGTCGGCGGTACGTTCACGCCGACGTCGGGCAAGGGTGCCCGCCCGTCCGCAAGGAGCCCCCCGTGATATCGAGATGGTCCGCCAGCGCCTCCCTGACCGCGCTCGCCGCAGCCGCGGCCCTCCTCACCCCCGCCGGGACCGCCCACGCCTCCCCGCCCGGCACCAAGGATGTCACCGCGGTGATGTTCGAGTGGAACTTCGCCTCCGTCGCCAGGGAGTGCACCCGCACCCTCGGCCCCGCCGGTTACGGCTACGTCCAGGTCTCCCCGCCCGCCGAGCACATCCAGGGCTCGCAGTGGTGGACGTCGTACCAGCCCGTCAGTTACCGCATCGCCGGGCGCCTCGGCGACGCCACCGCCTTCAAGAGCATGGTGGACACGTGTCACGCGGCCGGTGTGAAGGTCGTCGTCGACACCGTGATCAACCACATGTCCGCGGGCAGCGGCACCGGCACCGGCGGCTCGTCGTACACCAAGTACGCCTACCCGGGCCTGTACTCCTCCTACGACTTCGACGACTGCACGTCCACCATCACCGACTACACCAACCGCGCCAACGTCCAGAACTGCGAACTCGTCGGCCTCGCCGACCTGGACACCGGCGAGCAGTACGTCCGCGCCACCATCGCCGGATACCTGAACTCCCTGCTCGGCTACGGGGTGGACGGCTTCCGTATCGACGCGGCCAAGCACATCCCGGCGGCCGACCTCGCCAACATCAGGTCGCGGCTGTCCAACACCTCCGTGTACTGGAAGCAGGAGGCCATCTTCGGCAGCGGAGAGGCCGTCCAGCCCACCGAGTACACGGGCAACGGCGATGTGCAGGAGTTCCGTTACGCCTTCGACCTCAAGCGTGTCTTCACCAACGAGAACCTCGCCTATCTGAAGAACTACGGCGAGGGCTGGGGGTACATGAGCAGCTCGGTCGCCGGTGTCTTCGTCGACAACCACGACACCGAGCGCAACGGCTCCACCCTGACCTACAAGGACGGCGCCACCTACACGCTGGCCAACGTCTTCATGCTCGCCCACCCGTACGGGGCCCCGGACGTCAACTCCGGTTACGAGTGGTCCTCCACCGACGCCGGGCCGCCCAACAACGGCTCGGTCAACGCCTGTTGGCAGGACGGCTGGAAGTGCCAGCACGCCTGGCCGGAGATCCTGCGCATGGTCGCCTTCCGCAACGCCACCCGCGGCCAGGCCGTCACCGACTGGTGGGACAACGGGGGCGACGCCATCGCCTTCGGACGCGGCAGCAAGGGGTACGTGGCGATCAACCACGAGTCGGGCAGCCTGAGCCGCACCTACCAGACCTCCCTCGCCGCCGGTACGTACTGCAACGTGCAGAACAACACCACGGTCAGCGTGAACGCCGCCGGCCAGTTCACCGCGACGCTGGGCGCCCACACCGCCCTCGCGATCTACGCCGGCAAGTCCAGCTGCTGAGCCGCTCCCTGAAAGTTCTTACCGTTGCTTTCAAGACTCTTGCTGTAAGCGTTGCGGCGGCGATACGGTCGCGCGGGGTCGGACCCACGTAGAGCCGCCGCAATCGCAAGGAGTCCATCCGTGATACCGAGATGGCCGACGCCGTCGAGGCGCCGCACCGCCCACGCCGGACGGATCGCCGCGGTCACCGTCACCGCGCTGGCCGCAGCGCTCGTCCAACCCCTCGCGGCGCGGGCCGACACCCCGCCTCCGCCACCGTCCGACGCCAAGCTCGCCGCCGAGCCCGCCCGGCACGACGCCACCCGCGAGCAGTTCTACTTCGTCCTGCCGGACCGTTTCGCCAACGGCGACACCCGCAACGACAAGGGCGGCCTGACCGGCACCCGCCTCACCACCGGCTACGACCCCACCGACAAGGGCTTCTACCAGGGCGGCGACCTCAAGGGCCTGACGCGGAAGCTCGACTACATCAAGGGCCTGGGCACCACCGCCATCTGGATGGCCCCCCTCTTCAAGAACCAGCCCGTCCAGGGGACCGGCAGCGACGCCTCCGCCGGCTACCACGGCTACTGGATCACCGACTTCACCCAGGTCGACCCGCACTTCGGGACGAACCAGGACCTGGAGAACCTGATCTCCAAGGCCCACGCCAAGGGCATGAAGGTCTTCTTCGACGTCATCACCAACCACACCGCCGACGTCGTCGACTACGAGGAGAAGTCCTACAACTACCTCTCCAAGGGCGCCTTCCCGTACCTGACCGAGGACGGCGAGCCCTTCGACGACTCCGACTACGCGGACGGCGAGCGGGACTTCCCCGACGTCGGCACCGACTCCTTCCCGCGCACGCCGACCGTCGCCGCCGCGAGAAAGAACGTCAAGGTGCCGTCGTGGCTCAACGACCCCACGATGTACCACAACCGCGGCGACTCCACCTTCGCCGGTGAGAGCTCCGACCAGGGCGACTTCTCCGGCCTCGACGACCTGTGGACCGAGCGTCCCGAGGTCGTCAGCGGCATGGAGAAGATCTACGAGAAGTGGGTGCGGGACTTCCGGGTCGACGGCTTCCGGATCGACACCGTGAAGCACGTCAACACCGAGTTCTGGACCCAGTGGGCCACCGCCCTCGACGCCTACGCCGCCAAGAGGGGGCGCGAGGACTTCTTCATGTTCGGCGAGGTCTACTCCGCCGACACGAGCGTCACCTCGCCCTACGTCACCCAGGGCCGCCTCGACGCCACGCTCGACTTCCCCTTCCAGGAGGCGGCCCGGCAGTACGCCTCCCAGGGCGGCAGCGCCCAGCGGCTGGCCGCGGTCTTCGGCGACGACTACAAGTACACGACCGACAAGGCCAACGCGTACGAGCAGGTCACCTTCCTCGGCAACCACGACATGGGCCGCATCGGGGCCTTCCTGAAACAGGACAACCCCAAGGCGACCGACGCCGAGCTGCTCGCCAAGGACAGGCTCGCCAACGAGCTGATGTTCCTCAGCCGCGGCAACCCGGTCGTCTACTACGGCGACGAGCAGGGCTTCACGGGCGCCGGCGGCGACAAGGACGCCCGCCAGACGATGTTCGCCTCGAAGACCGCCGACTACCTCGACGACGACGAGATCGGCACCGACCGCACCCACGCGAGCGACGCGTACGACACGGGCACGCCGCTCTACCGGCAGATCGCCGCACTCGCCGAGCTGCGCAGGGCCAACCCGGCCCTCACCGACGGCGTCCAGACCGAGCGCTACGCGGCCGACGGCCCCGGCGTCTACGCCGTCTCCCGCACCGACGCGAAGAACGGCACCGAGTACGTCGTCGCCTTCAACAACGCCGGTGAGACCAGGTCGGCGACCTTCGCGACCGGTTCGGCCGGGATGGCGTTCAAGGGGATCTACGGCGGTGACGCCTCCCTCAGGAGCGGCGCCGACAAGAAGATCACCGTGACCGTCCCCGCCGGCTCCGCGATCGTCCTCAAGGCGGCCGGCAGGCCTGCCAGGCCCGCCACCGCGCCGACGCTCACCCTCAAGGCCCCGGCCGCCGGCGCCACCGGCACGGTGGAGATCTCCGCCGACGTCGATGGCGGCGGGCTCAACCGGGTCGTCTTCGCCGCGCAGGTCGCGGGCGGCAAGTGGAGGACGCTCGGCTCCGCCGACCATGCCCCGTACAAGGTCACGCAGGTCCTCGGGAAGGACGTGCCGGCCGGAACGCCGCTGCGCTACAAGGCCGTTGTCATCGACTCGGCAGGCCGCACCGCGAGCGCCACGGCGGCCTCCACCACCGGCACCCCGCCCGCCGAGGAGACCCCCACCGCCTCCTCCCGCGACTACGCGATCGTGCACTACAAGCGCACCGACGGCGACTACGCGAACTGGGGCCTGTACGCCTGGGGCGACATCGCCGACGGCGAGGCCACGAACTGGCCGGACAGCCATCCCTTCATCGGCCGTGACGCCTACGGGGCCTTCGCCTACGTCAAGTTGAAGCCGGGCGCCTCCAGCGTCGGTTTCCTCGTCATCGACAAGGACGGCAACAAGGACGTCTCCGCCGACCGTACGATCGACGTCACCAGGACCGGCGAGGTCTGGATCGAGCAGGGCAAGGCGGACGTCGTCACCGAAAGGCCCGACTACCCCGCGCAGGACAGGACCAAGGCGGTCCTGCACTACCACCGGGCCGACGGGAACTACGACGGCTGGGGACTGCACGTCTGGACGGGCGCCGCGAACCCCACGGACTGGTCGAAGCCCCTCGAGCCGGTGAAGACTGACGCCTATGGCGCGGTCTACGAGGTACCGCTCACCGAGGGTGCCACCAGTGTCAGTTACATCCTCCACAAGGGCGACGAGAAGGACCTGCCCAGCGACCAGTCGCTGGACCTCACGGCGAACGGCCATGAGGTGTGGCTGGTGAACGGTCAGGAGAAGTACCTGCTCCCGCAGCCCGCGGGCGCCGCGGCCGCCCTCGACCTGACCACCGCCAAGGCGGTCTGGATCAACCGTGACACGGTCGCCTGGAACGGCGGCGAGACGGCCGCCTCCACCCAGCTGCTCTACAGCCGCAGCGGCTCGATCGCGGCCCGGGGCGGCGCACTGACCAGCGACGACGAGCGCTGGCTGCGACTGTCGAAGACCAGTCTCACCGACGCCCAGAAGAAGAGGTTCCCGCACCTGAAGGGCTACACCGCCTGGACGGTCGACCCGCGTGACCGCGACCGGGTGCGCGAGGCACTGAGGGGCCAGGTCGTCGCCTCCCAGCGGGCCGTGAACGGCGCCGTGCTCGCGGCGACCGGGGTGCAGCTCGCGGGCGTGCTCGACGATCTGTACCCGGGCGCGGCCAAGGCGGAGTTGGGCCCGACGTTCGACAGGAGCGGCCGTCCGAGGCTGGCCGTCTGGGCGCCGACCGCGCAGAACGTCGGCCTGGAACTCGACGGCTCCACGGTCAAGATGAAGCGCGACGCCGCCACCGGCGTCTGGTCCGTCACCGGCCCCAAGTCCTGGAAGGGCAAGGCCTACCGGTACGTGGTGAAGGTCTGGGCGCCCAGCGTCCGCAAGGTCGTCACCAACAAGGTCACCGACCCCTACTCGGTCGCCCTGACCACCGACTCCGAGCGCAGCCTCGTCGTCGACCTGGACGACAAGTCCCTCGCCCCGCGCGGCTGGTCGACGTACACCAAGCCGAAGGCCGTCCCGCTCAAGGACGCCCAGATCCAGGAGCTGCACGTCCGGGACTTCTCCGTCGCGGACAGGACGGCCGGTGACCCGGGTACGTACCTCGCCTTCACCGACAAGGACAGCGACGGCTCCAAGCACCTGAAGGCGCTCGCGAGGTCGGGCACCTCCTACGTCCATCTCCTCCCGGTCTTCGACATCGCCACCATCCCCGAGCGCCGCGCGGACCAGGCGACCCCGGACTGCGACCTGGCCTCCTACGCGGCCGACTCCGACAAGCAGCAGGAGTGCGTGGCGAAGGCGGCGGCCAAGGACGCCTACAACTGGGGCTACGACCCGTACCACTACACGGTCCCCGAGGGCTCCTACGCCACCGATCCCGAAGGCACCGCCCGTACCGTCGAGTTCCGCGAGATGGTCAAGTCCCTGAACGAGGGCGGCCTGCGGGTCGTCATGGACGTCGTCTACAACCACACCGCCGCCAGTGGCCAGGCCGACACCAGCGTCCTCGACAAGGTCGTCCCCGGCTACTACCAGCGACTGCTCGCCGACGGTTCGGTCGCCAACAGCACCTGCTGCTCCAACACGGCCACCGAGAACGCCATGATGGGCAAGCTGGTCGTCGACTCGATCGTCACCTGGGCCAAGGAGTACAAGGTCGACGGCTTCCGCTTCGACCTGATGGGCCACCACCCGAAGGCCAACGTCCTGGCGGTCCGCAAGGCCCTGGACGCGCTGACCCTCGCCAAGGACGGCGTCGACGGCAAGAAGATCATCCTGTACGGCGAGGGCTGGAACTTCGGCGAGGTCGCCGACGACGCCCGCTTCGTCCAGGCCACCCAGAAGAACATGGCCGGAACCGGCATCGCCACCTTCTCCGACCGGGCCCGCGACGCGGTGCGCGGCGGCGGCCCCTTCGACGAGGACCCGGGTGTCCAGGGCTTCGCCTCCGGCCTGTACACCGACCCCAACTCCTCCACCGGCAACGGCACCTCGGCCGAGCAGCGGTCCCGCCTGCTGCACTACCAGGACCTCATCAAGGTCGGCCTCTCCGGCAACCTGAGCGCGTACACCTTCACCGACACCAGCGGCAAGGAGGTCAAGGGCTCCGAGGTCGACTACAACGGCGCCCCCGCCGGTTACGCGGACGCACCCGGCGACGCCCTCGCCTACGCCGACGCGCACGACAACGAGTCACTGTTCGACGCGCTGACGTACAAACTGCCCGCCACCACCAGCGCCGACGACCGCGCCCGGATGCAGGTCCTCGCCATGGCGACCGTGACCCTCTCGCAGGGCCCGTCGCTCTCCCAGGCGGGCACCGACCTGCTGCGCTCCAAGTCCCTGGACCGCAACTCCTACGACAGCGGCGACTGGTTCAACGCCATCCACTGGAACTGCCAGGACGGCAACGGCTTCGGACGCGGACTGCCGATGGCGGCCGACAACGCGTCCAAGTGGACCTACGCCAAGCCCCTGTTGGGCTCGGTCAAGGTCGGCTGCCCGCAGATCGAGGGCGCCTCGGCGGCGTACCAGGACCTGCTGCGGATCCGTGCGACGGAGAGCCTGTTCTCCCTCGGCACCGCCGCGCAGGTGCAGTCGAAGCTCTCCTTCCCGCTCTCGGGGAAGGAGGAGACGCCGGGTGTGATCACCATGGCACTCGGCGACCGCAGTGATCTGGTCGTGGTGTTCAACGCGACGCCGCGAGCGCAGGAGCAGCGGGTGGCCGCGCTGGCCGGTACGGGGTACGCGCTGCACGAGGTGCAGGCGGCGGGCACGGACTCCACCGTCAAGAGGTCGTCCTACGAACGGGTTTCGGGCACCTTCGCCGTTCCCGGGCGGACCGTGGCCGTATTCTCCCGCGATTCCTGACCAGGGCATTACCGTGGTGGGGCAGGCCCGTCCGGGTCTGCCCCACCGTGTTGTCCAAGGGCTGAACACATGGACGTCAAAGGAAACCCGACCGGCACGACCGTGATGCTCGTGGACGACGCGGAGGCGAGCCGGCACGCCCTGGGCACCCTGCTGAGCCGGGCGGGCCACCGGGTCGTCCCGGTCGCCACCGGCGCCGAGGCGCTCGCCGAACTCGACGCACGGCTGCGCAAGGGCACCCTGCCCGACGTGGCCCTCGTCGACGTGGGCCTGCCGGACATGAGCGGCTTCGACCTGTGCCGCCTCTTCAGACAGCGGCCCCACACGGCCGCACTGCCCGTCGTGCACTTCTCGGCCGCCCCGGTGGCCCCGGTCAACTACTGCGAGGGCCTCGGCGCGGGATTCGAGGCGTATCTGAAGGTGCCCGCCGATCCTCTGGAGATCGAGGCCGTGGTCCGAGCCGCCGTGCGCCACGCACAGGTGCGGGCCGGCGACCGGGCCCTCGTACGGCGGCTGACCCAGCTGTCGGAGACGATCGTCACCATTCAGGCGGCACGCTCCCTGCCGGAACTCGCCGACGCGGCGGCCGAGGGCACCGCCCGGCTCACGGGCACCCCCGCCGCCGCCTTCGTCCTGGACCAGGGCGACCGCCTGTACCGCGGCCTGTCCCGGGACCGCATCCCCGTCGCCCTTCCCGACGACGCGGCCAACCGGGCGGTGGCCACCCTGCTCCAGCGGCTCGTCCGGGGGCAGTCCGCCATGCAGCTCACGACGGTGCCCGCGCCGATGTGGCCGGCCGGGTACTTCCGGCCCGGCGTGGAGCACGACGCCCGGCTGGCACTCGTCCCCACCCAGGACGGCAGGGCGGCGGTGTGCCTGGCGGCTCCCGCCCGCGGGATGCGCCGCATGGGCGGCGAGAGCGACACCCTGCTGGCCCGACTGGCCCAGGCCACCGCGTTCGCCGCCCATCCGCTGCTCATGTACCAGGTGGAGCGGCATGTCGCCCTCACGCTCCAGCACAGCTTCCTGCCCCAGCCGCACCGGCTGCCGGAGCTGCCGGGCGTGGACGTCGTGGTCCGCTATGTGCCCGCGTCCCAGGAGACCGAGATCGGCGGCGACTTCTACGCGGTGCTGCGGACCGACGAGGGCGTGCTCACCGCGGTCGGCGACGTCGTCGGGCACTCGCTGGACGCGGCCACCGTCATGGTGGAGATCCGGCACGCGCTGCGCGCCTACGCCGTCGAGGACAGCGACCCGGCCGCGCTCGCCGAGCGCCTCGACCGGATGCTCCGGCGCTACCACCCCGACCTCACGGCCACCGTCTGCCTGGCCCTGATCGACCCCGGCACCGGGCGGACGCGCCTGGCCAACGCGGGCCACATCCCGCCGCTGATCGTCCGGGACACCGGCGACGCCGACTACGTCAAGGCGGCCGGCCCGCTGCTCGGCATCGGCCTGCCCCATCCGCCGGCCACCGAGTTCTTCCTCGAACCCACCGACCGGCTCCTCATGGTCACCGACGGCCTGATCGAGACCCGCGGCATCGACCTCTCGGCCTCGATGGAGCACCTCCGCGCGGCCGCGGCCGGCTCCCTGCCGGGCCTGGACGCCCTGTGCGACACCCTCCTGGCCTCCTTCGGCCATGACCGGGAGGACGACATCGCGATGCTCGCGCTGCGCCTGGGATGAGACGGCCCTGCCGGGCCCGCACGGGGCGGTTAGGGTGACCTGGTTGACCTAGAACAGGAGTGCCCATGCCGCAGATCACGGTCGAACGTTCGGCGTATCTCGACCACGTCGACTGGGAGGAGTTCGCCCTCGCGCTGCACCCGGTGGTCGTCGAGACGGCGGCCGCGAAGCTGGAGGCGTGCAAGACCCGGGTGCTGCGCGCCGAGGACGAGGCGGTCGGCGGCGAGAAGGACGGCCACGCCATCGTGAACGTCACGCTCGCCCTGCTCGCCGGACGGACCGAGGAGACCAAGGCGAAGCTCACCGAGGCCGTGGTGGAGCTGCTGCGCAAGCACGTCGGGCCCCAGGACGGCGTCACCGTGCACCTCTCCGCGGAGGTGCGCGACCTGGACGCCTCCTACACCAAGGCCGTCCTGTAGGACCTGGTGCGGTCCTAGGAGGCCAGCGCGATCAGCCGGGCCGCCAGGTCGGTGAACGGCCCGTCGCCCGGCTCGTCCCGCAGTATCCGGGACAGCAGCGCGCGCATCTCGTCGTCGTGGGCCGCGCTCACCGCGGCCAGCGCGGCGAAGTCCTGCACGAGCTGCTTCTCCAGCTCGGCGCGCGGGATGCGCCGGCCGTCCAGCCAGATCAGCGCTGTCGACTCGGCGAGGGAGATCCAGGAGCGGATGACCAGCTCCAGCCGCGGCGGCGGATCCTCCACCCGCAGATGCGAAAGGATCTGGTCATAGGCGGCCTGCCGTACGGCGTCGATGAGCGCGTTCGTCGCCGAGGAACCGACCGCCGGGCCGCCCCGCATCAGCGCCGAGAAACCGGGTCCGTGGTCGTCGACGAAGTCGAAGTAGCGCCGCATCACCCGCAGCAGACGGGAGCCCAGAGGCCCTTGCCGCGGCTCGACGAACCGGCTCGACAAATCGTCCGCCGCACGCTTCAACGCGGCCTCGTACAGGCTGAGTTTGCCGGGAAAGTAGTGGTAGACCAGCGGGCGCGAGATGCCGGCCGCGGTCGCTATCTCGTCGATGGAGACGTCGTCGGGCGAGCGTTGGCTGAACAGTTCGAGGGCGACGCCGATCAGCTGCTGCCGCCGCTCCTCGACTCCCATTCTTCGCCGTACCCCGGTAGTCATGCGAACACCTTACCGATCGGATCCGGCCCGGAACGGCCCGGTCCGGTCACGTGTGTTCACAGAACCAGCACAAGCCGATCACTTCGCGGGGACCGGCGACGGGGCGGCCGGACTACCGGAGCCCGTTGATCGTCCGCCCGTCCTCCAGCGTCCCCTTCAGCCCGGCCCGCGCGCCCTCCTTGGTCCTCACGGCCAGCAGGTTCCCCCGCGCGGAGCCGCTGACCGCACCCGTCGTACGGATCGACGCCGTGTTCGCGCTGCCCGCGGCCAGCAGGTACCAGGACCCCGTCTGCGACTTCCACAGCACACCCGCCAGCACATGCGGGTCCCGCGGCCCGCACGCCGGGACGTTCTCGCCCTGTGCCGCGACCGCCCCGTAGGCCCCGCCCGGGGTGTGGAACTGCGCCAGCGCCCGGGTGCCGCCACCGCGCCACGTCTCGGCGCGCGTGCACACCCAGTCCGCCGCCCCGCCCGCGTCGGGCAGCGGCTGCTCGGCGTACGCCCACGCGTTCACCGTCCGCACCCCCGCCGAGCGCATCGCCGACAGGGAACAGGCGAACGGCGCCCAGGTGCGCAGCGCCTGGGCGCCCGAGGCCTCGTGGAGCGCGCCCGGGCGGCCGGTGGTGAGCCGGGCCGGGACCAGTTCGCCGAGGTCGGTCAGGAGCCGGGTGCCGTCGCGGTCCGTCAGCTGCAGGACGTTCCAGGACGTGCAGCCGCCGTTGCTCTGGGCCGGGCCGGACAGCGGCGAGGTCACCCCGTCGGTGAGCGGCAGGGCCATCGCGCCCGAGGAGGGCTTCAGCAGATCCCGCTCGGCGGCTTTCTTCACCCAAGGGGCCATCAGATAGCGGACGTTGCCGTCCGACCGGCCCAGCACGACCGCGCTCGCCTCGGCGGAGGTCGCGCCGTCGACCCGGGCGAAGTCGAGGGCCGCGCCCCGGGTGCCGTCCTTCGGCTCGGCGTAGCGGGCGATGCGCAGACCGTCGTAGAGGATCACCACGCGCGCGTTGTCGACGGTGCCCGCGTACAGGAGCTGGGGCGGTCCGGCGGGGCCGCCGGACGGGGTGCCGGGGGTCGCGGAGACGTGGACGGTCTCGCCGGGGCGGGCCCACACCGCGAGGGCGCGGCGCAGGAGCGCGGAGTCGTCGGTGAGGTCGCCGCGGGCGGGCCAGACGGAGAAGTCGTTGCGGGAGGCGGCCTGCCAGGCGAGGGCCGGGACGCGGACCAGCCGGCCCGGGTCGAGGGCGGCCTGCGCGGCGGGGTTCTGCGCGTACGACGGCGCGGCGGCACCGTCCGGCGCCCAGCCGTCGCCCGGCAGCCCGAGCAGGGCCCCGCACACGGCGAGCGCGGCGGCGGTGGCGAGCCCGGCCTTCATGTGCTGGCGCCGCCGCATGAGGTCGGTGGGCCGGGCCTGGAGGGAGCAGGGGTCGAACTCGGGGGAGTCGAGGAGCGGGTACCGCTCGGCCGGGACGGTGTCGGCCTCCTCCAGCGCCGCGTCCGTCCGCGTCACCCCGGCCGCGGTGAGCACCCGCCGCACGTCTCCGTCGGGGAGCCGCTCCAGGCCGCGCAGGACGTAGGCGGCACGGCCCGGGGCCGACAGCGTGGACAGCTTCTGGTCCAGGGCGAGTTCGTCGGCGCCGCCCGAGCGCGGGAAGAGCCGCAGGCCCCACACCTGGGGGAGCAGCGGCGGCAGCTGGGAGCGCTTCGGCCACGCCTTGCGGCTCAGCGGCCGGCCCGCCTCCAGCGCCGTACGCAGCACCTGGAGGCGGACGAACGCGTACCCCGGGTCGCCGTCGCGGCCGGTCGACTGGGCCGGGATGACCGGTGTCTCGGCCCGGCCGCGGGGCAGGGCGCGCTGGGTGAGGGCGTGCGCCGTCAGGACCCGCCGGTTGCGGCCGAGGCTCGGCGGCAGCACCAGATAGGCGAGCCGGACGAGCCGGGGGTAGTGCTCGACGAGCGCGGCCTCGGCCTGTTCGACGTCGACGAACGGCTCGTGGGCGGGTGCGGGGCGCGGGGCGACATCCTGTGACTGCACGTTCAGCAGAACGAGCGAATCGTGGGTTGGTCACCGCCGCCCGGGTGAGTCAGGCCTCCGGCTCCACCAGAGCACGCGCGTAGTTGGCCATCGACCGCTGGTAGCGCGGCAGATGGGGGGCCAGCGCGCCGAGGACGAGCGAGAGGCCCTCACGGTCCCGGCCCAGGCTGGACAGACACAGCGCGAGTGTCGCTCGTACGGCGTCGTCCAACTCGTCGGAGGGGGCGTCCAGTTCGGGCGTCAGCAGCTTGACGCCCTCCTCGGCCTGCCCGATGTTCCGCAGCGAACTGGACATTTGGATCTTGGCTCGGCGGCCCTTGTAGCCGGCCAGGCCCAGCGCCAGAGCCTCCCGGTACAGCGGGACGGCTTGGTCGGAGTGGCCGGTGGAGTCCCAGGCGCAGGCCCGCTCGAAGGGTGCGTCCGGACTGCCGTCGGGGAGTTCGGCGACGAGGGCGTCGATCACCGCGCGGAAGTCGGCCGCTCGGTCCTCGGGGTAGTCGTCGAAAGTGGCCCAGGCGGCCGTGACCCGCTTTTCCCAGTCGTCGTTCACCGGCACACTCTCGCACGGGTGTGCGCACCGGGACAGCGAATTTGAGCAGACCCGGGCCGGTGGCCGTATGGAAGGGGACGGGCGCCCAGGCCCACGGGAAGGTTCCGGAGGAACAGATGAGGTTGACCCGACCGATGCTCGCGGCCGCCGCGGCGGCCCTCGTGCTGAGCGGCTGCGGATCCGGCGGCGACGACGACACGGCCGCCGTGCCGCGGACGGCCACCGGCAGCCTGGAGCATCTGGCCGCCGAGGTGGGCTGCGAGCCGACGATCCAGATCGACGCCGACGAGATCCGCCAGGGCTCCTGCCGCAAGAGCGACGCCGACGGCAAGTTCATCCTCGCCACCTTCGCCACCGACCGCGGCCAGCGCGAGTGGATCAACGGGGCCAAGGACTACGGCGGTCACTACCTGGTCGGCCGCAAGTGGATCGCCGTCGGCGGGACGAAGACCGTGACCGCGCTGCGCGCCACGCTCGGCGGTGACATCGAGGAGGGCCAGGACCACTCGGCCCACACGGGAAGCCACTTGGGCGGTCACTGAGCATCGGGGCATACGAGAACCGGCGGTGGGAGATCCCACCGCCGGTTCTCTGTGGGGCTAGCCCCGGGTCACTGGCACTTCTGGCCGGTGTTGATGCACTTGACCATCTTGTTCATCGTGTTCGCCGAGAAGAAGTTGATGAAGTCGTTGTGGTCGGTGATCGGCTTGTGCAGGTTCTCCGGGAAGGTGTCCACCGCGTAGGGCTTCACGACCTGTCCGTTCTGGATGGTCGGGGCCGGAACGTTGTAGACCAGCCGGACCTGCAGCTGCGGGATCGCCTTGAAGCCGTTGGCGCAGGTGCCGTCGGCCTGGACGAACGCCACGTGGGTGCGGTGGTTGGCGCTGTCGATGTTCTTGCCGTCCCAGCAGCTCTGGAAGTTGGTCGTACGGACCACCTGGCTGCCCTGCGGGCAGATCGGGTACTTGTCCTTGAGCTGGACCTTGTTCTCGAAGCCCGTGCAGCTCCAGTTCACGTTGGCGTTGGCGTTGCCGTTGACGAAGGCCTTGGCGTCACCGGTGATGATGCGCAGCGCGGTCGGCATGGCGACGACGTTGCCCCGCTTGTTGCCGACGAACTTCAGCTGCGCCTGGGCGGGCTGGAGGATCTTGCCCACGTTGCCCTCGGTGCCACCGCCGGCCGCGTTCTGGTCGAAGTCCTGCGAACCGTCCTGCAAGCGCAGCACCGGCCAGAAGTACGACGACTTGTCGCCCTGGTTCTGGCAGGTGGTCTGGGCCCCCGCCAGCTCCTGGTCGCTCGCGAACGCGTCGTTGCTCTGGTTGCCGACGTAGTCGTGCAGGTGGTGGGCGCCGTTGGAGACACCCGGGGCGACGATCACGTTGTCCGTGTTGTGGTTGTCGTTCCCGTTGGTGCCGCACTTGGTGGTGAAGGTGCCTCGCGAACCCGAACGGCCGTTGGCCGGCAGTCCGTTGGCGCCGACACCGAGCTGGGCGTTGGCCTGGACCTTCGTGATGTCCACGAAGTCGGCGGCCGTCGGACCGTTGCCGCCCTGGCCGTTCTGCTGACCGCCCTGCTGCTGGCCGCCGCCCTGTTGACCACCTTGCTGCTGGCCGCCGCCCTGCTGACCGCCTTGCTGCTGGCCGCCGTTCTGCTGCTGGCCGCCGTTCTGGCCGGCCGCGCCGTCGTTGGTCTGCGGCTGCTCGGCCGGGACACCCGTGCATCCGGCGAGCTGACCCAGGTTGGCCACCTGTCCGCCCGCCCGCTGGATGTTGATCCGGATCCGGTCCAGGGCGGCGGCCCGCTTGTCCTTCAGCGGGCCGAGGATGGCGTTCTGCACGAACCCCGCGTCCTTCGTCTGCGCCTGGCGGGTGGAGGCGAGCCGTGCGTAGGCCTCGGTGATCTGCTTGTCCAGATTCGCCAGCTCCGTACTCACGCCGTTCCGGGCGCCGTTCGGGACGTTCGTCAGCTTCTGGCCGACGTCCGGGCACTGGATCGTGGCGATCTGCGCCCCGGCGGCCTTCACCTGGTTCCGTCCCGCGTTCGACTCATGAGCCGATGCGTAGAAGTTCGCCCAGACAAGCCCGCCCCCACCGAGCGCTAGGGCTGCCGACCCCGCCACGACCTTGGTGGTCATCGACGTACGGCGTTTGCGATTGTTGCGTCCCATGGAACTCCTCTGACTTCCTTGCGGGGGCTATCGAGGCGCCCGACAGGAGTGAAGCGGCGCACTTCCATACGGACGCCGTCCCAGGGGTGTTCAGCCGTCCCACAAACAAATCAGAGGATTACTCGGCCAGCTGGCCCCAACAGTGGCCTGAGCAGCGGAGGTTACGCAGAATCAGTGACCTGTCACCGGCCCCGGTCCAGATAGGCGAGGACCGCCAGAACGCGTCGATTGTCGTCGTCCGACACCTCGAGGCCCAGTTTGGTGAAGATGTTGGAGGTGTGCTTGGCAATGGCCCGTTCTGTGACGACGAGCTGGTCCGCGATCGCCGCGTTGGTACGGCCCTGCGCCATCAGCTCCAGCACCTCCAGCTCCCGGGGGGTCAGCCGCCCGAGCGGCTGGTCGGCGGCCGCCCGCCGGGTCAGCAGCTGCTGGATCACCTGCGGGTCCATGGCCGTCCCGCCCGCCGCCACCCGGCGCACCGCGTCCACGAACTGCGCCGCGTCGAACACCCGGTCCTTCAGCAGGTACCCCACCCCGCCGGTGCCGTCCGCCAGCAGCTCCCGCGCGTACAGCTGCTCCACGTGCTGCGACAGCACCAGCACCGGCAGCCCGGGCCGCGCCCGCCGTGCCTGGAGCGCGCACTGGAGGCCCTCGTCGGTGTGCGTGGGCGGCAGCCGTACGTCGACCACGGCGACGTCCGGCTCCAGCTCGGCCAGCGCGCGGGCGAGCTCCGGGCCGGACTCGACGGCCGCGGCGATCTCGAAGTCGTGGGCCTGAAGCAGCCGGACCAGTCCGTCCCGCAGCAGGAACAGGTCTTCGGCTAGGACAACGCGCAAGGGATCTCCATGGTGACCATGGTGGGACCGCCCGCGGGAGAGCTGACGGCCAGGACGCCGTCGAATGTACCCAGCCGGCGCTCGACCCCGGCCAGCCCCGACCCCGCCGCGATCGCCGCGCCGCCCCTGCCGTCGTCGGTGACGGTGATCCGCAGCATGCCCTCGGTGTGGTGCAGGTCCACCCACAGCCGGTCGGCGCCCGAGTGCTTCACGGCGTTGGTGAGCACCTCGCTGACCGCGAAGTACGCCGCCGCCTCCACCGGCTCCTCGACCCGCCCGGGCAGTTCCACCGTCACCTCGGAGGGCAGCGGCAGCCGCAGCGCCAACGCCCGTACGGCGTCCCCGAGTCCGCGCTCGGCGAGCACCGGCGGATGGATGCCGCGCACCAGGTCGCGCAGCTCGGCGAGGGCGTCCACGGACGACCTGCGGGCCTGCGCGAGCAACTCCCTGGCTTTCTCCGGGTCCTTGTCCAGGAGCATCTCGATGGTGCCCAGGTCCATGCCCATCGCGACCAGCCGGGCCTGCGCCCCGTCGTGCAGATCCCGTTCGATGCGCCGCAGTTCGGCGGCGGAGGTGTCCACCGCGTCACGGCGTGTCTCGGTCAGCACCCGTACCCGCTCGGCGAGTTCACCCTGGCCGGCGCCGAGGACGGCCCGGGTGAGCCGGAAGTGGGCCTGGAGCGCCCGGGGCGTGAAGAAGTGGGCGAAGAGGAGGATCACGAGCCCGAGGGCGCCGGCGAGCAGCGCCGTACCCTGCCCGGTGACCGGCACGAATCCGTACCAGTACCCGTCGGGGAACACCCGCCACAGCCCCGCCGCCACCGCGAGCCCCTCCAGCGGATAGAGCACGAGCACGGCCGGGAGCAGCGCGGTGAGGAACCCCGCCGTCATGTCGACCGGCAGCCACCGCAGGTCCCGCCGGGTCGCCGGGTCACGCAGCATGCCGAAGGTGCGGGCCCAGGGGTTGGCGTCCGCGGGGATCGGCCGGTACGCCGACGGGATCCGCACCCCGCCCCACTCGGCGGCCAGCACCCGCCGCCAGTCGGCGAACGCCCGCACCCCGGTGAGCACCCACGGTGTGGTGACGATCCCGACGCCGATCGGGATGAGCGCGACGGACAGCACCGACAGCGTGAAACAGAGCACGGCCCCCGGCAGCGCCACCAGCGCCAGCCCCAACCCCCGAACCGCCGCCCGCGCCATGCCCTTTGGCCCCGTTCGGCCGCTGCCGTCCCGCGTCTCGATGTCCATGGCAGCAGTCTCGCCGAGGACAGTGGGCGGTGGCACGGGGCCTGGCCACCGGGTCGGGGGGTGGTGCCAGGTACACCCCCGGGGACGCGATGCCCCCGGTCACGCCCCGTCCAGGCCCAGCACCTTCGCCTCCAGCGCCGGGTCCAGCCCCACCGCGGGCCGGTCGGGCCGCCGCGGCGCGCTGCCGCCGATCTCCCGCAGCCAGTCCCAGGTGTCGGCCACCGTCTCCGCGACCGGCCGGCAGCGCAGCCCCGCCCCGATCGCCCGTGACACGTCCGCCCCGTGCAGCGCGTCATGCAGGTCGCTGCCCGGCGGCACCCACACCGGCAGCTGGGTCCACGGCTCGATCCCGGCGCCCAGCACCACCTCCGGGTCGGTCCACCGCAGCGCGGCGGCGCCCCCGGTCACCCGCGCGCAGGCGTCGAGGAGGGCGCCCATGGTGGTGTGCCCCCGCTCGCTCATCAGGTTGTACGGTCCGCTCAGCTCCCGCTCCACCCCGTCCAGCACCCACGCGGCGAGGTCCCGTACGTCGACGTACTGGAGCGGCAGTTCGCGCGGCCCCGGCGCCAGGACCGGGCCGCCCCGCGCCATCCGGTCCAGCCACCACGGCAGCCGCCCGATGTTCTCGTACGGTCCGATCAGCAGCCCCGACCGGACGAGCAGCGAGCGGTCCGCGCCGAAGGCCTCGGCAGCGGCCAGCTCGCCGCCCCGCTTGTCACGGGCGTAGTCGCTCTGCCCGGCGTCGGCACGGGCGCCCTCCACCAGGGGAGCGTCCTCGGTGTACCCGGCGGGCGGTGCCCAGGCGTACACCGAGCAGCTCGACACGTACACGTACCGCCCGGCGCGCTCCCGCAGCAGTCGGGCCGCGTCCCGCACCGCGGACGGCGCCGCCGACCAGGTGTCGACCACGGCGTCCCAGGTGTCCTCGGTCCCGGTGAGCGCGGCGAGCCCGTCGGGCGCGGTGCGGTCGCCGCGCAGGGCCCGCACACCGGCCACGGGAGCGTGCCGTCCCCGGTGGAGGACGGTCACGTCCCAGCCCCGCCCGAGGGCCGCCTCGACGACGGCCCGTCCCGCGAACTCCGTACCACCCAGCACCAGAAGTCTCATGACACGGACTCTGTACGGTCGCACGGCCGAAGGGAACGCCTGTCTGCCCTCAGCAGACGGGCCCGGTCACCGCCCGGCCGGTGGGGCGTACTTGTAGCCCACCCGGCGGATCGTCTGGATGACCTGCCGGTGCTCGGCGCCCAGCTTGCGGCGCAGCCGGGCGATGTGGACGTCGACGGTACGGCCGTCGCCCACGTGTCCGTACCCCCACACCGTGGTGACCAGCTGGTCGCGGGTGTGCACCCGGTGCGGGTTGGCCACGAGATGGGCGAGGAGCTCGAACTCCAGGTAGGTGAGGTCGAGTTCGGCGCCGTTCACCGTGGCGGTGCGCTGCACGGTGTCGATGCGGACGAGCGGGTCGGCACCGGCCGCGCCGACCGCCTCCGCGGCCACGGGCGGCTGCTGGTCGGCCGGGACGAGCACCAGGTAGCCGATCATCGGCGGCCGGCCCGGCAGGACGGGCAGGGTGTGCGGGGGAGCGGGCAGCAGGGTGGCACCCGGCGGCAGGTGGTCCGCGAGGTCGGGGACGTCGTCGGGGCCCACGGCCCGGAGCCGGTGCCGCGTGCCGCTCTCGGCGGGGGCGGGCAGGGCGGCGGTCAGGGAACGGGAACGAGTGGTCGCCATGAGAGGTCAGCTCTTTTCGCGCGAGAAGGTGCGTCGGTGGACGTACGTCGACTGCGCGCAGGCCGAAGGCCGAAGGGGTGTACGGCGTTAGAGGGCCGGCGCGTTCATCGCGCGGCAACACACCCGGTCGAAGTCATGGTGCTGACGGGAAGGCCAGAACGGCTCGAGGTCATGGCGACCTGTCGCGCGGGGGTTCTGGAAGCCGGTCATGCGCTCATTGAAGCAGACGAAGTCCCGTGACAGCAGCCTCCTCTCACAGCTTGGACGCTCCCTCGACCCGAGCGGGCGCCTTGCACGCCGCAGGGGCGCCCACCGGGAAGGTGGACGCCCCCGAAGGACCCGGCGCACGGCTCAGACCTGGCCGGCCTTCTCCAGCGCGGAGCAGCAGGTGTCGACGAGCAGCCGCGTCACGACGTACGGGTCGACGTTGGCGTTCGGGCGACGGTCCTCGATGTAGCCCTTGCCGTCCTTCTCGACCTGCCACGGGATACGGACCGAGGCGCCGCGGTTGGAGACGCCGTAGGAGTACTCGTTCCACGGGGCGGTCTCGTGCAGGCCGGTCAGGCGGTCGTCGATGCCGGCGCCGTAGTTCTTGACGTGGTCGAGCGGCTTGGAGCCCTCGCCCAGCGACTCGGCGGCGGTGATGATCGCGTCGTAGCCCTCGCGCATCGCCTTGGTGGAGAAGTTGGTGTGCGCGCCCGCGCCGTTCCAGTCGCCCTTGACCGGCTTCGGGTCCAGGGTCGCGGCGACGCCGAAGTCCTCGGCGGTGCGGTAGAGCAGCCAGCGCGCGACCCACAGGTGGTCGGAGACCTCCAGCGGGGCGACCGGGCCGACCTGGAACTCCCACTGGCCCGGCATGACCTCGGCGTTGATGCCGGAGATCGCCAGGCCCGCCTTGAGGCAGTTGTCCAGGTGCGCCTCGACGACGTCACGGCCGAAGATCTCGTCCGCGCCGACACCGCAGTAGTAGCCGCCCTGGGGGGCCGGGAAGCCGCCCTTGGGGAAGCCGAGCGGGTAGCCGTCCTTGAAGAAGGTGTACTCCTGCTCGATGCCGAAGATCGGCTCCTGCGCGGCGAACTTCTCGGCGACCTCGGCCAGCGCGGCGCGGGTGTTGGAGGAGTGCGGCGTGAAGTCGATGTTGAGGACCTCGCACAGGACCAGGATGTCGTCGCCGCCGCGGATCGGGTCCGGGCAGGAGAAGACCGGCTTCAGCACACGGTCGGAGGAGTGACCTTCGGCCTGGTTCGTGGAGGACCCGTCGAAGCCCCAGATCGGCAGCTCGTCACCCTTGGCGGAGTCGGCCAGTATCTTGGTCTTCGAACGAAGCTTGGCCGTCGGCTCGGTGCCGTCGATCCAGATGTACTCAGCCTTGAAGGTCACGGGCCACATCCTTCGGGGGTGGGTCTCTAGGCGCTTGTGCGGGTGCTGCGGCGCTGCGGCACTGAAACGCCGCGCTTGCTGCCCGGCAGCCTGTCAACAGGCGATTTCCCGATCATTGCTCGAATGTGAACCCCGTGTTACCGGGCGATTCTGTCGCCGGTGCCACGGCGTGAGGCCGCCCGACGTGCGCGGACGGCTCGTATGCGATGCGGCCGACGCGGGCGTACGCCGGTCACTCCCCGTCGGCCGCGGCCTCCCGCACCCCCTCCAGGAACCCCCGGATCGCCGCCCGCTCTCGCTCGTCGTACCGCTGGAGCAGCTCCACGGCCTGCCCGATCAGCGGCCCGAAGAAGGCCTGCCCGAGCTCGACGGCGCTCTCGCTCACCTCGATCACGACCGTGCGCCGGTCGGTCTCCCCGCGCACCCGCCGCACGTGCCCGGCCCGTTCCAGCCGGTCGGCCAGCGCGGTCGTCCCGGCCGAGTTCAGCCCGAGCCCGGCACCGAGGCGCCCGGCCGTCATCTCCTCGCCCGCGCGGGAGGCGTCCATGAGGGCGATCAGCGCGCGCACGTCGGTGGGGTGCATGCCGTTGCGGCTCGCGAAGCGGGCGCTGTGCAGGCCGAGTTCCACGGTGACCGCGCGCAGGAGGTGGACGATCTCCATCTCGGGACCCTGGGTCGGCATACGGCTCCTCGGCTACTATCTCGCTCATCGAATATCTCGCTCGACGAGATAATACGGGAGGGTCGATGAGCACGTACGACGCCGCCGCTTTCGAGGCGGCCTACGACAAGGTCATGGCCAAGTGGCCCCCGGAACGGGACGAGGTCCGTGTGCCCACGCCGTTCGGCACCACCCACGTCCACCTCTGCGGCCCGGCCGACGCGCCCCCGCTGGTCCTGCTGCCGGGCGGCGGCGCGACCGCCGCGTCCTGGTACGCCCAGGCCGCCGACCTCGCGCGCACCCACCGCGTCCACGCGGCCGACCTGTTCGGGGTCGCCGGCCGCAACACCGAGGACGGCGACCGCCACCCCCGTACGGTCGAGGACCTCGTCGCATGGCTGACCGCGGTCCTCGACGGCCTCGGCATCGAGCGGACGGACCTGGCCGGGCACTCCTACGGAGCCTGGATCGCTGTGCAGTACGCCCTGCACGCGCGCGTGCGGGTCCGCCGCCTCGCTCTGCTCGACCCCACCCGGTGCTTCGCCGGACACCGGCCGGCCTATCTCCTGCGGGCCCTGCCGATGCTGCTGCGCCCCACGCCCCGCCGGGTCCGGGCCTTCCTGGAGTGGGAGACCGGGGGAGCGGACCTCGACCCCGACTGGCTGCGCCTTCAGGAGGCGGCCGCCGGCTTCCCCTCCGTGTCGAAGCCGGTGGCCGGTCCGCGTCCGGCGCCCGAGGCGCTGCGTGGGCTGGACGTGCCGGTCCTGCTGCTCGTGGCCGCGAACAGCAGGACCCATGACACGTACAAGGTGACGTCGAGGGCGGGCGAACTGCTCCCGCGCGTGGAGACGGCCGTGGTCCCGGACGTCTCCCATCACGCGCTGCCGCAGTCCGCACCCGCCGAACTCGGCCGCCGCCTCAGCGAGTTCCTACGCCGTTAGCCTCACCCCACCTTCTCGATCACGGCCCGCCGGATCAGGAACTTCCCGGGCTCGCGGACCTGCTCGAAGGCGGCGTTGTTCAACAGGACACAGCTGCCGGAGACCGAGGTGACCTCCACGGTCGTCGACTTGTTGTTGTCCAGGTTGGTGACCTTCAGCCTCGTCCCCGCCGGGAACTGGTTGCTGGAGGCGGCGGGTGCCCCTCCCTCACCGGAGAGGGTGACGGTCGACCCGTTGCAGACCTGCTGCCCCGAGGCCGCGCCCCCGCCGGCGGCCGGAGCGCCAGGCGCGGCGCTCGGCGCGGCACTCGGCACCGCGCTCGGCGTCGCCGGCCGCCCCGTCTGGGAGTCCTGAGCCGACTCCCCGACGGCGCACCCGGACGCCTGCTGCTGCACCTTGATCTGCGCGATGACCGCCTCACGGTTGGCGATCCGCGCATCGGACTGCGCGTCCGGGTTCGCCCGCTGGCCGTCGATGAACTTCTGGTTGTTGCCCAGGGCGGTGGCGAGCCCCTGACAGACGGCCGAGTCCGCCTTGGTCCTAGCCGCCTGCGCCGACTGCGAGGCGTTCGAGGTGCTCGCCATGACGAAGGCCCCACCGCCCGCCATCGCCGCCGCGCCGACCAGCAGCGCGACCTTCTTGCCCGGACCGAGTGTTCTCCTGCGCGACATGCGCGCCTCCTGAACAGGTAGGGGAGCGTACGCCGCTATGTACGAGATACCGAACGAAGCTGCTCAGTGAGGGACAGGAGTCACTGAAGTAACCTGCGTCACACGGTACTTGGGTCCTCGTACGCGGCCACGTTGTCGTGGGCGTACCGAAGAACGTCCTCGGTCTGCCGGGTGAGCGCGGCCTCCTCGGCCTGCGCCCCGTCCCCCCACTGTCCGTTGGCGAACACCACGGACCGCACGGTCATCGACCGCCGGAACACCCCGGCCGACCCCGGCGGCACGGTCGGCAGCCCCGACCGCGGCGGCGGATCCAGTGACACGACCTGATAGGCCACCGGGTCCATGGAGGCCATCGCGAACACGGTCGAGGCGTCCTCCACCCGCCGGAAGCTCAGCACGGTCACCGTCACCTGGGAGCGGCGCTCGGCGTCGGTGAACAGCGCCGCGGTCAACCGCTCGCAGCCCTGCCCCCGTTCGACCAGCGCGGCCAGCTCCGGTGCCATGCCCGCGGAGCAGTCGGTGGTGGTGGCCAGGTCGACGCGCTCGTACCGGGAACCGTCGTCCAGTCGCACGCTCGTGGCGGGGAAGGCCTGCTCGGGGCGGATCACGGGACGGGAGAGCAGTGAGGGGAGGGAGGAGGGGGCGTCGGAGGGGAGCGCACCGGTGACCGAGGGGGCGGGCGGCGCGGTCGACGACGCGGAGGCGGCCGTCCCGCCCTCGTCCGTGCCGTCGTCACCCGCGTACAGCACCGCCCCCGCGGTGAGCGCCGCGACGAGCACGCCCCCCGCCCCCGCGACCACCGCACGCCGGGTGCGTCGGCGCCGGCGTATCCGCTCCTGCTCGACCACCCACCGGGTGTACGGGTCCGTGGCCCCGTACGGCGTCCCCTGATCACCGAAGCTCATGGCGGCGGAGGGTAACAGCGCCGGGGCCCCGAACTCCCGTCGCCGGACAATCGGTTGACTACCGGGACAGGGCGTCCCGTACCGCCGCGTCGGAGCGGCCGACGACCGCCGTGCCGTCGTCCGCGGTGATGATCGGACGCTGGATCAGCTTCGGGTGCTCGGCCAGCGCCTTGACCCACCGCTCCCGCGTCGAGTCGTCCCGCGCCCACTCCTTCACCCCGAGCTCCTTGGCGGCGGGCTCCTGGGTGCGGGTGATGTCCCACGGTTCGAGGCCGAGACGGTCGAGCACGTCCTTGATCTCGGCCTCGCTCGGCACGTCCTCCAGGTAGCGGCGGACGGTGTACTCGGCGCCCTCGGCGTCGAGCAGGGTGAGGGCGCTGCGGCACTTGGAACAGGCCGGGTTGATCCAGATCTCCATGGCGCCCACGGTACGCGAAAACCCGTTCTCCACCTGCGTCACAGCACCCCCTAAAGCCCTTGTGGCCAGGGGCTTTTGTCAGTGGGGGCGGGTAGAATAGAAGCAGTGTTCGAGGGTGTTGCCGGGGGCGCCGAGGCCTTCGGCGGACGCCCTGTCCGCGACAGGAGGATGCCTGTGCCCGCTGCCGCACTGAAGCCGTTGCCCACCCAGTCGACCGCCCAGCACCCGGTGCTGCTGGACCTGCCGTACACACCCGTGGAGAAGCGCCCGCTGCCGTCGGGACGACCGCGCGAGTGGTACATCACGCACAACCGCCGCCTCAAGGCGATGCGGCTCGCCATCGCCCTGCTCGACTCGGGCGTCTACCTCCCCAACCAGGCACGCGACGAGACCATACGCACCACGGCGGAGACGATCGGCGTCCACCCGCCGTCGGACACGACGTGCCACATGGTGCGCGCGCTGATGCGTTACTCCCGGTGAGCCGCGCCGCCGGGGCGCCCCGTCCGGGGCGCCCCGGCGGTACCCGTGTCCGGGGCGCCGGGTGGCACCCGTATCCCGGGCGCCCGGCGGCACCCCCCGCCAGGCCTCGCCCGGCGTCTCAGACGCGCCGCCCGCTCCGGCACCGCCCTGCCTGTCGCTCTCCGGCCGGCGGTGGCGTGGCTGCCCCCTACCCGGCCAACTCCCGCTCCAGCGGCGTCCGGAAGCGGGGTGTCACGCGGGTCGTCCCCAGCCAGCCCCGTAGCCGGTCGGCCTCGGCCGCGATCATCGCCTGCGCCTCGCGCCCCACGCCGTCCTCCGCCGGCAGGCGCCAGACGATCTCCCCGTCGGCACGCTGGGCCCAACCCCCCACCACCCGCCCGTTCCACCACACCGTCGGCCCCACGTTGCCGCTGCGGTCGAAGAGCGAGGGCCGCAGGTCCGGGGCCAGATACCAGTCCCGCCGGAACCAGCCCATCGCCGTCGGGTCCAGTCCGGGCAGCAGCGCGGCCCAGGGCTCGTCCGGACCGGTCACCGGCTCGGCGTCCCCGGCCACGACCCACGCCCCGCCCTCGTCGACGGTCACCGCCTCCGCCCCGATCGCCGCCAGCGCCCGCCGGACCTCCGTCACCTTCCACCCGGTCCACCACTTGAGGTCGTCCTCGGTGGCCGGCCCGCACGCCGCGAGCCAGCGGCCCAGCAGCGTCGCCTGCGCCCCGGCGACGTCGAGCTCGGGGTGCGCGGGTGCCGGCGCCCAGCGGAACTGCGAGGACGTCCAGGACCCGAGCGGCCGCCCCCGTACGACTTTCCCCTCGGTGCCCAGCACCTTCAGCAACCGGGTGGAGACCGTGTGGACCCCCTCGTAGCTCTTCCCGGCCGCGTACACGAACTGCTCCCGCAACCGGGGCTCGTCCCGGGCGAGTTCGGCCGCCGTCGCCTGCCCGCGCCGGGCGAGCGCGGCGAGCGCCGACGCCTCGACCTCCGCCAGCCACGCGGCGTCCGGCGCCCCGGCCCTCGCCATGTCCTTCAGCAGCGCGGCCCGCTCCCGCGCGGCGACGACGAGCCCGGTGGAGGCGTGCACGACCGCGGTCAGCTCGGTCGGGAACACGAACACCGTCCGCCGCATGCCGTGCATCCGCACCAGCGTGCCGTCCTCGTACAGCGCCCGCTCGGTCTCCGCCACCGCCTTCGCCGCCTCCGCCAGCCGCGCCCCGACGGCCAGGTACACGGTCGCCGGGTCGGTCCCGTGCAACGCCACGAGCGACGCCGCGACGTCCTCGGGCCGTACCGCCCGCGCCGCCCCGGTCAGCCGATGCCGCACGCCGAGCCGGGCCCGCCGCTCCTCCACGCCGACGTGCCGCAGCTTCCCCACGCTCATCCCGCCTCCGTCCGTCCGGCCGTCCGTGGGGGCATCCTCCCCGACGGCACTGACAACCGGGGGCGCCACCGCGGTGCCGTCCGCAGGGCCCGGACCGTCACCCGATCGCCGTACCCCGGCATGCGCGACCCCCCGACCCGGGCTTCCCTGCGATCAGGAGCGGTGGCGGATCAGGGAGGCACGATGTGCGGGCAGGGTGGGGGATGACCACCCCCGGTACCCCCGAGGAGCGCGCAGCCCGTGGCCGCGCGGCCCGCAAGCGGGTCGCCCGTTCCGCGCACGCCGCCTGGATCCCGCCCGTCGACCGCCAGGACCCCGTCGCCGTGCTGGAGCGGCAGGGCAGGGACCGGCTGCCGGAGCTGCTGCCCATCCGCTACGGCCGGATGAGCGCCTCCCCGTTCGCCTTCCTGCGCGGCGCCGCCGCCGTGATGGCGGCCGACCTCGCCACCCAGCCGCACACCGGACTGACCGTCCAGCTGTGCGGTGACGCGCATCTGCTCAACTTCGGGCTCTACGCCTCCCCCGAGCGCTCCCTGCTCTTCGACCTCAACGACTTCGACGAGACGTTCCCCGGCCCGTTCGAGTGGGACGTCAAACGGCTCGCCGCGAGCGTCGTCGTGGCCGCCCGGGAGAACGGCCACAGCGAGACCAAGGCGCACCGCGCCGCCCTGGAGGCGACGGCCGCGTACCGCACCGCCGTCCACCGGCTCGCCGGGCTCGGCGAACTCGCCGTCTGGTACGAGCGCATCGACGCCGACAGCCTGCTGCCACTGGTCCGTTCCGCCCGGCACCGCGGGCGCGTGGAGGCGAGCCTGACCCGGGCCCGCCGCCGGACCAGCCTGCACGCCCTGGGCAAGCTGACGCAGGTCGTCGACGGCCACCGCCGCATCATCCACGACCCACCGCTGCTGGAACCCGCGGGCGCCCCGGACACGGCCGCGCTGCGCAAGATCTTCAGCGACTACCGCTCCACCCTCACCGAGGAGCGCCGCCTGCTGCTCGACCGCTACCGTTTCGTCGACGCGGCCCGCAAGGTCGTCGGCGTCGGCAGCGTCGGCACCCGCTGTTTCATCGTGCTGCTCACCGGACGGGACGCCGACGACCCGCTGTTCCTCCAGATCAAGGAGGCGCGCAAGTCCGTACTGGAGGAACACCTGCCGCACGGGCCGTACCTCCACCCCGGGCACCGGGTGGTGTCCGGGCAGCGGCTGCTCCAGGCGGCCGGCGACATCTTCCTGGGGTGGATGACCGGGCCGCAGGGACGGGCCTTCTACTGGCGCCAGCTGCGCGACATGAAGGGCTCGGCCGACGTCGCCGGCATGACCCCGGGCGAACTCACCGCGTACGCCCGCCTGTGCGGCACCGCCCTGGCCCGCGCCCACGCCCGCTCCGGGGACCGGATCGCCATCGCCGCCTATCTGGGCCACTCCGACACCTTCGACCACGCCGTCGCCGAGTTCGCCCGCGCCTACGCCGCCCGGACCGCCGACGACCACGCCCTGCTGGGCGCCGCGGTCGCGGCGGGCGTGGTGACGGCGACGCCGGGGGTGTGACGGCGCGACGTCGACGAGCCCCCCGCGCGGCGCCGAGCCGGCCGTCAGCAGCCCTCGCCACAGTCCCCGCAGCCGTCAGGCGTACCGCTCCAACAGCCCCTCCACATAAGCCTCCAGGCGCCCGCCCAGCACCTCCGGCGTCAGGTCGGTCCGGCCCAGCTCGCGCCACGGGCCCGCCAGCCTCGCCGCGTCGGGCGCGTAGGCGAGCGAGTCGAGCAGCCGCCAGTACAGGTGCTCCCGCCCGTCGGCGAGCCGGTGCCCGCCGTGGGCCTCGTACCGGTCCCGGAACGCCAGCCCGTGCTCGGGCCCGTGGAGCAGCGCCAGCGCCGTCGAACAGTGCGCGACATCCAGGTCGGCGGGGCCCCAGGAGGTCTCCACCCAGTCGACGACCCCGCTGACCCGCAGATCGTCGTCGTACAGCACGTTCCCGGGGTGGAAGTCCCGGTGCAGGAAGACCCCGTCGTACGGCGGCGGATCGCGCCGGATGACGTCCACGGCCCGCTCCCACAGCGCACCGCGCGGGGGCCGCACCCGCTCGGGGGAGGTCCACGCCTGGTAGGCGCGCGGCCGCTCCCTCGGTACGACCCCGTGGGTCCGCGCCAGTTGCGCCGCCAGCGGGTCCAGACGCCGCCCGAGGCCCTCCTCGTCGACCCGCACCCGCCCCGGCAGCCGGGTCATCAACAGGCCGGGACGGTCGGCGTGTTCGCCGGTCGCGTCCACGGCGACCAGCTCCGGGGCCGGGATGCCGTCCTCCTCGGCGAGCAGGGTGAGGATCGCCGCCTCGCGGTTCAGCAGGCCCGGCGCATGGTGGCGGAAGAAGGGTTTCACGAAGGACCGCAGCACCAGCTCCGTGCCGTCGTCGAGGGTCAGGCCGCGCATCTGCGCGCTCCAACCTCCGGACAGGAAGCGGGTGGTGGCCACCGTACGGCCCGCCGGGAGCCGCTTGGCCAGCCAGGCGCGAGTCGCCGCTCAGCCCTCGGCCAGCAGGGCGTCGACGAACTCCCGCCGGTCCTCGGGGTGATCGCGGAGCCGGAGGCCCAGAAAGTGGTCGGCGTCGGGCAGTTCGAGGCGCGTGAACCGCGACCGCGCGGCCAGCGCGCCCTGCACCGCCTCCGTCACGGCGGCCGGGATCACCGCGTCCCGTCCCGGCACCACCAGCACCGCCCGCCCCTCGTACCCCCGCAGGCCGTCCAGCGCCGGCGAGTCGCGCCAACTGTCCGGCGTACGGAGGATCTCGCTGAACCGGCCCTCGCCGTCCCCGAACGGCAGCTCCCACGCCTCGGCCGCGTACACCCCGGGCGCGCACAGCCCGACCGCCGTCACGCGCTCCCCGTAGTGCCGTACGAGATCCGCCACCGTCTGCCCGCTCATGCTGAACCCGACCAGGATCAGCGGCCGGTCCGCGGGCACCCGGGCGTCGATCACCGCGACGGCCTGCTCGAAGCGGCGGCGCAGGCTCAACTCGCGCAGCTCGCCGGAGGATTCGCCGTGCCCGGAGAAGTCCAGGGCGAGCCCGCCGCGGCCACGGGAGACGAACTCCTCGAGCAGCGGGAGCAGCCGCTCCTTGCTGCCGTTGCCCGCTCCGTGCAGCAGAACGGCGGTGGCCTGGCGTTGTCCGCCGCCGCCGTACACCCCGCTGAGCCGTTCCCCGCCGTGGTCGCACGTGAAGTTGGAGAGCATGCCGTCATTCGATCACGGCGGTGCCCGACCCTGGGGCGCGGGAAAAGGGGATGCACGCCGAGTAACCGGCTCCTTACGCTGGACACGCATAACGGAGTTGCTCCCTACCGCCTACCGCACGACCGGTTTCACCACGCGGACTCGGGGCTACTCTGCTGCTCACCCACACACGTACACGGAGGCCCGTGATGGGCACCATCGTCCTGGCCGGGGCCGCGGTCCTGGTCGTCCTAGGTTTCGGAAACAGCGTCTACTGGCTCGCCGCCGCCGCGGTGCTCTTCCTCTACATGCAGTACGGCAGGGGCCCGTCCTCGCCGTCCTCGTCGCGCGGCGGTTCCTCGTCCGGGGTCGTGCCCGGCGACTACCGCGCGTACCGCGACCGCCGGGACAAGCAGGCCAAGTGGGAGCGCCGGTACCGCCGGGAGCGCCCCTTCGAGTCCCGCCGCCAGGAGCGCGAGAAGAAGGGGCGGTGAGTCCCGCCGGGGTGGTGAGCCCCGCCAGGATGGTGAGTCCCGCCTGGGTGGTGAGCCCCGCCGGGGTGGCCCTCGGTCCTCACAGGCCGGGGGCGCCCCACACCGGGAACCAGCGGCTCAGATCCTGCTCGATCCGCAGTTCGCCCCCGAGGGCCGCCCTGACCCGCAGTTCCAGCGCGTTGTCGCGTCGCTGCCCCGCCCCGGGCAGCGGCGCGAAGGGGAACCAGGTGCCGCGCCTGTAGAGGTGGACCAGCGCGAGCGCCCGGCCCTCGGTGTCGCCGAAGCCCGCCAGCGAGCACAGCAGTTGGGGGCCGAAGCCGTTGACCTCCATCGAGGCGTTCACGGCGTGCAGGTCGTCGACCAGCAGCGGCAGCTCGTCGGGGGTGCGCTCGGACACCAGCCAGGAGTAGCCGTACGCGTCGCGCCGCAGCTGCACCGGCGGACCGTCGCGGTCGGTGTCCGCGTCGAGGAGCGCCTGCACCTCGCGGTGCGTCTGCTCGAACGCGGCACCCCCGACCGTCGCGAAGCACACCGCGCCGCTGCCGGTCGGGACGAACCCCGTGGCCGCCTCCAGGGCCACCGTCGCGGGCGCCAGCGCGAAGAGCTGGTCGAGATCGGGCGCGACCGGCCTGGTCCGCCCGAGCAGGATGTCCAGCAGCCCCATGTCTTCTCAGTCCGCCTTTCCCAGGGCCGCGGGCTCGCCCCACCCGGTCGAGATCCGGCCCAGTTGATCCAGTCGCCGGTCCAGGCCCGGGTGGCCGGCCAGTACGGCGCGCCCAGCATCCCCGCGGCGACTCACCCGACGTACAGCCGTCCGGGCAGGAAGAGCGCGACCGCCATCCGCACGGTCAGCCGCCGATCGCTCCGCAGACGGCTCCGGATCCGCATCACCCCGCGGTCAGGCACTCGCCCCACCGCCAGTGTGCACGCGGCCCCACCATGAAGCGGTCGCGATCACCTCTAGGCCCAGCAAAGGTTCGGGCCGCCGGATCACCGGTGCCGGCGGCCCGTGCCGCCGCGCCCGCGTCCAACCCGTGTCTAGTACGGCGCCCGGAAGTTCGCGTACCCCAGCAGCACGATGACCGCGGCCACGCAGCCGAAGACGAAGGCCGTCGACGTCCAGGGCGACCGAGGCCGGCGCACCCGCTCCGGGTCCGCGCGGAACGGCTGGGCGGGCGGCGGGTTGTCCTTCCAGCGCGCGGCGAGCATCCGGGCCCGCGCCGACGGCTCCTTGTGCTCGGCACCGTCGGCCCACCTGATGTCGAACTCCCGCTCGGAGTCGTCCTGTTCGGTCATCCCCACAACCCCCCGATCGCACGTCTGTTCCCGAAACCATACGACGGCGCCCCCGCCCTGAGAAGCCAGGACGGGGGCGCCGGGACAGCCGGGAGAACCGGCCGCGGTCCGATCACACGTCGAAGTACAGCTCGAACTCGTGCGGGTGCGGACGCAGCTGGAGCGGGGCGATCTCGTTCGTCCGCTTGAAGTCGATCCACGTCTCGATCAGGTCCGGGGTGAACACGTCGCCCTGGAGCAGGAACTCGTGGTCGGCCTCGAGGGAGTCGAGGACGGCCGGCAGCGAGGTCGGGACCTGGGCGACGTTCGCGTGCTCCTCGGGAGCCAGCTCGTACAGGTCCTTGTCGATCGGCTCGGCCGGCTCGATCTTGTTCTTGATGCCGTCGAGGCCCGCGAGCAGCAGGGCCGAGAAGGCCAGGTACGGGTTGCCGGAGGAGTCGGGCGCGCGGAACTCGACGCGCTTGGCCTTCGGGTTGGAGCCCGTGATCGGGATACGCATGGCCGCGGAGCGGTTGCGCTGCGAGTACACCAGGTTGATCGGCGCCTCGAAGCCCGGGACCAGACGGTGGTAGGAGTTCACCGTCGGGTTGGTGAAGGCCAGCAGCGAGGGGGCGTGCTTGAGGATGCCGCCGATGTAGTAGCGGGCGGTGTCCGACAGGCCCGCGTAGCCGGCCTCGTCGTAGAACAGCGGGTCGCCGTTGCTCCACAGCGACTGGTGGACGTGCATGCCCGAGCCGTTGTCACCGAAGATCGGCTTCGGCATGAAGGTCGCGGTCTTGCCGTTCTTCCAGGCCACGTTCTTCACGATGTACTTGAAGAGCTGGAGGTCGTCGGCCGCGGCGAGCAGCGTGTTGAACTTGTAGTTGATCTCGGCCTGGCCGGCGGTGCCCACCTCGTGGTGCTGGCGCTCGACCTGGAGACCGGAGGCGGCCAGCTGCAGGGAGATCTCGGCACGCAGGTCGGCGAAGTGGTCGACCGGCGGGGTCGGGAAGTAGCCGCCCTTGTAGCGGACCTTGTAACCACGGTTGTTCTCGACCGCACCGGTGTTCCAGGCGCCGGCCTCGGAGTCGATGTGGTAGAAGCTCTCGTTCGCCGAGGTCGAGAAGCGGACCGAGTCGAAGACGTAGAACTCCGCCTCGGGGCCGAAGTACGCGGTGTCGGCGATACCGGTCGAGGCGAGGTAGGCCTCGGCCTTCTTGGCCACGTTGCGCGGGTCACGGCTGTACTGCTCGCCGGTGATCGGGTCGTGGATGAAGAAGTTGATGTTGAGCGTCTTGTCGCGGCGGAAGGGGTCGACCCGGGCGGTCGACAGGTCCGCGCGCAGCGCCATGTCGGACTCGTGGATGGCCTGGAAGCCACGGATCGACGAGCCGTCGAACGCCAGCTCCTCGTCCGGGTCGAACGCCTCGACAGGCAGCGTGAAGTGCTGCATGACGCCCGGCAGGTCGCAGAAGCGGACGTCGACGAACTTGACGTCCTCGTCCGCGATGAACTTCTTGGCCTCGTCGGCGTTCTGGAACATCCAGCTCCTCCTACTCCCGACGATTCGATGCCGGGGTGGTAGTTCGTTCGTGCGGCCAGTGCGGTGGCACACGCTGCTCCCGACCCTAGGGACGGGTGGTTTCTCGGGCGTGACCCATTTGTTTCGCACAAGTTAACCGGACTCCGTTCGCCTCACCCCACCTGTCCGTATCCCGAAACGCGCACAGTACGGTGGACGGGTGGACAAGAGGGAAGCAATCGGATCGTGGCTCTCGGGGCCCCGCGCGGCCGCCGAGCAAGCCGGTGTGGACTTCGGTTACCGGGGGCAGCAGCTGGGCCTGCCGGAGGAGGGGCCGGGTTCCATCGCCCGGCCGGGGCGGCGGATCGGGGCGATCGTCGTGGACTGGGCGATGAGCGTGCTGATTGCATCCCAATTGATCACGCAGAGCTACACACAGACGACCTCGAACTGGGCGCTGCTGGTCTTCTTCGTGATGAGCGTGCTCACCGTCGGGACGATCGGCTTCACCCCGGGCAAACGCCTGTTCGGCCTACGCGTCGTCGACCTGGCGACCGGCCGCCCGAGCCCGCTGCGCGGCCTGCTGCGCAGCGCCCTGCTCTGTCTCGCCGTCCCGGCCCTGATCTGGGACCGCGACGGCCGCGGCCTGCACGACAGGCTGGCCCGCACGGTCGAGGTGCGGATCTAGGCCCTGTTCCAGGACCTGTCCTCGTATGGCGAAGGGGGCCCGGAGATCTCTCCGGGCCCCCTTCGCCATACGAGGAGTCGGTCAGCGCGCCTTCGGGCCGCCCTTGGGCATGGGGCCCTTCGGGAGCGGCATGTTCTTCATCAGGTCGCCCATCGCCCGCAGCCGGTCGTTGGTGGCGGTCACCTGCGGGCCGGTCAGCACCCGGGGCAGCTTCAGCATGGTGGTGCGCAGCTTCTTCAGCGGGATCTGGCCCTCGCCCGTGCCGACCATCAGGTCGTGCACCGGTACGTCCGCGACGATCCGGTTCATCTTCTTCTTCTCGGCGGCCAGCAGGCCCTTGGCCCGGTTCGGGTTGCCCTCGGCGACGAGCACGATGCCGGCCTTGCCGACGGCCCGGTGGACCACGTCCTGGCTGCGGTTCATCGCCACCGCGGGGGTCGTCGTCCAGCCCCGGCCGATGTTGTCCAGCACGGCCGCGGCGGCCCCCGGCTGGCCCTCCATCTGCCCGAAGGCGGCCCGCTCGGCCCGGCGTCCGAAGACGATCGCCGTCCCGAGGAAGGCGAGCAGAAGGCCCAGGATGCCCAGGTAGACCGGGTGGCCGATCAGGAAGCCGATCGCGAGAAAGACACCGAGGATGAGGATGAAGACGCCCGCGAGGACAAGGCCGATCGTCTTGTCGGCCTTGCGGGTCATCTTGTACGTCAGGGCGATCTGCTTCAGTCGCCCGGGGTTCGCGGCATCCGCCGCACTGTCACTTCTCGCCATGCCACGAAGTCTACGTGGCCCCTGGAGCGCCGACGACGGCAGTGCCCGGGGACAAACGCCTCAGGGACGGGCGAGGAGCGTCTGCTCCAGCACGCGCTGCGCCTCGACCCTGTCCTTGGCGCGGCGACGGTCCTCCAGGACGGACGTCCAGGCGTTGCGGCGGGCGGTGCGCTGGCCGCTGCTCATGAGCAGCGACTCGACGACACGGAGTGCATCGGTGAACGACGGGATCGCGGTGGCGCGGACGGGCGCGGCCTGCATGATGAGGTCCCCCTCGGGAAAAGGCACCTTGCGAGGGTGCACGGCCTGTACAAACAGGGTCACTGATTGGTGTTACCAGGGCGTGACCGGCCGGTCAAACGCACATGACGCCTCGATGCGCGGCCGGAGAACGCCGACGCGGCCCCGACACCGCCCCCAGCTGCGGGGACGTTCGGGGCCGCGACGATCGGCCACTACCGGGCGGTAGCTGCTTGTGCGCAGATTCACACGCGCCGGATGGCACTGCGTGCCATCAGACGGCCTGGGAGGCCACGTACGCGCCGCGCTTCTCGATGGCCATCTGGTACAGGCGGCCCGCGCGGTACGAGGACCGGACCAGGGGGCCCGACATCACACCGGAGAAGCCGATCTGGTCGGCCTCCTCCTTCAGCTCCACGAACTCCTGCGGCTTGACCCAGCGCTCCACGGGGTGGTGGCGCACGGAGGGCCGCAGATACTGCGTGATGGTGATGAGCTCGCAGCCGGCGTCGTGCAGCTGCTTCAGCGCCTCGCTGACCTCCTCGCGGGTCTCGCCCATGCCGAGGATCAGGTTGGACTTGGTCACCAGGCCGAAGTCACGGGCCTCGGTGATGACCTTCAGGGAGCGCTCGTAACGGAAGCCGGGGCGGATGCGCTTGAAGATCCGCGGCACCGTCTCGACGTTGTGCGCGAAGACCTCGGGGCGGGACTCGAAGACCTCCCGGAGCAGCTCCGGGACGGCGTTGAAGTCGGGAGCCAGCAGCTCGACCTTGGTTCGGCCGGCCTCGCGGCCCGCGGTCTGCTCGTGGATCTGGCGGACCGTCTCGGCGTACAGCCAGGCGCCGCCGTCCTCCAGGTCGTCGCGGGCGACGCCGGTGATGGTGGCGTAGTTCAGGTCCATGGTGACCACGGACTCACCCACCCGGCGCGGCTCGTCGCGGTCGAGGGCCTCGGGCTTGCCGGTGTCGATCTGGCAGAAGTCGCAGCGCCGGGTGCACTGGTCGCCGCCGATGAGGAAGGTCGCCTCGCGGTCCTCCCAGCACTCGTAGATGTTGGGACAGCCGGCTTCCTGGCAGACCGTGTGCAGGCCCTCGCTCTTGACGAGCTTCTGCATCGCGGTGTACTCGGGACCCATTTTCGCCCGCGTCTTGATCCACTCGGGCTTGCGCTCGATGGGGGTCTGGGCGTTCCGGACCTCCAGGCGCAGCATCTTGCGTCCGTCGGGTGTGACTGCGGACACATCGGCTCCCTGTAGCTTCGATTCTTCGGCGTACACCAGGGTACGCCCGTGTTTTGTAGGGCCCTACAGCTGAGGCCAACCGCAAGGCTCCGGGCACCATTCCCGACCCGGCAGAGGCGCGGGGAACTGCCCGACCGACCTCCGACCCGACCCCCACGGCCCGCAGGCGTCCACCGACCGATTACGCCGGAGTCTTCTCGATCTCCCGAGGCTTCAGATCGGCATTTTCGAGGACGTCCTTCAAGTGCCGCTCGACCACCGGCAGCACCTCGGAGATCGTCACGTCCCGCCCGAGTTCGTCCGCCAGGGACGCCACCCCCGCGTCCCGGATGCCGCACGGGATGATCCGGTCGAACCAGCGGTTGTCCGGGTTCACGTTCAGCGCGAAGCCGTGCATGGTGACGCCCTTGGCGACCCGGATGCCGATCGCGGCGATCTTGCGGTCCTCGCGGCGCTGGCCGGCGTTGGACGGCGCGTACTCGGGCCCGTTCAGCCGCGGGTCGAACTCCTCGTCGTGCAGCCGGGGGTCGAGGTCCAGCGAGAGTCCACCGAGCGCCGGACGCCGCTCGACCGGGTCGCCGAGGACCCATACGCCGCTGCGCCCCTCGACGCGCGAGGTCTCCACGCCGAACTCCGCGCAGGTGCGGATCAGCGCCTCCTCCAGGCGTCGTACGTGCGCCACGACGTCCACCGGGCGGGGGAGCTTCTGGATGGGGTAGCCCACCAGCTGGCCCGGGCCGTGCCAGGTGATCTTGCCGCCGCGGTCCACGTCGATGACCGGCGTCCCGTCCAGGGGCCGCTCGCTCTCCGCCGTGCGCCGACCGGCCGTGTACACCGGCGGGTGTTCGAGCAGCAGGACGGTGTCGGGGACCTCGTCCGCGAACCGCGCCGCGTGCACCCGGCGCTGCTCGTCCCACGCCTGCTGGTACTCGACGGCATCCGCACCGAATCCCATGCGGACGAACCGCAACTCACTCACGGCAAGCGCCTCCCTGGAGAGCTGTAAGGCACGCACTGTGCCTACGCCACTGTACGACCGAGCGTCGAGCGTCAGCCGTGCGGTCAATCCTCACACGATCGGATGAACGAACGTCGAAGTGTGCGATGCCCTGCTTACTCTCCGCTACATTCGCGCCGTCCTACAGAAGGCCAAAAGGGCTGCTCACCGGCAATCCGGGCAGGAGACACCACCGCAGATGACGGAACGACCCGCGCAGCGCACCCCCAACCGACAGCTCGCCGCGCTCATCGCAGAAGCGGGGTTCTCCAACGCGGGACTCGCCCGTCGCGTGGACCAGCTCGGACTGGAACACGGGCTTGATCTGAGATACGACAAGACATCGGTCACCCGGTGGCTGCGCGGCCAGCAGCCCCGCGGCACCACCCCCGCCCTCATCGCCGAGGTCTTCACCCGCCGGCTCGGCCGCCGCCTCAGCGCCCAGGACCTGGGACTGGACGCCTGTGCCCCGGTCTACGCGGGCCTGGAGTTCGCGGCCACCCCCGAGGAGGCCGTCGACATCGTCAGCGGGCTGTGGCGCAAGGACTCCGGCAGCCACGCCGAACTGCGCAAGATCGCCTTCACCCCGGCCGGACTCGTCGTGCCCAGCCGTGACTGGCTGATCGGCCGGGCCGACGAGAAGGTGGCCCGCGGCGAGCCACCGGTCCGCGTCCCCCTCCAGGGCCGCCCCGCGGTGCCCCGGCAGCGCGGCGCCGAACGCGCCCCCGGCCAGAAGGTCACCGGCGGCGACATCGCCGCCCTGCGCTCGGTCGGCGAGCTCTTCCGCTCCCTCGACAACATGTACGGCGGCGGCCACGCCCGCCAGGCCCTCGTGCGCTACCTGGAGCACGAGTGCGAGCCGATGCTGCGCGGCACCTACGGCGAGCAGACCGGCCGCCGGCTCTTCGCGGCCGCGGCCGACCTCACCCGGCTCGCCGGCTGGACCTCGTACGACATCGCGGCGCACGGGCTCGCGCAGCGGTACTTCGTGCAGTCGCTGCGGCTCGCGCAGGCGGCGGCGGACCGGGCGTACGGCAGTTACGTGCTGATCACGATGAGCCGCCAGGCGGTCTACCTCGGGCACGGGCGCGAGGCGGTGCAGTTGGCGCGGGTGGCCCAGCAGGGCGTCGGCACCAACGCCCCGCCGGTGGTGCAGGCGCTGCTGCACGCGGTCGAGGCGCGGGGCCACGGGGTGCTGGGGGAGGTGCGGGCCTGCACCGGGGCGCTGGTGCGGGCCGAGCGCGCGCTGGAGGCCGCCCGGCCCGGTGACGAGGTCCCCTACTGGGCGCGGTTCTTCGACGAGGCGCAGCTGGCGGACGAGTTCGGGCACGCGCACCGGGATCTGCAGCAGTTCCGTGCGGCCGCCCAGCACGCCGAGCGGTCCCTGCAGTTGCGGGCGCCCGCGTTCGCCCGGAGCCGGCTCTTCTGCCGGGTGGTGCTGGCCTCCGCCCGGCTGGGGCTGGGGGAGTTGGACCAGGCGTGCGCGTTGGGCGCGGAGGCGGCGGGGGCGGCCCTGGAGATGCGGTCGGTGCGGGCGATCGAGTATGTGCGCGACTTCGAGAAGCGGTTGGAGCCCTACAAGGACGCGGCACCGGTGCGGGGGTATCGCGACAAGGTCGCGGCCATGGGGTGAGGCGGTCGCCAGGGGCCGGGGGGACTGCGCGACACCGTCGTGGCTTGTCGCGCAGTTCCCCGCGCCCCTGGGTGGGTTCAGGCGGCCTGCGTGGTGGGCAGGGGTTCCGCCCGGTGCATCGGGATCGCCGAGCCCAGGTCCGTCAGGATCGCCGTCGACGCGCGGTGGCCCGAGTGCAGGGCGCCCTGGACCGTGCTGGTGTCGCGGTGGTCGCCGCACACGTAGAGGCCGGCCAGGAGCCGCACCGGGCGCCGCAGGTCGTGCGGTGCCCGCATGGCCGGTACCGCCTGCGGCGTGTGGTGGACGGCGAGGGTCTCCCAGCGGTCGGTGGGGGTGCCGTAGAGGCGGGCGAGGTGCATGCGGACGGCCGTGTCGACGTCCGGCGGGGGCGGGCCGAGGACCGTCGAGCTGACCAGGGCGCGGCCCGCCGGAGCGCGGCTCGGGTCCACGCGGCTCACGACCGCCGTGTGGGCCACCGGACCGCCCCGGTCCGCGTCGAGCAGCATCGACGCACCCGTCTGCGGGGGCTCGTCCGTCGTGTGGTGGACCACGGTCACCGGGTGGAAGTCCGGTACCCGCAGGCCCGGGAGCAGGTCCGCCGCCGTACGGGCATCGGTGGCCAGCAGGACCGCGCGGCAGCGGAACTCGCCGTGGTCCGCCGTGCTGACCGAGCTGGTCGACACCGACGTGACCCGGACCCCCGTGTGCACCGTCCCCGGCGGCAACGAGCGCGCCAGCAGCTCCGGCAGCGCCTCCGCGCCGCCCTCCGGCACACACAGCCGCCCGGCGGCGAAGGCGCGCAGCGCGAGGTCGGCACAGCGGCTGGACGTGGTCAGCTCCGGGTCGCACAGCAGCGCGGCGAGCAGCGGGCGCAGGAAGCCGTCGATCGTACGGGCGGGCAGACCGCGGGCGGCGAGGGCCTGACCTGCGGGCGACTCGGGGCGGGACAGCAGGCGTTCGACCGGGGTGTTCGCGATCCGGGTGAGCGCGGCACCGAGGCGGGCCTGGTCCACGGGACTGCCCAGCGGGCTGATCACGGTGGCCGTCGTCGGCCGGGGGGCGCTCGCCAGGGCGCGCACCGCGTGGAGTGCGCCCCGTGCGCCCCGTACGCTGCCGGCGCCGCCCGGGGCGTGGACGCGGTGGTGGCGCCCGTCGCTGTGCAGCAGGACACCCGGCGCGAACGGACGCAGGACGAGTCCGTCGAGCCCCGGCGTCATGTGTAGCTCCGGATACGCCGTGGACAGCAGCTGTCCGATCCGGTCGAGCCGGAAACCGTCGACCTTCTCCGTCGACATACGGCCGCCCACTCCATGGGTGGCCTCCAGCACCGCGGTCGTCACTCCCGCGCTGGTCAACCGATGCGCGGCGGAGAGCCCGGCAACCCCGGCTCCCACGATCACGACGTCCGCCTGGTACGTGGGCTCAAGCACGTGCCCCTCCTCGAGGTTGCGCGGCCGGTGGAGACGTCATGCCCCCAACTGGCTCCGGGGATACCCGAGTTCGGCTTGAGGTTAAGGCGGTGCCCGGTCAGGGACAGTCGCGCATCGACAGGGCACGGTCGCACGCCGGTCGCATAGGGTCACCCGGCGGCTCGGACGGCCCCTTCGATCTCCGGGAACGCGAAGGTGAACCCCGACTCCAACAGCCGCTTCGGCACCACCCGTTGGCTGCCCAGCACATCCGAGGACAGCTCCCCGAGCACCGTCCGCAACACCGGTGCGGGCACCGGGAAGAGCGTCGGCCGGCGCAGCACGCGTCCCATCGCCTCGGTGATCTCCCGGTTGGTCAGGGGGTTCGGGGCGGTCAGGTTGAACGGTCCGGACAGCCCGTCGGTGTCGAGAAGATGCCGGATCGCGGCCACCTCGTCGTGCAGCGAGATGAACGACCAGTACTGCCGCCCGTCGCCCAACCGCCCCCCGAGCCCCGCCTTGAACAGCGGGAACAGCCGCCCCCAGGCCCCGCCCTCGCGGGACACCACCAGCCCGGTCCGCGTGAACACGGTCCGCACCCCCGCCTCCCGCGCCGGAGCCGCCGCCGCCTCCCACTCCACGCACAGCTCGGGCAGGAACCCCTCCCCGGGCGGCGCGCTCTCGTCGACGACCCGGTCGCCGGTCTCGCCGTAGTAGCCCATCGCGCTGCCGTTGACGAAGACCCGCGGCGGCTCGTCCAGCGCGGCGACGGCCTCCGCGAGCGCCGCGGTGCCGTCGACCCGGCTGGACCGGATCCGCGCCTTGTACGCCTGCGTCCAGCGCCGGTCGCCGATCCCGACGCCCGCGAGGTTCACCACGGCGTCGCACCCGGCGAGGCCCGCGGTGTCCACCCGCCTGCCCTCGGGGTCCCAGCGCACCTCGCCGTCGCCTCGGGGTGCCCGGCGCACCAGGCGCACCACCTCGTGTCCGTCGGCCGTCAGGGAGCGGACCAGGGCGCTGCCGATGAGTCCGGACGCGCCGGCCACCGCGATTCGGGAACGATGCATGCCGTCCATTCTGCTCCGTACCCCCACCAGGTCCGGCTCGCGCGCGCCGTAGGGTGGCCGGCATGCACATACGTCACGCCACCTTCGACGACGAGGACGCGCTGGGTCGCCTCGACCGCGCCACCTGGTCCACGCTGCACGCGGTCGCACCGCGCCCCCAGCCGCCGTACGAGCCCTTCTACGGCGAGCGGTTCGGGCCGCGCGACCATCTCGTCGCCGAACTCGACGGTGTGCTCGTCGGCTACCTCAGGCTCGCCTTCCCGACCCCGCTGGCCAGCAACGCGCACGTCCGCCAGATCCAGGGCCTGGTCGTCGCCGCCGAGGCGCGCGGGTCCGGGGTGGGCCGGGGGCTGCTGCGCGCGGCGCAGGAGGAGGCCAGGAGGCTCGGCGCCCGCCGTCTCACCCTGCGCGTCCTCGCCCACAACACACCGGCCCGCAAGCTCTACGAGTCCGAGGGGTTCGTGGTGGAGGGCGTGCTGCCCGAGGAGTTCCTCCTCGACGGCGTCTACGTGGACGACGTCCTCATGGGGCGCGGTCTGTGACCTGAGCGGCGCCTGCGGCTCGGTGGCCGCCCGGCGGACGGCTCAGCGCCCGCCGTCGGTCAACAGCCGCATCCCGCCCGCCAGTTCCCGCAGGCACCGCACCGCCAGTTCCGCCGGGGAGCCGGGGCCGGTGGTGTCCGCGTCCGTCGCCGCCCAGGTCTCCATCGCGACCCGGATCGCGTCCGTGGCGGCCGCCGCCGCGAGCCGCACCGCCAGCGGGTCGGCGTCCGCTCCGGCGAGCTTCGTCACCACCGGGAGCAGCTTCTCCTCGGACTCCTGGTTCACCCGGTACCACACCGCCCGCAGCGCCGGGTCCGCCGTCGCGGCCCGCAGCAGCGCCCGGGTCTGCCGCAGCCCCTCCGCCGCGTGCGCGTCCGGCACCGACAGCGACTCCTCGATCGCCCGCTCCAGCGCCCGCGGCAGCCCGGCGGTGCCCGGCTCGGCCACCGCCAGCAGCTCGCGCCAGCGGTCCGCGGCCCGGGCCAGCAGCGGGCCGACGGCGTCCTGTTTGCTGCGGAAGTACCGGTAGAAGGTGCGCGGCGCGACCCCGGCGCGCTCGGCGATGGCCTCGGCCGTGGTGCCGTCCGGCCCGTGCTCGGTGAACAGTTCGGCGGCGGCGCGTGCGATGTCCAACTGGGTCGCCGCCTTGCGGCGCTCGGTCAGTGAGGAGGGGTGCTTGGTGCTCACCGGGGAAGCGTACGCCGCGGCTGTGACAGTGCCCCGCCGCCGAGCGGGGCGCCCGCCACCGCGCCGCGGACGGCTACGAGGTCGCCAGTTCGCCGGTGTCCACCGGCGCCGTCGCGGCCGCCGCGCGCCGGGCGTCTTCGGCCACCTCGTCGGCGGTCAGGACGTACCCCGTCTCGGCGTCGGAGGTCGAGCGGGCGAAGACGACGCCATAGACCTGCCCGGTCGTGGTGAGCAGCGGGCCGCCGGAGTTGCCGGGGCGGACGGTGGAGCGGATCGAGTAGATCTCGCGGGTGACCGTCTCGTCGTTGTAGATGTTCTGGCCGGTCGCCCGCACCCGGTTGGCCACGGTGGCCGCCTGGAGGTTCAGGTCCCCGTCCTGCGGATAGCCGGCCACGACCGCGGAGTCCCCGCGCGAGGCGTCGTCGTCGAAGCGCAGGACGGGCGCCCGAAGGCCGGGCACGTACAGCACGGCCACGTCCTTGTCCGGGTCGAAGAGCACCACACGCGCCTCGTACGACCGTCCCACCCCGCCGACGCGGACGGTCGGCTCGTCGATGCCGGCCACCACGTGGGCGTTGGTCATGACGTGCTCGCGGGAGTAGACGAAACCGCTGCCCTCGCGGCCCTGGGTGCCGGAGACGCCCTCGATCTTCACGGTGCTGCGCTGGGCGGCCCGGGTGGCGCTCGCGGTGACGCTGTCGCCGGTGGGCTTGGCGACCCGCGCCGTCGACTCGTTCTCGAAGGGGTTGAAGACCTGCGGGAAGCCCGCCTCGGTGAGCGCGGAGGTGGCCCGGGAGAACCAGGCCGGCGTGGTCTCCGGCATGGTGTCCTGGACCGCCCCGAGCAGCCGTGAGTCCTGGATCGCGGTGGTGAGGACGGCGGAGGAGGAGGCGCCCAGCACACTCGCCGCCACCCACGCCACGATCAGCACGGCGACCGAGTTCGCCGCGGCCCCGCCCACCCCGTCGGCGACCCTGAGCGGCCCCCGGTCCAGCTCCCGGCGCAGTCGCAGCGCCAGGCGGCCCGCCAGTTCGTGCCCGAGCACGGCCGGGAGCAGCACCGTGAGCACCGCGGTGACCGTCGCCGTGGTGCTGCCCGGCGTCACCAGGTCCATGATCCACGGCAGTACCCACACGCCGATGACCGCGCCGCCCACGAACCCGGCGAGGGAGACGCAGCCGGCCACGAGGCCGCGCCGGTAGCCGGAGGCCGCGTAGGCCAGGATCACCAGCACCAGCAGGATGTCGAGCAGGTCCACGGAGCCGCCTTTCTCTCGGACCCCTTAGTACGGGCGGGACGACCCCGGTGATCACACATACCCGCGCGGGGTGCCCGGAACCGGCCACGCGTGCGTGCGGGCGTCGTGCGTCGCATCCGGAGAAACGCCCCGGACCAGGACGATGGTTCCACCGGGTGGCACACCACACATCGCGGACGCGGCGGACCCGGCGGACAGTGGGACCATGCGTGTCCGACGAGCCCGGGGGATGCGACGACGGCGGCCGGTCCGCATACGGACCGGGCGACCGCCCCTGCCCGCACCGGCCGGGCGGATACCGGCCCGCGCGCTGCTCGTCCTCGCCTGTCTGCCCGGGCTGACGGCCGTCGCGGCGCTCGTGCTCTGCGCGTACGGCGTCGAACGCGCGGCCGGTGCCGGTGCCGCGCACCGCCTGGCGGCCCGTTCCGCGGGCGCGCACCACGCGGCGAGGCCGCCCATCGTGCCGAGATCGGTCTGGGTCGCCGCCACCGGCGAGGCGAGCACCGCCGCGCTCACCCCGCCCCCGGCCCGCTACGACGACAAGGTCGTCGCCGTCTTCGTCCACCACACCGACTCGCCCAACGGCTACGACTGCGCCGAGGCACCCCGCATCATCCGCCACCTCGCCGCGGGCCAGACCGGCGTCCGGCACTGGGACGACATCGGCTACAACTTCCTCGTCGACCGCTGCGGCACGATCTACGAGGGACGCGCGGGCGGCGCCGACCGCCCCGTCACCGGCGCCCACACCCAGGGCTTCAACCACCGCACGACCGGCATCGCGGCCCTGGGCACCTTCACCGCGGGCGTCTCCGTCCCCCGGGCGATGACGGACGCGATCGCGGCACTGGCGGCCTGGAAGCTGGGCCTCGCGGACATCGACCCGCGCGCACGTGTCCGGCTGACCTCCAGCAACGGCCTGAGCCGCTACGCCGCCGGCACCACCGCGACCCTGCCCGCCGTGGCGGGCCACGCCGAGGGCTACATGACCAGCTGCCCCGGCGCCGCCCTCACCGCCCGCCTCCCGGAGATCAGACAGACCGCGGCACGCCTCCAGGGCAGACTCCCCGCGCCCCCCTGACGGCGACCGTGCTCTGACCCCCTGGACGGGGGACTACGCCATGACGGTCGTCACCGGCTGCCTCCCCGCCGCCCGAGATACGCCCGCACGGCCCGCTGGAGCACCCTGCCCTGACTGCCCACGGGCCGCTCCCACTCACCGAGGTACTCCACGGCACGGCCCCCCGCGCCCGTCTTGAAGCGCAGCCGCCCCAGCAGCCGGTCCTGGCCGAGGGCGGGCGTGACGGACCGCAGGTCGTACGTCTCGACGCCCGCCGACCGCGCGTCGTTCATCATCCGCCACACCAGGGCACTGCTGGGCCGCAGGTGACGCCCCTGCCGCCCGGAGGCGGCGTAGGAGTGCCAGGAGCACGAGCCGACGTTGATCATGAGCGCGGCGGAGAGCACCTCGCCCTGGTACTCGGCGAGATACAGCCGCACCCGGTCGTCGTCCTCGGCGTTCAGGGCCTGCCACAGGCGGCGGAAGTAGTCCGGCGGCCGGGCCCTGAAGCCGTCGCGCGCGGCGGTCGCGGCGTACAGCCGGTAGAAGTCGGGCAGGTCCGCCGCCGTCCCCCAGGAGACCCGCACCCCGGCCCCCTCGGCGGTACGCAGCGACTGCTCCCAGTGACCGGCGAGGCCCGCGCGCAGATCGTCCGCGGTGCGCCCCTCCAGCGGGACGAGGCAGCCGTACCGCGGCTGGCCGAGACCGAAGCCGTTCGCCCCGCCCTCCTCGCACCGCCGCCACCCGAGCCGCCCCAGCCGCTCGGCCGCGTCCAGCGCGTACCCGTCGATGGCCGCCGCGGGCAGCTCGCGCAGATGGCGTACGGCGGGGTCGGCGATCCCCGCCGCGACCGTCGCCGGGTCCCACCGGCGCACGACGACCGGCGGGCCGATCCGCACCGAGAACGCGCCGCGCGCCTCCAGATGGGCGACGAGCGGGTCCAGCGGGCGCTCCAGGCGCGGGTCCCGCCAGTCGATGCCCGGCCCGTCCGGCAGGTAGGCCAGGAAGCGCCGGGTGCCGGGCAGCGGCCGGTACAGGACGAGTGCCGCCGTCACCATCGCCCCGCCCTCGAACCAGCCGACGCTCTCCGCCAGCCAGTCCGGCTTCACACCGGCCCACTCGGGGATCTGGAGATGGCTCGCGTCGGGGTGCAGCCTGAGGTGGGCGAGATGTTCCTCGCGCGTGATCTCCCGCACGGACGGGCTGGTCATGGGCAGGGCGCTCCTGTTCAGGGCCGCACAGCGGCGGGAGCGGCCACGGTACGCCGGGGATCACGCCGCCGGTCAAGGGTGCGGAGGTGAACGTTCCGGACCCACCTCGTGACCTCGGTCACCGCCGTCGCCAGGACGACCCGCGGCCCTGACCGCGGCCCTGACCGCGGCCGTGGCCGTGCTCCTCGGTCCGGCCGCGGTCACGGCGTCCGCCCTGGACCAGGCCAACGCGGCCCCGACGCACCACATGGTGCTGAAGGCCGACCAGACGCAGGCGTACCTCCCGACGGACCCCACCCGCAGGCGCGCGCCGCCGTCTGAGGCTCAGCCGGGACCGTCGCCCGTCAGCCCGAGAAATTGCTCGCCGGACGGATCGAGGTCGACCCCGAGCCCGTTCATGACGCCCGCCAGCATGACGTAGTAGCCGACCGTCGTGACGATCTCGACGACCTGCCGGTCGGTGTGGTGGGCCCGGAGCGCCGCCAGGACGTCCTCGGACAGGGTGTGCCGGGAGACGAGTTCGAAGGCCGCCGCGAGGACCGCCGACTCCGCCGCGTCGAACTCCGGACCGCCGGGGCGCAGTTCGGCGACGGCCGCCAACTGGCCTTCCGTGACCCCTGAGTTGAGGGCGATCGGCCGGTGCTGCACGGCCTCGTACGCGCAGTCCGTGCCGGCGGCCACCGCCATGATCAGCAGCTCTCGCAGCCGCACCGGCAGCGTCGACTCCAGCAGCACGGCGAGGCCCATGTCGATCGCCGTGTCCGTGAGCGGCGGGGCGTGGGAGAGCATGCGGAAGGCGTTCAGCGGCACCGGTAACTTCGCGACGCCGTCGGCGGGACGTTCCGGGTACGGGATGCGAGCCATGGTTCCCCCTGAGGTAGACGTCAGCCCCTGAACCGCTCCCACAGTTTGGGGTACCGCTCCGCCAGCAGCCGCTCGTTCTCCAGGTCCAGCGGTGCGCCCGCCGGCTCCGGGGGCGCCGGCGGGATGCCGAGGTCCGGTGCGACGACACCGGTGAGCTGCTCGTACGCCTCGTCCGCGACGTAGCCGAGCTCCTCGCCGTCGCCGTCGATCTCCTCGTCGAAGTCGTCGAGCAGGTCGGCCAGTGCGTCCGGGTGGTGCACGGCACCCTCGTAGACCTCGCGGCCCTGGCCGATCAGCCAGCAGCGGAAGAAGTCGAAGGTGTCGTCACCGGCCCCGTCGAGCAGCACCCGGGCCGCGCCCCACAGGTCCCAGGTGTACGCGCGGTTGTAGCGGGCCTCGAAGTGACGGGCGAAGTCCAGGACCATGTCGGGGTCCAGTTGCAGGAGCCGGTCGATGAGCAGGTCGGCCTGCTCCTCGGGGTCGCCCTCGGCGGCCTCGCGGGTGGCGTCCACCAGCTCCCAGAACTCCGTCTCGTCCATCACGGGTCCAGCATCGGCCCTGAACGGGTGAGGCGCACGTGGAGTGCGGCGGATTGTTATGTCCCGTACAGAGCGGCCAGACGTCCCGCGTCCGCGGCGAAAAGCGCCCGCAGCCCCGCCGGAGCCAGCACCTCCACCTCCGGCCCCAGCGACAGCAACTGGGTACGGGCGACCTCCTCCGACTCCACGGCGACCGTCACACGCACCCAGCCGTCCTCGTCCGCCGCCCCGGCCCGCTCCAGCGCCTCGGCGGTGGAGACCCGGTCGGCGAGGACGTACGGCAGCCGCCGTGCCCCCTGCGGGGACAGCCGTACGACGACCTCGGCCCGCAGGATCGACCGCGCGAACCGCTCCGCCTGCTCCGCCCAGAAGGCCGGCAGCTCGAAGGCCTCGTCACGGGAGAACCGGTCCACCGAGGGCGTCACGGTCGTGAACCGGTCGACGCGGTAGACCCGGAACGCGCCCGGCTCGGCCACCCGTGCGCACAGGTACCACACCCCGGCCTTCAGCACGAGCCCGTACGGCTCCAGCTCCCGCTCGACCTCCGCCGCGCCCTTGCGGTACCGGGCGGTCACCCGCCGGTCGTCCCACACCGCGTCGGCGACCGCGGGCAGCAGCTCGGGCGTCCTCGGCTCGCTCCACCAGTTCGGGGCGTCCAGGTGGAAGCGCTGGGCAGCAGTCCTCGGGGCGTCCCGCAGCGAGGGGAGCAGCGCCGCGGACACCTTCAGCCGGGCGGCCGAGGCGGCGTCCTCGAGGCCCATCTCGCGCAGGGCCCCCGGGACCCCGCTCAGGAACAGCGCCTCCGCCTCGCCCCGGGCCAGCCCGGTGAGCCGGGTCCGGTACCCGCCGATCAGGCGGTAGCCGCCGGCCCGCCCTCGGTCCGCGTAGACCGGGACCCCCGCCTCCGACAGCGCCTGGGCGTCCCGGGTGATCGTCCGCTCGGACACCTCCAGCTCGCTCGCCAGCTCGGCGGCGGTCATGGAGGGCCGGGACTGGAGCAGCAGAACCATCTTGATGAGGCGGGCGGCACGCATACAGCCCATGATGCGGGGCGCTCCGCGGGGTGGGCGGAGTCGGGTGCGTTTTCGGGTGCGGGCCGGTGGGGGTCTGGTCGCGCGGTTCCCCGCGCCCCTGAAAGACAGGCGTGCCTAGGCCGACCTGCTTTCAGGGGCGCGGGGGAACTTCACGGCCGGCCCCACGCACCCGTGGCCGAACTACAACCCGTACCGCTCCCGCGCTTCCTTCACGGCCGTCGCCTTGACTTCTCCGCGCCGCGCCAGCTGGGCGAGCGCCGCGACCACGACCGACTCGGCGTCGACGCCGAAGTGGCGGCGGGCGCCCTCGCGGGTGTCGGAGAGACCGAAGCCGTCCGCGCCCAGCGACGAGTAGTCCTGCTCGACCCACTGCGCGATCTGGTCCGGGACCTGGCGCATGTAGTCGGAGACCGCCAGCACCGGGCCGTCGGCGCCGTGCAGCGCCTGACGGACGTACGGCACCCGCTCCTCGCCGCGCAGCAGGGCCGCGTCGGCCTCCAGCGCGTCGCGGCGCAGCTCGGTCCAGGAGGTCGCGGACCACACGTCGCCCGCCACGCCCCACTCCTCGGCCAGCATCCGCTGCGCCTCCAGGACCCAGTGGATCGCGGTGCCGGAGCCCAGCAGCTGGATGCGCGGGGCGTTGGCGGCGGCCACGTCCAGGCCCGCCGACTCCGCCGTGTTGAAGCGGTACAGGCCCTTGACGATGCCCTCGTCGATGCCGAGGCCCGAGGGCTTCGCCGGCTGCGGGAGGGGCTCGTTGTAGACCGTGAGGTAGTAGAAGACGTTCGGGTCCTCGCCGGGGGCCGCCTCGCCGTACATCCGGCGCAGACCGTCCTTGACGATGGCCGCGACCTCGTAGGCGAACGCCGGGTCGTAGGTCAGCGCCGCCGGGTTCGTCGCCGCGATGACCGGGGAGTGGCCGTCGGCGTGCTGGAGGCCCTCGCCCGTCAGCGTGGTGCGGCCGGCCGTGGCGCCGATGAGGAAGCCGCGGCCCAGCTGGTCGCCGAGCTGCCACATCTGGTCGGCCGTGCGCTGCCAGCCGAACATCGAGTAGAAGATGTAGAACGGGATCATCGCCTCACCGTGCGTGGAGTACGCGGTGGACGCGGCGATGAAGTCGGCCATCGAACCGGCCTCGGTGATCCCCTCGTTGAGGATCTGGCCGTTCGTGGCCTCCTTGTAGTACATCAGCTGGTCACGGTCGACCGGCTCGTACGTCTGGCCCTTGGGGGAGTAGATGCCCAGGGACGGGAAGAGGCTCTCCATGCCGAAGGTGCGCGCCTCGTCGGGGACGATCGGCACCCAGCGCCTGCCGGTCTCCTTGTCGCGGACCAGGTCCTTGATCAGGCGGACGAAGGCCATGGTGGTCGCCACGTTCTGCGAGCCGGAGCCCTTGTCGAAGGAGGCGAAGGCCTTCTCGGCGGGGGCCGGCAGCGGGGCCACCGGGTGCACGCGGCGGGCCGGGGCGGGACCACCGAGGGCGGCGCGGCGCTCCTGGAGGTAGCGCACCTCGGGGGAGTCGGCGCCGGGGTGGCCGTAGGGCACGACCCCGTCGACGAAGTCGCTGTCCCTGATGGGCAGTTCAAGAAGATCACGCATCGCCTTGAACTCGTCCACCGACAGCTTCTTCATCTGGTGGTTGGCGTTCTTCGACGCGAAGCCCTCGCCGAGGGTGTGGCCCTTGACCGTCTGGGCCAGGATGACCGTGGGCGCGCCCTTGAACTCGACGGCGGCCTTGTAGGCGGCGTAGACCTTGCGGGCCTCGTGGCCACCGCGGGAGAGGTGGAAACACTCGAGGATCTTGTCGTCGCTCAGCAGCTTCGCCATCTCGGCGAGCGCCGGGTCCTTGCCGAAGAAGTCCTCGCGGATGTAGGCGGCGCCACGGGTCTGGTACGTCTGGACCTGCGCGTCCGGTACCTCGCGCAGCCGTCGTACCAGCGCGCCCGTGGTGTCGAGCTGGAACAGCTCGTCCCAGGCGGTGCCCCACAGCGTCTTGACGACGTTCCAGCCGGCGCCGCGGAACTGGGCCTCCAGCTCCTGCACGATCTTGAAGTTGGCGCGGACCGGACCGTCGAGGCGCTGAAGGTTGCAGTTGATGACGAAGGTCAGGTTGTCCAGGCCCTCGCGGGAGGCGAGCGCGAGTGCCGCGGTCGACTCGGGCTCGTCCATCTCACCGTCGCCGAGGAAGGCCCACACGTGGGAGGCGGAGACGTCCTTGATGCCGCGGTTGGTGAGGTACCGGTTGAAGCGCGCCTGGTAGATGGCGGAGAGCGGACCGAGACCCATGGAGACGGTCGGGAACTCCCACAGCCAGGGCAGCCGGCGCGGGTGCGGGTACGACGGCAGGCCGTTGCCCCCCGCCTCGCGGCGGAAGTTGTCGAGGTGGCCCTCGTTCAGCCGGCCGTCGAGGAAGGCGCGGGCGTAGATGCCGGGGGAGGCGTGGCCCTGGATGTAGAGCTGGTCACCCGAACCGTCCGCCTCCTTGCCCTTGAAGAAGTGGTTGAAGCCGGTCTCGTAGAGCCAGGCCGCGGAGGCGAAGGTGGCGATGTGGCCGCCGACGCCGTACTTGGAGCCGCGGGTGACCATCGCGGCCGCGTTCCAGCGGTTCCACGCGGTGATCTTCCGCTCCATCTCCTCGTCGCCGGGCGCGGAGGGCTCGGCGGCGGTGGGGATGGTGTTGACGTAGTCGGTCTCGAGAAGCTTCGGCAGCGCGATGCCGCCCGCCTCCGCCCTCTCCAGCGTGCGGCGCATCAGGTACGCGGCACGGTGCGGGCCGGCAGCCTTCGCGACCGCGTCCAGGGAGGCCTGCCATTCGGCGGTCTCCTCGGGGTCGCGGTCCGGGAGCTGGTCGAGCTCGCTCGGCTGGATGGCGTTGGGGTCGGTCATGTCGCCGCCTTCCTCAGTCGAAGGGGGTTCCCTCATCGGTAAGGGTTCGGGGTCGCCCTAGGTCTTTGGCAGGACAGGGCTGGGGCCTCGGTGGAGGCCCGTCGGCGACTGTAACTCCCTGATCGATGATCGATCAAAGGGTTGCGAGGCAAAACCTCTTGATTTCGAGAAAGTAGGCACGGGGTGCCTCGCCAGGAGACACCGGGTGCCGTCGTTTCCGGTGGTTTCCGCAGGTGGGGATACGCCCGAGGGGTACGTATGAGCGGGGTCGCGCTCAGGGTTCGTGGCGCGGGGCGCAGCCCAGGACATGCGCCTTGACGAGTTCGGCGATACGGGGATCCCGGCGCCGGAAGGCCTGCACCAGCTCCTCGTGCTCCTCCGCGTAGGACTGCTGCACGGTCCCCAGCCAGCGGATCGACAGGGCCGTGAACACCTCGATGCCGAGCCCCTCCCAGGTGTGCAGCAGCACGGAGTTCCCGGCGGCGCGGACCATCTCCCGGTGGAACCCCACGGTGTGCCGCACCTGGCCGGTGCCGTCGGAGGCACGGTCGGCGTCGTAGAGCGCGGCGACATGCGGCTCCAGGGCCGAGCAGTCCGCCGCCAGCCGCTCCGCCGCCAGCTCCGCCGCGATGGCCTCCAGACCGGCCCGGACCGGATAGCTCTCCTCCAGGTCGGCCGCGGTCAGATTCCGCACCCGTACGCCCTTGTTGGGCGCCGACTCGATCAGCCGCAGCGACTCCAGCTCGCGCAGCGCCTCCCGCACCGGCGTCTGGCTGACCTCCAGCTCGGTCGCGATCCGCCGCTCGACGATGCGCTCGCCCGGCTTCCAGCGTCCGCTCACGATCCCCTCCACGATGTGCTCGCGGATCTGTTCGCGCAGCGAGTGGACGACGGGCGCGGTCATGAGTGCTCCTTAGGGAGGGCTTTGACGCTTAGACAATAAGGCCGGTTCGCTCCGTGGGTGGGGCGGGTGGGGGTGCTTATGCGCAGGTGAGACGAGACTTACACGTCCGGCCTGGTCGCGCCGCGGAGCGCCCACGCGGCGAACCGGACCATACAGCTCCGTGTTCGGCGGCCGGCCCCGCCGCAACGGCGACGCCCCGTCCGGAGAAGCTCCGGACGGGGCGCCGTACAGCCTGTGCGCAGGACGGTCAGAGGCCGAGCTCGACCTCGAACTCGCCCGCCTCCAGGATCGCCTTGACCGCGGTCAGGTAACGGGCCGCGTCGGCGCCGTCCACCAGACGGTGGTCGTAGGACAGGGTCAGGTACGTCATGTCGCGGACGCCGATGACCGGGCCGTCCTCGGTCTCGATGACGGCCGGACGCTTGACCGTGGCACCGATGCCGAGGATCGCGACCTGGCCCGGCGGCACGATGATCGTGTCGAAGAGCGCGCCGCGCGAACCGGTGTTGGAGATGGTGAAGGTCGCGCCGGACAGCTCGTCGGGCGTGATCTTGTTCGCGCGGACCTTGCCCGCGAGCTCCGCCGTGGCCTTGGCGATGCCGGCGAGGTTGAGGTCGCCCGCGTGCTTGATGACCGGGGTCATCAGGCCCTTCTCGGAGTCCACCGCGATACCGATGCTCTCGGTGTCGAAGTAGGTGATCGTGCCTTCGCCCTCGTTGATCCTGGCGTTGATCGGCGCGTGCGCCTTCAGCGCCTGGGCCGCCGCCTTGACGAAGAACGGCATCGGGGAGAGCTTGACGCCCTCACGGGCCGCGAACGCGTCCTTGGCCCGGGCGCGCAGCTTCATCAGACGCGTGACGTCGACCTCGACGACCGAGGACAGCTGCGCCTGCTCGTGCAGCGCCTTGACCATGTTGTCGCCGATGACCTTGCGGATGCGCGGCATCTTGACGGTCTGGCCACGGAGGGGGGAGGCCTCCAGGCTCGGCGCCTTCTTGGCGGCGGGGGCGGCCGCGGCGGCGGGGGCCGGAGCGGCGTCGGTCTTCGCGGCCTCGGCGGCGGCGACGACGTCCTGCTTGCGGATACGGCCACCGACACCGGTGCCCTTGACGGCGGCCAGGTCGACACCGTGCTCGGCGGCGAGCTTGCGCACCAGGGGGGTGACGTAGGCGCCGTCGTCACCGGAGGTCGCGGCCGGGGCCGGAGCCGGGGCGGCGGCGGCCGGAGCGGGCGCCGGAGCCGGGGCCGGAGCGGCGGGCGCCGGGTCGGGCGCCGGAGCCGTCTGCTGCTGCGGGGCCGGAGCCGAGGGCGCCTGCGGGGCCGGGGCCGGGGTCGGCGCGGGCGCCGCGGGGGCGGGAGCCGGAGCCGGGGCGGGGGCCTCGGCGGCCGGGGCCGGGGCGGCGGGGGCCGGGGCAGCGGCCGGAGCCGCACCCGGGGCGCCGATGACGGCCAGCTTGGCGCCGACCTCGGCGGTCTCGTCCTCGCCGACCGTGATCTCCAGCAGCACACCGGAGGTGGGTGCCGGGATCTCGGTGTCGACCTTGTCCGTGGAGACCTCGAGCAGCGGCTCGTCGGCCTCGACGGAGTCGCCGACCGACTTCAGCCAGCGGGTGACGGTGCCCTCGGTGACGGACTCGCCGAGCGCGGGCAGGACGACGTCCGTGCCCTCGGCGGAGCCGCCGCCGGAGGCGGCCTCGGCGGTGGGAGCGGGCGCCGGGGCGGCCTGCTCGGTGGACGGGGCGGCAGCGGCCGGCTCCGGAGCCGCGGCGGGCTCGGGCTCGGGCTCGGCGGCCGGGGCCGGTTCGGCGGCGGGCGCGCCCGAGCCGTCGTCGATGACGGCCAGCTCGGCGCCGACCTCGACCGTCTCGTCCTCGGCGACCTTGATGGACGCCAGCACACCGGCGGCGGGGGAGGGGATCTCGGTGTCGACCTTGTCGGTCGACACCTCGAGCAGCGGCTCGTCGGCCTCTACTCGCTCACCCTCGGCCTTCAGCCAGCGGGTGACAGTGCCCTCGGTGACGCTCTCGCCGAGCGCCGGAAGGGTTACGGAAACCGCCATGGTTTCGGTTGCTCCTTACGAATTGCGGAAGTCTGTGTCGTCGCTTCGCGGGTGTTCGACCGAGGGTCAGTCGTGCGCGTGCAGCGGCTTGCCCGCCAGGGCCAGGTGGGCCTCGCCGAGCGCCTCGTTCTGCGTCGGGTGGGCGTGGATGAGCTGGGCGACCTCGGCCGGCAGCGCTTCCCAGTTGTAGATCAGCTGGGCCTCGCCGACCTGCTCGCCCATGCGGTCGCCGACCATGTGGACGCCGACCACGGCACCGTCCTTGACCTGGACGAGCTTGATCTCGCCCGCGGTGTTCAGGATCTTGCTCTTGCCGTTGCCCGCCAGGTTGTACTTCAGAGCGACGACCTTGTCCGCACCGTAGATCTCCTTGGCCTTGGCCTCGGTGATACCGACGGAGGCGACCTCCGGGTGGCAGTAGGTCACGCGGGGGACACCGTCGTAGTCGATCGGGACGGTCTTGAGACCGGCCAGACGCTCCGCCACCAGGATGCCCTCGGCGAAGCCGACGTGCGCGAGCTGGAGGGTCGGGACCAGGTCGCCGACGGCGGAGATGGTGGGGACGTTCGTCCGCATGTACTCGTCGACCAGGACATAGCCGCGGTCCATCGCGACGCCCTGCTCCTCGTACCCGAGACCGGCGGAGACCGGGCCGCGGCCGATGGCCACCAGCAGGACCTCGGCCTCGAACTCCTTGCCGTCGGCCAGGGTGACCTTGACGCCGTCCTGGGTGTACTCGGCCTTCTCGAAGAAGGTGCCGAGGTTAAACTTGATCCCGCGCTTGCGGAACGCGCGCTCCAGGAGCTTGGAGGAGTTCTCGTCCTCGACCGGCACCAGGTGCTTCAGGCCCTCGACGATCGTGACCTCGGTGCCGAAGGACTTCCACGCCGAGGCGAACTCGACGCCGATGACACCGCCGCCGAGGATGATCGCGGACTTGGGCACGCGGTCCAGGACGAGGGCGTGGTCCGAGGAGATGATCCGGTTGCCGTCGATCTCCAGGCCCGGCAGCGACTTCGGCACGGAGCCGGTCGCCAGCAGGACGTGACGGCCCTGGATGCGCTGGCCGTTGACATCGACGGAGGTGGGCGACGACAGCCGGCCCTCACCCTCGATGTAGTGGACCTTCCGGGAGGCGACGAGCCCCTGGAGACCCTTGTACAGACCGGCGATCACGCCGTCCTTGTACTTGTGGACCCCGGCGATGTCGATGCCCTCGAAGGTGGCCTTCACACCGAACTGCTCGCTCTCGCGGGCCTGGTCGGCGATCTCGCCCGCGTGCAGCAGGGCCTTGGTGGGGATGCATCCCCGGTGCAGGCAGGTACCGCCGACCTTGTCCTTCTCGATCAGGGCGACGTCAAGCCCCAGCTGCGCCCCGCGCAGGGCCGCGGCGTAACCGCCACTACCACCGCCGAGGATCACTAGGTCGAAAACGGTGCTGGCGTCGTTCGCCACGTCACGTCCTCCATGCATGTGCGCCGTACGCCGGTCTCCAGTGACCGGGCGGCGGCTGGGTCCGGCCGCTCTTTCTTCGGCCCTGTGGTGGGGGCCCTGTCCTGCCGAGCCCCATCTTCGCACTTGTCCGAGAAGAACGAGACGCCGGGCCGGGGTGTGAGACACCACACGCTCACCTGTGAGCAGGGGGAAAAGGCTCACATCCGAACGGGGGACGCGGTGAGCCACTCAGGGGCGCGGGGAACCGCGCGACCAGCCACAACCGGTCCGCGGTCGCCCACGCCCCGAAGGCATCGGCTCTTAGGCGAACATCACCCCAGGTCACCCGCGGCCGTGAGCTCCGCCAGCCGCACGAGGGTGCGTACAGCGGTACCCGTGCCTCCCTTGGGCGTGTACCCGAACGGCCCACCCTCGTTGAAGGCCGGCCCCGCGATGTCGAGGTGCGCCCAGGTGATCCCCTCGCCCACGAACTCGCGCAGGAAGAGCCCGGCCACCAGACCGCCGCCCATGCGCTCGCCCATGTTCGCGATGTCCGCCGTGGGGGATTCCATCCCCTTGCGCAGGTGCTCCGGCAGCGGCATCGGCCACGCCGGCTCGCCCACCTCCTCGGCGGCCTCGTGGACCGCGGAGCGGAACGCGTCGTCGTTCGCCATGATCCCGAACGTCCGGTTGCCCAGCGCCAGCATCATCGCGCCGGTGAGGGTCGCGACGTCGACGATCGCGTCCGGCTTCTCCGCCGAGGCCGCCCACAGCGCGTCCGCGAGCACCAGCCGGCCCTCGGCGTCGGTGTTGAGCACCTCGACCGTCTTGCCGCTGTACATCCGCAGCACGTCACCCGGCCGCACGGCGGAGCCCGACGGCATGTTCTCGGCCAGCGCCAGCCAGCCGGTGACGTTGACCTCGAGCCCGAGCCGGGCGACCGCGACGATCGCCGCGAACACCGCGGCCGCGCCGCTCATGTCGCACTTCATCGTCTCGTTGTGACCGGCCGGCTTGAGCGAGATGCCGCCCGAGTCGTAGGTGATGCCCTTGCCGACGAACGCGAGGTGCTTCTTGGCCTTGGAGGAGGTGTACGACAGCTTCACCAGCCGCGGCGGCGTCGCCGAGCCGCCGCCGACGCCGAGGATGCCGCCGTAGCCGCCCTTGAGCAGCGCCTTCTCGTCGAGCACCTGCACCTTGATGCCGTGCTCCTTGGCCGCGGCCTGCGCGACGGCGGCGAAGGCCTCCGGGTACAGGTCGTTCGGCGGGGTGTTGACGAGGTCACGGGCCCGGTTGAGCTCCTCGGTGACCGCCAGGGCGCGCTCGACGGCCGCCTTGTACGCCTTGTCACGGGGCTTGCCGCCGAGCAGGACGACCTCGGCGAGCGGCGCCTTGCCGTTCTTCGCGTCGCCCTTCGTGCCGGCGGTGCCCTTGTACGCGTCGAAGGAGTACGCGCCGAGCAGGGCGCCCTCGGCGACCGCCCCGGCGTCCGCGGCGTCGGCCAGGGGCAGGGCGAAGGCGGCCTTCTTGGTGCCGGTCAGGGTGCGGGCGGCGGCGCCGGCGGCGCGGCGCAGGGCCTCGGAGTCGAAGGAGGAGTCCTTCTCGGGCTCCGGGCCGAGTCCCACCGCCACCACGAGCGGGGTCTTGAAGCCGGACGGCGCCGGCAGCTTCGTCACCTCGCCCTCCGCGCCGGCGGCACCCAGGGTCTCCAGGAGGCCGGCGAGCTTGCCGTCGTAGGCCTTGTCCACGGCCTCGGCGCCGGGTGCGACGACCAGGGCCCCGGCCTTGGACGCAGTGCCCTTGGCGACACCGATCACGATCGCGTCGGCCCGCAGGCCGGGCGCCGCGGAGGTGCTGAGAGTGAGAGCAGTCACGGTGGTGAATTCTCGCTTCCGATGTGAAGTTCAGTTGGCGGTGCGGGTGGGACGACCGGGCCCGACGGCCGACCCGGGATCTGTGTGCCGGGGCGGCATCGACCGGGGCCTTCACCCCGTCGATGAACACCCGGCACGAGCCTACGCGCGTGTGGCTGGTTCGCTCATTCCTACGGACGTTCACCTGTGAGTGGCGTCAAGGCCACTTCTCGATCCTCACTCCCGGTGACCTCAGTCACACTCGTCGTGTTCCGGCGAGCGTCTCGCTCGCCGCTTTGCATGATTTCCACTGATCCTCCTCGGGTTTGCCCCAAGGGGATCTTCTGGGGGAGGACACACATAATGGCGCAGAGTGCGCACAGATGGAGGGGCGCGACCGCTGCCCTGACAGCCGCCGGACTGGTGGCGTTGGGACTCGGAGCACCAGGCGCGGCGGCCGCCACGGCGCCGCGCGTCGACCTCAAGGTACTGGTCGTGGACAACGGCGACAGTCCGGTCCAGGCCATCACCGCCCAGCTGAGGAGCACGGGCGTCCCGTACACCACGGTCGACCTGAACGACGCGAACCGCCCGACCATCACGGCCACGTTCCTCAGCGACACCGTCAACGGCACGCCCCGGGCCCGGTACCAGGGTGTGGTGCTGCCCAACGAGGCCCCGTTCGGAGCCGGTTCGGCCGAGCAGAGCGCGCTGGAGGCCTACGAGAAGACCTACGGCATCCCGCAGGTCGACGCCTACACCTGGGCCCACCCGGGGGTCGGCCTGGAGTACAGCAGCTACTCCGGCTCGCTGGACGGGCAGGAGGCGGGCGTCACCGCCGCGGGCAAGTCGGGATTCTTCGGCTATCTCGACGGCGCCCTCGCCTTCGAGGACAACTCCCCGTCGGTGATGGAGAGTTACGGCTACGTCGCGACCCCCGGCAGCGGCTTCACCAGCTACGTCGACACGGCCGTGCCCGGCGCCGCGGGCCGCGGCAGCCTCATCGGCGAGTACGCCCACGACGGGCGCCGCGAGCTCGTGGTGACCTTCGCCTACAACCAGTACCAGCAGCAGTTCCGGGTGCTGGCGCGCGGCATCGTCGAGTGGCTCACCCAGGGCGTCCACCTCGGGCAGGCCCGCAACTACTTCGCCGTCCACGTCGACGACGTCTTCGCCCCCGACAGCCGCTGGGACGCCGCACGCAACTGCACCCCGGGCGACTTCGACTGCGCGGGCGGCGACGGCGAGGGGACCACCCCGATCCGGATGACCGCCGCCGACGCGGCCTACGCCGCCCAGTGGCAGCAGGAGCAGGGCTTCACGCTCGACATGGTCTACAACGCGGGCTCCGGCGAGCAGTGGAAGACCGAGAACGGCGGCACGGACGCCCTCGCCGCCCGACTGCTCGCCGACAAGGCCAAGTACCGCTGGATCAACCACACCTACACGCACCAGTTCCTCGGCTGCGTCCAGGACACCGCCACGGTGCCGTGGAGCTGCGCGAAGAACGCCGACGGCTCGACCCGGTACATGAGCCGGGCCGACATCTCCGCGGAGATCCGCGACAACTACAACTGGGGTGCCGCCAAGGGCCTTCCGATGACCCGCGGCGAGCTGGTCACCGGCGAGCACTCGGGCCTGAAGACCCTGCCGCAGCAGCCGGCCGACAACCCCAACCTCGCCGGCGCCCTCGCCGACAACGCCATCAAATGGACCGCCTCCGACAACTCCCGTGAGCCGGACCAGCGCTCCATCGGCAGCACCAGGACCGTGCCGCGCTACCCGATGAACGTGTACTACAACGTCGGCACCGACGCCGAGATGGTGGACGAGTACAACTGGATCTACACCTCGGCGGCCGACGGCGGCAGCGGCGTCTGCGAGAACAACCCGTCCTCCACCTGCCTGCCCGGGCCGCTCGACCCGGCCACCGGCTACCGGTCCTACATCGTCCCGCTGGAGGCCCGTACCGCGCTCGGCCACGCCATCGCCAACGACCCGCGCCCGCACTACGCCCACCAGTCGAACCTGGCCGAGGACCGGACCCTCTACCCGGTCATGACCAAGGTCCTCACCGACTACCGGGCGCTGTTCGCCGACAACACCCCGGTCCAGAACCTGTCGCAGACCGCGATCGGCACCGAGCTCCAGCGCCGCGCCGCCTGGCAGGCCGCGGTGGCCTCCGGCAAGGTGACGGCGTACCGGATCGGCACGACGGTGACGATCACGGCACCGGGCGGGACCCAGGTCCCGGTGACGGTTCCGGAGGGCACGAAAAAGCAACTCCTGCTCGGCACCAACGTGTTCGGAACCCCGTACGCGGGCAGGCGCTCGGCCTGGACCACGCCGGAAGCGCTGCAGAGTGCAGTCACCCTGAAGCTTCCGTAGAGCAGTAGCGCCCCTCTTTTCAGGGGCGCGGGGAACTGCGCGACAAGCCACGACGCACCCGCAGTCGGCCACCATCGCGCAGTTCCCCCCACAGATTCCGCAAACAGGGGGGAACCGCACGCCCATGCGTACGGGCCGACACGTCACCATGCTCACCGAAGGCACCTATCCGCATGTCCACGGCGGCGTCAGCACCTGGTGCGACCAGCTCGTCAAGGGCATGCCGGAGGTCGACTTCCACATCCTGTCGCTCACCGGGAGCGGTCGCGAACCCGTGACGTGGGAGCTGCCGCCCAACGTCTACCGCCACACCTCGGTGCCCACCTGGGGCCCGCGCCCGGGCCGCGGACACGCCCCGCGCGGCAGGGCCAGGCGCCGCTTCATCGACGCCTACGAGCGCTTCCTGCTGTCCTTCCTGGACCCCGAGACCTCCTGCGACTTCGGTGAGGCCCTGTACGAGCTGGCCCACCTCGCCCGCGACGGACGGCTGTCGGCGGCCCTGCGCACCGAGGCGGCCCTGCGCTCACTGATGTGGATATGGACGATGCCGCACCTGCCGACGGCCGCGGCCCGCCCCACCGTCCACGACGCGCTCACCGCGACCGACCTGCTGGAGCACGCGCTGCGCCCGCTCGGCGTCCGCGTCCCCGAGGACTCGGTCGCCCACGCCGTGAGCAGCGGGCTCGCCACCCTCCCGGCCCTCGCCGCCCACCGGTTGGACGGCGTGCCGTTCCTCCTCACCGAGCACGGCATCTACCTGCGCGAGCGCTATCTCGGCTATCGCTCCGACTCCCAGCGCTGGCCGGTGAAGGCGTTCATGCTCGGCTTCTACCGTGAGCTCAACTCCCTGGGCTACCGCGCGGCCGACCTGATCACCCCCTGCAACCAGTACAACCGCCGCTGGGAGGAGCGCGGCGGCGCCGACAGTGGCAAGATCCGCACGGTCTACAACGGCGTCGACCCCGCCGCCTTCCCGCACGCCGGCCCCGAGCCCGAGGTCCCCACCCTGAGCTGGTGCGGGCGCGTCGACCCCATCAAGGACCTGGAGACCCTGATCCGTTCCTACGCCATGGTCCGCGCGGAGCTGCCCGAGACCAGGCTCAGGCTCTTCGGCCCGGTCCCGCCCGGCGGCGAGGAGTACCGCACCCGCCTGGAGAAGCTCGCCGCCGAACTCGGTGTCACCGACGGCCTCACCTTCGAGGGCCGCATCAGCGAGGTGTGGCGGGCGTACGCGGCCGGGCATGTCGTCATGCTGTCGTCGATCTCCGAAGGGTTCCCCTTCTCGATCATCGAGGCCATGTCCTGCGGCCGTACGACGGTCTCCACGGACGTCGGGGGAGTGCGCGAGGCGGTCGGCGACACCGGACTGGTGGTGCCCCCGCGCGAGCCGGAGAAGCTGGCCGCGGCGGCTCTGACCCTGCTCAGGGACGACGAACGGCGCCTGAGACTGGGCGAGTTGTCACGCCAGCGGGTGATCGACCGCTTCACGCTGCGCCGCTCGGTGGACAACTTCCGGACGATCTACCAGGAACTCGCGGGCCTGCCCGAGGTGTACGAGCCCACCGTCGAGACCGTCGCCGACTGGACCCTGGAACTGCGCGACCCCTGGTACGCCGCCGTCGCCACGGACGGGACCGGCTGGTGAGCGGCTCCGTCTGGCTGCCCCCGGGCGCGCGCCCCGACACCGTGCCCGGCATCCCCCGGCAGCGCACCCCCAGTTGGGCCGAGCCCGACCCGGTCGACGCACTCGCCGAGCGCCTCGACGACTTCGTGGCCGCCGCCGTCCACCCCGACGAGATCGCCGCGCTGCTGGAGTCCGACGGCCTGTCCGACGACCAGATACGCGAGCGGTACGGCGTCAAGAACTCCTTCGCGCTCGCCGAGGAGCTCTACGAGAGGGTCGACCGCCGTTATCCCGAACCGGACGGCCCGTTCCACGACCCCTGGCAGGTGGGCCTGCTGGGCTGCCTCCTGCGCGGCGTGGTCTTCGCCCTCCCCGGCTTCGCCTACGTCCTGGGCGCCCCCCTGCTGACCGGTCCCAAGGACCACGGCCTCCCCGTCGGCACGATCCCCCTGCTGGCCGGCGCCCTGGTCGGCTGGACCTGGAACCAGGGCCTCGCCCACCGCGCGTACTCCTGGCTGGGCCTGGGCGACCGTGAGGCGGCCAGACGCAGCCTGCTTCTGGGAGCGCCGGTGGGCACGGTGCTCGGTGTCCTGGCGGCCCTGCTCGTCGCGAGCCCAGGAGACCTGTCGGGGCCGGCCTTCGCAGCCGGCCAGTCCCTGTACCTGGGCGCCTCCACGGTCCTCCTGGTCCTCGCCCGCGAACGCGCGTTGCTGCTGGCCCTGTTGCCGATGGCGGCGGGCGCGGCCCTGACCCTGCTCCACCCCCTGCCGGCCGCGGCGAGCGTCGTCCTGCTGCTGGGCTCCCTGACGGCGGTGGCGGTCCTGGCGCTACGGGACGTCGTGCCGAGGGGGAGCGGACCGGAGGGGCGCGGGGAACCGCGCGACCGGCCGCGACGAGGCCGCAGACGACGAACGACCATGGGGCCCCGCCTCTCCGCATCCCTCCCGTACGCCCTCTTCGGCCTGGGCAGCGGCGTCCTGGTCCTCTACGCCGCCCTCGGTGACCCCCTCGCCGCCGTCGCCCTGACCCTCAGCATGGGACCCGCCGAATACCTCCTGCACCGTTTCCGCAGCAGCGCCCTCGCGGGCCTGCGCAACACCAGCACCCCGAAGGCCTTCTGGCGCACCACGACCCGGACGGTCGCCGCGTGCCTGACCGTCTACCTGGCCACCCTCCTCGCCCTCAGCCTCGCGATGTCCGCCCTGTGGCCGCAGGCCCCCGGCGTCACCGCCACCCGCCTGACCGCCCTGCTCCTGCTCGGCGTGGTCCTGTGGACCGGGCTGCTGCTCCAGTCCTTCGGCGCCATCCTCCCCGCCACAGCGGTCTGCTGCGCCGCGGCCCTCGCCCAGACCCTCGCCGTGCTGGCCCACGCGGGCGACTGGGCCGCCCTGTCCGTCCACGCCGCGGCCGCGGCGGCCCAGGCCACGCTGGTCTGCGCCCTGCTGGGAAGGGTGACGGCCCACCGATGAGCACGCTCCTGCTCCCGTACTACGAGCACCCGTTGGTCCGCCCCGCCGAATGGGAGGCGGTCATCGCGGCGGCGCCCCGCCTGTACGCGGTCGTCCTCAACCCGGCCAGCGGCCCCGGCGACCGGCCCGACGAGGCCTTCGCCGAGGTCTCCGGGCGGCTGCGTGGAGCGGGCGTCCGGGTGTTGGGGTACGCCGACACCGACTACGCCCGCCGGCCCCCCGCCGACGTCGCCCGCGATCTCGCGCGCCACCGCGACTGGTACGGCACGGACGGCGCCTTCCTGGACCAGGTCGCCTCGGGCCCCGAGGAGTTCGCCTACTACCGGCGGCTCGCCACCGCCGTCCGCGGCACCCTCGTCCTGAACCACGGCACCACACCGCACTCCTCGTACGCCCGCGTCGCCGACGTCCTGGTCACCTTCGAGGGCACCTGGGCGACGTACCGCCGGCAGCCCCCGCGGCCCTGGCCCGGCGGCACGGGCGTCCGGCTGTGCCACCTGGTGTACGGCGTCCCGGACGGGGTCGACCTGGCGGCGGTACGAGGGGTGGACCTGTACTGCGCGGTGCCGGGGATGGGGGATCATCCCTGGGGTACGTTGCCTTCCACTCTGGAGCCCGCTCGGTGAGACGCGTTTTCTGGCTGGTCCCCCTGCTCCTGCTGGCCGCCTGCACGACCAGCCCCGACGCGAAACCCGGCACGCGCTGGCAGCCGACGCCGGGCCTGGACTGGCAGTGGCAGTTGAGCGGCCGGACGATCGACACCTCCGTCGACGTGCCCGTCTACGACATCGACGGCTTCGACCAGCCCCGCTCGACGGTCACCGCCCTGCACCGCGAGGGCCGCAAGGTGATCTGCTACCTGTCCACCGGCGCCTGGGAGGACTGGCGGCCCGACGCGGAGAAGTTCCCCGAGTCGGTGCTGGGGCGCGGCAACGGCTGGGAGGGCGAGCGCTGGCTCGACATCCGCGCGACCGACGTGCTGGAACCGCTGATGGCGGACCGCCTGGACATGTGCCGCGAGAAGGGCTTCGACGCGGTGGAGCCCGACAACATGGACGGCTACGACAACCGCACCGGCTTCCCCCTGAAGGCAGCCGACCAGCTCCGCTACAACCGCCTGATCGCGAAGCTGGCCCACGACCGGGGTATGGCGGTCGGCCTGAAGAACGACCTGGCCCAGATCCCGGACCTGGTCGGCGACTTCGACTTCGCGGTCAACGAACAGTGCGCCCAGTACGGCGAGTGCGAGGCCAACACCCCCTTCGTCAAGGCGGGCAAGGCCGTCTTCCACGTGGAGTACGAACTCCCCACGCGCCGCTTCTGCGCCACCTCCCGGAAGCTCAAGCTGAGTTCGATGCTGAAGAAGTACGACCTGGGCGTGTGGCGCCGGGCCTGCTAGTGCCGAGGCACTAGGCCCCCAGCGAGAGCACCACGAACGCGGTTGTCGCCGCCGTCTCCGCGAGCCCGCCGAACACGTCGCCGGTGATCCCGCCGAAGCGGCGGGTGCAGTGCCGCAGCAGGAGTTCCGCGACGGCGAGCGCGGCGAGGACCGCGGCGCCCGCGCGGACGGCGTCGTAGGTCCCGAGCAATGCCCCCGCCCCCGCGGCCGCGAGCACCACCGCCGCGGTGGCGACGACCGCGCCCGTCGCCGGGACCACTCCGGCGACCGCCGCTCCCAGCCCCTCCGGCCGGGCGGGCGGCACCCCCGCGCGGGCCGCCAGGGTGAGCGCGAGCCGGGCCGTCGTCGCCGAGACGACGGCGGCCAGGGTGCCGTGGGCCCACGACGCGTCGTACGCCTGGGTCAGCGCGGCCACCTGCGCGAGGAGTACGAGGACCAGCGTGATGACCCCGAACGGCCCGATGTCGGACTGTTTCATGATCCGCAGCGCGTCCTCGGCGGGCTTGCCGCTGCCGAGGCCGTCGGCGGTGTCCGCGAGGCCGTCGAGATGCAGACCCCGGGTCAGGGCCGCGGGCACCGCGGCGGTGCCGACCGCGGCGAGCGGCGGATGCGCGCCCAGGGCGAGCAGCGCGACGCCGACCAGCGCCGCGAGGGCACCCACCACCAGTCCCGCCAGCGGGGCGCACAGCATCCCCCCGCGGGCCGCCTCGCGATCCCAGCGGGTCACCTTCACCGGCAGCACGGTGAGGGTGCCGAAGGCGAAGCGGAGGCCGTCGGGCCAGGGAGTGGAAGAGGGCGCGGGCATCCGGCGAGGTTACCCGGCGGTCAGGAACGCGTCGGAGCCAGCCCTGGATAAAGTGCGCTTATGGGACATTGGTTGCAGCGGAACATCATCGAGCCGGGCAAGCTGCCGCTGCTCCTCGCCTTGACCGCGTTCGTCGTCACCTTCCTGGTCACCCGGCTCGTCACCCGCCTCATCCGCGCGGGCAAGGGGCCCTTCGGCAACATCAGTTCCGGCGGGGTGCACATCCATCACGTGGTCCCCGGGGTCGTCCTGAGCGTCGTCGGCGGCTTCGGTGCCGTCGCCAGCGGGCGGCACGGGTTCGGGGCGGGCGTGTGCGCGGTGCTGTTCGGTGTCGGCGCGGGCCTGGTGCTGGACGAGTTCGCGCTGATCCTGCACCTCGACGACGTCTACTGGACGGAGGAGGGCCGCAAGAGCGTGGAGGTGGTCGTCCTCACCGCGGCCCTGGTCGGGCTGGTGCTGTCGGGCTTCTCCCCGTTCGGCGTCAACGACCTGAGCGAGGAGGAGCTCCAGGGCCGCGCCAACGTGCTCTCGACCGTGCTGGTCAACTTCCTGTTCGCCCTGGTCGTCCTGGTCAAGGGCAAGGCCCGGATGGCGATCTTCAGCGTGATCGTGCCGCTCGTCGGCCTGATCGGCTTCGTTCGCCTGGCCCGCCCGGGCTCGCCCTGGGCCCGCCGCTTCTACCGGCGCCGGCCGCGGGCCCGCGCCAGGGCCACCCTGCGCGCCTACCACCACGACCGCCGTTGGGCGGGCCCCCGTCGCAGGCTTCAGGACCTGATCGGGGGCAAGCCCGACGCGGTGGCGGCGCGGCGGTGACGCAGTCCGGAGATCCCGCACAGCACCAGCACCGCCGCGATCGCCGCCAGGTGCTCCTTGCCCGCGAGATTGTCCTTGAGCAGAACCTCGACGACCATCGCGACGATCACGACCCCCGCGGTGGCGTACGCCCGACAGCGCCAGGCGACGAACACCGCCAGCCCCACGACGGCCGCCGAGGGCCCGGTGTCCACCACCCGCGCGTCCGAGGCCGGCAGGCCGATCGGGCTGTCGGGGCCCAGCCAGATGCCGAGGCGGGCGTAGAGCGTGCCGGCGAGGGTGGCGGCGTAGGCGAGGGTGAGCGCGCGCCACCAGCCCAGGCAGATCTCCGCGACGCCGAACACGATCAGGATCTGCGCCAACGCGCCCCACACCGGCAGGTCCGGCGCCGGTACGAACAGCGACAGGGGCGTGCGCAGCAGCGCGAGCCACAGCGGGTCCTCCGCGCGCACCGCCCCGACGTCCTGCACGAACCGGTAGCCCCACGGCTGGTTCTGCGTGAACTGGAGCGCCGCCGTCAGGCACACCGCCCCGATCGCCATCGGCACCGCCCGCCACCGCCGCCGCAGCAGCGGCCCGCGCACGGTGGCGTACAGCGGCCCCCATTCGGCACGGGCCCAGCGGGCGATCCAGGTCATCGGCGCGTCTCCAGGTGCTCTCCACCGGGGAAGACCGATCCGCAGACCGTGGAGTTGAGCGCCGCCCGAGTGACCTGGATCTCCCGGTATCGGGTGATGAATCGGGCATGTCCCATGCGTCGCGATCATAGGGGCGCCCGGGGCGGACCGGCCGGAGCTACTCCTCCTTCTCCGGCTCCTCGACGCCCACCTCGACGGCCGGCGCCCGCTCGGGCAGCTCGGCGGCCAGTGCCGCCGCGGCCTGCACCAACGGCAGCGCCAGCAGTCCGCCCGCTCCCTCCCCGACCGTCACCCCGTGCTGCAACAGCGGCTCCAGGGCCATCCGGTCCAGCGCCTTGGCCTGGCCCGGCTCGCCGCTGTCGTGCGCGGCCAGCCACCAGTCCGGCGCCCGGAAGGCGATCCGCTGCCCGACCAGCGCACAGGCGGCGACCACGACCCCGTCCAGCACGACCGGCAGCTTGCGCACCGCGCTCTGCAGCAGGAACCCGGTGATCGCCGCGAGATCCGCCCCGCCCACCGTGGCCAGCAGCTGCAACTGGTCCCCGAGGACCGGCCGGGCCCGGCGCAGCGCGTCGCGGATCGCCGCGCACTTGCGCATCCAGGCGAGGTCGTCGATGGCCAGTCCGCCACGCCCGGTCACCACCGAGGCGTCGGTCCCGCACAGCGCGGCGACCAGCACGCCCGCGGCCGTCGTCCCGCCGACGCTCACATCGCCGAGCACCACCAGATCCGTACCGGAGTCGGCCTCCTCGTCGGCCACCGCGACCCCGGCCCGGAACGCGGCCTCCGCCTCCTGAAGGGTCAGCGCGTCCTCGACGTCGATACGGCCGCTGCCGCGCCGCACCCGGTGCCGCGCGACCTCGCCGGGCAGCGAAGCCGGGTCGCAGTCCAGCGCCATGTCGACGACCCGCACCGGCACGCCGAGCCGCCGTGCGAGCACCGACACCGGCCGCCCGCCCTCGAGGACCTCGCGCACCAACTCCCCGGCGCTGCCCGCCGGTCGGGCCGAGACACCCAGCTCCGCCACGCCGTGGTCGCCCGCGAAGAGCACCACCCGGGGGCGTTCGATCGGCCGCACCGGCACCGCGGACTGCGCCGCCGACAGCCACTCACCCAGGTCGTCCAGGCGGCCCAGCGACCCGGGCGGCACGATCTGGCGCTCCCGGCGCGCCTCGGCGTCGCGGCGCACCCCGCCGTCGGGGCGCTCGATCAGATCGGTGAAGTCGTCGAGATTAAGCGAGCTCATTCGCCGAACAGTACCGGCACCGATCGAACAGAACGGCGTCCCCTGGCCACCACGCGCCCCGGACGTCGTTGCTCCCGGGAGGGAGATCCCATACGTTCCGTTTTGAAGCGAATTGTCGTACGTCTCAGGGAGCCCCCATGCACCGCCTGCGCACCCTTCTCCGCGACCTCGACGAAAGACGACGGCACCGCTCCACGGCCCGCGCGGTCCAGCGGATCGACCCCGAGCCGGAGAGCTGGCTGGACGTGGGCACCGGCGAGGCCCGCTTCCCGGCGGCGGCCAAGGAGCTCTTCCCCTACACGTCCTTCGACGGCCTCGACCCCACCCCCCGCGTCCTGCCGGCCTGGGACGCCGAACGGATCGACGAGGCGTACGTCGGCGACCTCACGGACCCGCACCTCACCCGGGTCCTGGCCGCGCGCTACGACGTGGTCAGCATGCGGCACTCCACCGACGGCCTCGACGCCGCCCTGACCCTGCTGCGCCCCGGCGGCCACCTGCTCCTGGAGACCACCGCGGCCGCGGCGGACGCCCTGCACGCGGAACTCGCCGCCCTGCACTGCGCGATCGTCCCGAACCGCCGCCACCCGCTCCTCGACCGGCTGTCCGGGACGACCCGCCTCATCGCGCGCCGGGCACCCTCACCCGCGTAGCACCACCGCCTGACCGGCCACCACCAGCACCACCTGCTCGCACTCGTCGGCGAACGCCGCGTTCAGGCGCCCGAGTTCGTCCCGGTAACGGCGCCCGGAGGCGCTGGCCGGCACGATCCCCGACCCCACCTCGTTCGACACGGCGACCACGGTCCGCCGGGTCGCCCGCACCGCCCGCGTCAACTCCCGTACGCGCTCCCGGAGCGCCCGCTCCCCACCGCCGGCCCACTCCGCGTCGTCCCACGCCCCGACGGCGTCCATGGCGTCCGTCAGCCACAACGACAGACAGTCGACCAGCAGCGGCGGCCCGTCGTCGGCGAGCAACGGCACGAGGTCGCAGGTCTCGGTCGTACGCCAGGAACCGGGCCGCCGGTCCCGGTGCGCGCTCACGCGCGCGGCCCACTCGCCGTCTCCGTCGCGGGTGCCGCCGGTGGCCACGTACAGCACGTCCGCGAAGGCCTCCAGACGCCGCTCCGCCTCCACCGACTTCCCCGACCGCGCCCCGCCCAGCACCAGCGTCCGCCGCGGCACGTCGGGTACGTCCTCGAAGACGCCCACGGTCAGGGTCGTCCCGTCCGGCACGGCCCGGGCGCCCGCCGCTGCGAGCCGGCGCCGCGACTCGGCGCCGGGCGGCACGTCGTGGTCGAGATGCACGGCGACGACGTCGGTGGTCGGCCCCAGCGCGCCGACCGCCCGCAGCTTGGCGAGCGCGTCCGGCCGCCCCACCACGTCGGCGAGGACCATGTCGTAGCCGTCCCCGGCGTTCTCCTCCAGGCCCGCCGGAGCGCCCCCGGGCGGCAGATAGAGCAGCCGCTGCCCGTCCGGGCCGGTCACCGCGTACCCGGTGCCGGGCGCGTCCATCGCCACCGCCCGCACCCGATGCCCCGTCAGCAGCGCCAACTCCCGCCCGTCCGGCACCCGTCCCGGCTGCGGCAGCCCCGCGGGCACCTCCACGGCCGGCCCGTCGTGCGGATGCGACAGCAGCACCTGCCGCACCTGCCCCAGCGAATGCCCGGCACGCGCCGCCGCGAACGCCACCCCGGGCGTCAGATCGAGCAGCAGCGCCCCGTCGACGAGCAGCGCGGTGGCCGCCCGGGCGTCGGGTCCGAGAGCGACAGCGCAGGCGGCGCAGGGACAGTCGGGGCGGGGGAGCCCCGAGGGAGCACCGGTGCCAAGGAGAGTCAGTTCCACGGCTCGATTTTCACCGGTCGCCGCTGATCTTGCGCGCGCTGGGGTACCCCGGGGGCGCGGGGAACCCCGCGATCGGCCGCACGCGACCCGCACCCGACCGACTACCGTATGTTGATCACGGCCTGACCCAGCGGAGCGAGGAGGCGTACATGGCGGCATGGACGTGGCGGTTCGAGAAGGCCGACGGGACGGAGGTCCAGCCCGCGGTGCAGCCCGAGGAGTTCACCACGCAGGGGGATGCCGAGTCCTGGATCGGTGAGTACTGGAAGGACCTCGCCGAGGGCGGCGCCGACCAGGTGCACCTGTTCGAGGACAGCGCGAAGATCTACGGGCCGATGAGCCTGCACCCCGAAGAGGCGTAGGCCTCTTGAGCGACGGGGGCGGCCATGGCTGTGGCCGCCCCTTCGTCGTCCCTACTGCTCGCCCAAGGTCACGTCCGCCGTCCGCTTCGCACCGTCGCGCGTGTACGTCACCGTCACCTTGTCGCCCGGCCTCTTCGCCGCCAGCGCCTCGGACAGGGACGTGATCGTCGTGATGTCCGTGCCACCGAGCCCGGTGATGACGTCCCCGGCCTCGATGCCCGCCCGGTCGGCGGCGTCCCCGCTCCTCACCTCGACGACCGCGACCCCGGCGGCCCGGTAGCCGTCGTCCACGACCGTCCGGGCGGTGATCCCGAGCGCGGCCCGGCCCGAGTCGGTGACCTTGCCGTCCTTGACGATCTGGTCGGCGACGCCAGCACGATCTGCCCGACCTCGACCTTCGAGGAGTCCGCGAAGGTGGCCGCCCGCAGCCCGTCCGGCACCTTGTCCAGCTTGATGACGGCGAGATCCTGCTCCGGATAGGAGTACACGAGCTTGGCCGACAGGGTGTCCTCGCTGTTCGCGGTCGTCACCCGGAACGTCTTCTCGTCGCCGACGACATGCGCGTTGGTGACGATGTGCCCCTTGTCGTCGTGAACCACCCCGGAGCCCAGGTCGCCGGAGGCCTGGATCTGCACGACCGACGGCAGGACGTCCCTGATGACCTTCAGATAGGCGGCCTGCAGATCGCCGTCCGCGGCGGGCGCGGCGGCCTGCGTGGTCGAGGCCTCGGCGCGCGAGGACCCCGACGCCTTCGACGGGGAGTCGGAGCATCCGGCGACGAGCGCCAGTCCGCACGCGAGCGAGGTGACAGGCACGGCGAGACGGAGGGCACGGGTACGGGAGGCGTCCATGCCCCGAGTCTCCCTACGGGGTGACGGTCCGGCTTGTGCTGCTCACCCGAACGAGCGCACCCTCAGCCCCGCACCCCGCACAGATGCAGCAGCGCCGCTACCCGGCGGTACGGCTCCGTCCGCCCGGCCCGCTCCTCGGCCGCCAGCAACGACTCCAGGTCGGCCGGGATCCGCGTCCCGTCCACCACCGTGTCCGTGAACACCCGCACCCCGTACCAGGCGCGCAGCGGTGCCCCGATCCCGGCGAGCGTCGCGGTGAGCGTCTCCAGCCGGTCCGCGCGGACGTCTAGGCCGAGCCGATTGGTGTACGCGACGGTGTCGAAGGCGCCGAGCGCGCCCGCCCAGTCCCCCGACAGCCCCGGCCGCATCGCCAGCGCGTCGCCGTTGCGCACGAGCAGGGACAGCAGCCCGCCCGGCGCCAGCATCCGCGCCAGCCCCGCCAGCAGCGGATCCGGCTCCTCGACGTACATGAGCACGCCGTGGCACAGCACGACGTCGAAACTGCCCGGCAGGAAGTGGACGCCGGTGTCCCGGCCGTCCCCCTCGATGATCCGCATCCGCTCCCGGATGCCCTCCGGCTCGACGCACAGGGCCTGCCTGGCCGCCGCGACCATCGTGGCGTCCTTCTCCAGCCCGGTCACCTGGTGCCCGGCCCGGGCCAGCCGCAGCGCCTGCGTGCCCTGCCCCATCCCCACGTCGAGCACGCGCAGCCGCTGCCCGACCGGGTACCGGCCCACTATCTGCTCGTCGAGCTGCCGGGCCACCAGCTCCTGTCGTACGACATCCCGCAGCTCGCCCAGCCTGCTCAGCCAGGCCTCCGCGCCCCCGGTGAACGGCGTTGTGCTCAGGGCCGCTCTCCGCGCTTGACCTGCGGCTTGGGCAGCCGGAGCCGGCGCATCTGGAGGGAGCGCATCAGGGCGTAGGCGACCGCGCCCTTGCGGGACTGGTCGGGGAAGCGCTCGGCCAGCTTCTTCTTCAGCCGGAAGACCGTCAGGACCGAGTCGAGCACGATCATGACGATCACGACGAGCCACAGCAGCAGCGCGATGTTCTGCAGCGAGGCCACCCGCACCATGCTCAGCACCAGGATGACCACGGCCATCGGCAGGAAGAACTCCGCCACGTTGAACCGCGCGTCGATGAAGTCGCGGGCGAACTTGCGCACCGGGCCCTTGTCACGCGCGGGCAGATACCGCTCGTCACCGCCGGCCAGCGCCTGGCGCTGCTTCTCCAACGCGGCACGGCGCTCCTCGCGCTGCCGCTTGGCGGCGTCCTTGCGCGTCGTCGACGTGTTGGCCACGCTGCGGCGCTGCGACTGGGCCTCGCTCCGCTTGGGAGTCGGGCGCCCCTTCTTGGCCTCGGGGTGGCGGGTCTGCGTGGAGTCGGTCACCGGCGCCTTGTCGGCGGGGGCCTTCTCGTCCTTGGTGGTGCGGCTACGGAACACAAAACCCAAGGGTACGGGGTGCCCGGGGTTGGACCCCAGCCCGGTGGGGAACGATCCGGCAACACCAGTCGTCATGTAGGGGGACAGAGGGGACGTCCGGTGACCGAATGCTCACCCTGAAGGTCACCTACTCCTTACGCCGGAGCAAGGCCTTGGTCGGTCGTCCTTGGGGATGAGCGCATCCGTCCCCGAACAGTGCGTCAATGGATGCAGGGCCCGTACTGTGGGTTCTGTCGCAGAGCTGAGCTGGAAGTCCGTCAGAAGGGGGCGCGCGAAGCCCATGAGCGGTGTCATGAAGCGTATGGGGATGATCTTCCGCGCGAAGGCGAACAAGGCCCTTGACCGGGCCGAGGACCCGCGCGAAACCCTCGACTACTCGTACCAGAAGCAGCTGGAGCTGCTCCAGAAGGTGCGCCGCGGCGTGGCCGACGTGGCCACGTCCCGCAAGCGTCTGGAACTCCAGCTGAATCAGCTGCAGTCGCAGTCGTCCAAGCTGGAGGACCAGGGCCGCAAGGCGCTCGCGCTGGGCCGTGAGGACCTGGCCCGCGAGGCGCTCTCCCGGCGCGCCGCCCTCCAGCAGCAGGTGACGGACCTCGAGACCCAGCACGCGACGCTCCAGGGTGAGGAGGAGAAGCTCACCCTGGCGGCCCAGCGGCTCCAGGCCAAGGTCGACGCCTTCCGCACCAAGAAGGAGACCATCAAGGCCACCTACACCGCGGCCCAGGCGCAGACCCGCATCGGTGAGGCGTTCTCCGGCATCTCCGAGGAGATGGGCGACGTCGGCATGGCCATCCAGCGTGCCGAGGACAAGACCGCCCAGCTCCAGGCGAGGGCCGGCGCGATCGACGAGCTGCTCGCCTCCGGCGCCCTCGACGACCAGTCCGGCATGCGCAAGGACGACATCCAGGCCGAGCTGGACCGGCTCTCCGGTGGTACGGATGTAGAGCTGGAACTGCAGCGCATGAAGGCCGAGCTCGCCGGAGGGTCGTCCCAGCAGGCGATCGAGGGCGGCACCGGCCAGCAGCGGTCCCCGCAGCAGCCGCAGGACACCCCGCGCTTCGACAAGCAGTAGGGCCCACGCCTTAGGAGGGCGACATGATCGTCAGGATCATGGGGGAGGGGCAGGTGAGACTGGCCGACGGCCACCTCGCCGAGCTGAACAAGCTGGACGACGAACTGCTGGCCGAGATGGACAACGGCGACGGCCCCGGCTTCCGCCGCACCTTCGAGGCCCTGCTGTCCAAGGTCCGGGAGCTGGGCGAACCGCTGCCCGACGACGCCCTCGAACCCTCGGACCTCATCCTCCCGTCCCCGGACGCCACCCTCCAGGAGGTCCGGGACCTGCTCAGCGACGACGGACTGATCCCGGGGTAGTCGCCACGCTTCTCGACGCCGGTCGATCTCTCAGACCGCCCGGCGTCCGAGGACCAGGCCTCTCAAGGGCCGAGCGGGGTTCTGGGGGCGTCAGCCCCCAGCGAGAGGCGCGCTCCGACGGCAGCCGAAGAACACGGCACACCTACAGCTGACCCCCGTTCCACGCCCCGCAGGGCCCCCGTACCGTTGCAGACGTGAGCACCCTCGAGCGTGTCCGGCAGCAGCTGAAGGCGCACCCCATGGCGCTGGACGCGATCCTCGCGGCCGGCGTCCTCGCCTGCATGGTGGCCGGCTCCTTCGTGGACCCGCGCGGCCCGGACGGCGTCACCTGGGGCTTGCGCACACCGGCCCCGCTGAGTCTGGTCCTCATCGGCCTGAGCGCCGCCGCCCTCGTCCTGCGCCGCCGCGCCCCGATGACGGTCCTCGCCCTCACCGGCGCCTTCTCGGTCGCCGAGTGCGTCACCGGCGACCCCCGCGCCCCGGTCGCCATGTCCGCGGTGATCGCCCTCTACACCGTCGCCTCCGCCACCGACCGCCCCACCACCTGGCGGGTCGGCCTGCTCACGATGACCGTCCTGACCGCCGCCGCCATGCTCGGCGGCCCCCTGCCGTGGTACGCCCAGGAGAACCTCGGCATCTTCGCCTGGACCGGCATCGGCGCCACCGCCGGGGACGCCGTCCGCAGCCGCCGCGCCTTCGTGCAGGCCATCCGGGAACGCGCCGAGAAGGCCGAACGCACCCGCGAGGAGGAGGCCCGTCGCCGGGTCGCCGAGGAACGCCTGCGCATCGCCCGCGACCTGCACGACGTCGTCGCCCACCACATCGCCCTGGTCAACGTGCAGGCAGGCGTCGCCGCACACGTCATGGACAAGCGCCCCGACCAGGCCAAGGAGGCCCTGGCCCACGTCCGCGAGGCCAGCCGCTCGGCGCTCAACGAACTCCGCGCCACGGTCGGCCTGCTCCGACAGTCCGGCGACCCCGAGGCCCCCACCGAGCCCGCCCCCGGCCTGGACCGGCTCGAGGAGCTCGTCGGCACCTTCCGCAGCGCCGGACTGCGTGTCGAGGTCGCCCGCGCCGACGGCGACACCCGGCTCCCCGCCGCCGTGGGCCTGGCCGCCTACCGCGTCATCCAGGAAGCCCTCACCAACATCCAGAAGCACGCCGGTACGGCGGCGAAGGCCGAGGTCAGCGTCGTCCGGGTGGGCCCGAACATCGAGATCACCGTCGTCGACGACGGCGCCGGCCACGACGAGGACCCGTCGAGCGGCGGCGGCCACGGCCTGCTCGGCATGCGCGAACGCGTCACCGCCCTGCGCGGCACCCTCACCACCGGCCCCCGGTACGGCGGCGGCTTCCGCGTCCATGCGATCCTGCCGGTCAGGACCCGCGGCCGCGCCGCCGACGACGCCGAATGACCGGCTCGGGGAACTCCGGCGCACCCCGCGGAAGTTGTCGTGACACCGGCCCGTCGGCGCCGGCCCGTCAACACCAGCCGTCGGCACCCGGCCACCGACACCAACCCGCCGGCACCGCCCGCCGTCCGCCGGTACCGAGACCATCTGCAGCTGAGGACCCCGTATGACCATCCGCGTCCTGCTCGCCGACGACCAGGCTCTGCTGCGCAGCGCCTTCCGGGTGCTCGTCGACTCCGAGCCGGACATGGAGGTCGTCGGCGAGGCCTCCGACGGCGCCGAGGCGGTGCGGCTGGCCAGGCAGGAGCGGGCCGACGTCGTCCTGATGGACATCCGGATGCCGGGCACGGACGGCCTCGCCGCCACCCGCATGATCAGCGAGGACCCGTCGCTCGCTCAGGTCCGGGTGGTGATCCTGACGACCTTCGAGGTGGACGACTACGTGGTGCAGTCGCTGCGGGCCGGCGCCTCCGGCTTCCTCGGCAAGGGCAGCGAGCCCGAGGAACTGCTCAGCGCCATCCGCATCGCGGCCGGCGGCGAGGCCCTGCTCTCCCCGGCCGCCACCAAGGGCCTGATCGCCCGGTTCCTCGCCCAGGGCGACGGCGCCGACGAGGACGCCGACCCCGCCCGGGCCGCACGGCTCGACGCCCTCACCGTCCGCGAGCGCGAGGTCCTGGTCCAGGTCGCCGGCGGTCACTCCAACGACGAGATCGCCGAGCGGCTGGAGGTGAGCCCGCTGACGGTGAAGACACACGTCAACCGGGCCATGGCCAAGCTCGGCGCCCGCGACCGGGCCCAGCTCGTGGTGATCGCCTACGAGTCCGGGCTGGTACGTCCAAGGGTGGACTGACCTCCACCCCGTCTACTGCGGGCGGAGTATGCGCGGGATAAGGAAATGGACCTGGGGGCTACGAAACACCCGCCCCGAAGGCCACAGGGTGGAGGAGCCGCTTCTGCCGCTCACAGAATTGAGATCCCTGACCCATGTCCTGGCTGTCGAGATTCAGCCTCGCGCAACGTGCCCTCATCGGCCTGATGTCGATCATCGCGCTCGCCTTCGGGGCGATCGCGATCCCCCAGCTCAAGCAGCAGCTGCTGCCCTCCATCGAACTGCCCATGGTGTCCGTGCTCGCCCCCTACCAGGGCGCCTCCCCGGACGTCGTCGAGAAGCAGGTCGTGGAGCCCATCGAGAGCAGCCTCGAAGCCGTCGACGGCATCGAGAGCGTCACCTCCACGGCCAGTGAGGGCAACGCCGTGATCATGGCGTCCTTCGACTACGGCCCCGACACCAAGCAGCTCGTCGCCGACGTCCAGCAGGCCGTCAACCGGGCCCGCGCCCAGCTCCCGGACGACGTCGACCCGCAGGTCGTGGCCGGCTCCACGGACGACATGCCGACCGTCGTCCTCGCCGTCACCTCCGAGGCGGACCAGCAGGCCCTCGCCGACCGGCTCGACCGGACCGTCGTACCGGACCTGAAGGCCATCGACGGCGTCGGCCAGGTCACCGTGGACGGCGTCCGCGACCTCCAGGTCACCGTCACCCCCGACGAGGCGAAGCTCGCCAAGGCGGGCCTCACCTCGGCCTTGCTCGCCCAGGCCCTCCAGGCGGGCGGCGCGACCGTCCCGGCCGGCTCCTTCGACGAGGACGGCGCCAACCGCACCGTCCAGGTCGGCGGCGGCTTCACCTCGGTCGGCCAGATCGAGAACCTGATGGTCACCGGTGCGGCCGGGAAGAAGCCCGTACGCCTCGGCGACGTGGCCACGGTCCGGCAGGAGCAGGCCGCGGCCGACTCCCTCACCCGCACCGACGGCAAGCCGAGCCTCGCGGTCATGGTCACCATGGACCACGACGGCAGCGCGGTCTCCATCTCGAACGCGGTCGAGGACAAGCTGCCCGCCCTGCGCGAGGACCTCGGCGCCGGTGCCGACATCACCGTCGTCAGCGACCAGGGCCCCGCGGTCGCGAAGGCCATCGACGGCCTGACCACCGAGGGCGCGCTCGGCCTGCTCTTCGCGGTCCTCGTCATCCTGGTCTTCCTGGCGTCGATCCGCTCGACGCTGGTCACCGCGGTCTCCATCCCGCTGTCGGTGGTCCTCGCCCTGATCGTGCTGTGGACCCGCGACCTCTCGCTCAACATGCTGACGCTGGGCGCGCTGACCATCGCCATCGGCCGGGTCGTCGACGACTCGATCGTGGTCCTGGAGAACATCAAGCGGCACCTCGGCTACGGCGAGGAGCGCCAGGAGGCCATCCTCAAGGCGGTCCGCGAGGTCGCCGGAGCGGTCACCTCCTCCACCCTCACCACGGTCGCCGTCTTCCTGCCGATCGGCCTGGTCGGCGGCATGGTGGGCGAGCTGTTCGGCTCCTTCAGCCTGACGGTCACGGCGGCGCTGCTGGCGTCCCTGCTGGTCTCCCTGACGGTCGTCCCGGTCCTGTCGTACTGGTTCCTGCGCGCCCCGAAGGGCACCCCCGAGGACGCCGAGGAGGCGCGCCGCCTCGCGGAGGAGAAGGAGGCCAGGAGCAGGCTCCAGCGGCTCTACGTCCCCGTGCTGCGGTTCGCCACCCGGCGCCGTCTGACCAGCGTGCTGATCGCGGTCGTGATCCTCGTCGGCACGTTCGGCATGTCCGGACTGCTGAAGACCAACTTCTTCGACCAGGGCGAGCAGGAAGTCCTCACCGTCAAGCAGGAGTTGAAGCCCGGCACCAGTCTGGCGGCCACCGACGAGCAGGCCCGGAAGGTCGAGGGGCTGCTCGCCCGCACCAAGGGCGTCAAGGACTACCAGGTCACCGTCGGCTCGTCCGGCTTCATGGCGGCCTTCGGCGGCGGCACCGACACCAACCAGGCCTCGTACCAGGTGATGCTGGACGACTCGGCCTCCTACGACGACGTCCAAGGCCGCATCGAGGCGGGCCTGAAGAAGCTCGACGGCATCGGTACGACGACCATCACGGCCGGCGACGGCTTCGGCGCCCAGGACCTCAGCGTGGTGGTGAAGGCGGCCGACGCCGACGTGCTGCGCGAGGCGTCGGAGGAGGTCCGCAGGACGGTCGCCGGACTGGACGACGTCACGGACGTCACCAGCGACCTGGCGGTGAGCGTGCCGCGCGTCACGGTGAAGGCCAACTCCAAGGCCGCCGCGGCCGGTTTCGACGACCGGACCCTCGGCGCGGCCGTCGCCCAGGCGGTCCGGGGCACCACCGCCGCCCAGGCGATCCTGGACGACACCGAGCGCGACGTCGTCATCAGGTCGGCGAAGCCGGCGCGGACCCTCGCGGAGCTCAGGAACCTGAGGCTCGGCCCGGTGAAGCTGGGTGACATCGCCACGGTCGAGCTGGCGGACGGCCCGGTCTCGATGACCCGCATCGACGGTCAGCGCGCGGCCACCATCACCGCCAAGCCGACCGGCGACAACACGGGCGCGGTGAGCCAGGACCTCACCTCCAAGCTGGACGCCCTGAAGCTCCCGGCGGGCGCCACGGCCGAGATCGGCGGTGTCACCTCGGACCAGGACTCGGCGTTCAAGAACCTGGGTCTGGCGATGCTGGCGGCGATCGCGATCGTCTTCATGCTGCTGGTGGCGACGTTCCGTTCGCTGGCCCAGCCGCTGATCCTGCTGGTCTCGATCCCGTTCGCCGCGACGGGCGCGATCGGCCTGCTGATCCTCACGGACACCCCGATGGGCGTCCCCGCGATGATCGGCATGCTGATGCTCATCGGCATCGTGGTGACCAACGCGATCGTGCTGATCGACCTGATCAACCAGTACCGCAGGCAGGGGTACTCCACGGTCGACGCGGTCATCGAGGGCGGCCGCCACCGGCTGCGCCCGATCCTCATGACGGCCCTGGCGACGATCTTCGCCCTGCTCCCGATGGCCCTCGGGGTCACCGGCGAGGGCGGCTTCATCGCCCAGCCGCTCGCGGTGGTCGTGATCGGCGGCCTGATCACCTCGACCCTGCTCACCCTGCTCCTGGTCCCGACCCTCTACACGATGCTGGAGCTCCGCAAGGAGCGCCGCGCGAAGAAGCGGGCGGCCAGGCGGGAGAAGAAGGCCGAGGTCCCGGCCCAGCCGGAACCCGCCGGGGTGTAGGACCAACAAGACCAACAAGACCAACAAGACCAACAAGACCAACAAGACGAACAAGACGAACAAGACGAACGGCCGGGTACGGAGCAGCTCCGTACCCGGCCGTTCACGTCCGCCGCTCGGCAGAGCTACGGCAGCGCCAGCATCCGCTCCAGCGCCAGCTTCGCGAACGCCTCGGTCTCCTTGTCGACCTCGATGCGGTTGACGAGCTTGCCCTCGGCGAGGGACTCCAGCGTCCACACCAGGTGGGGGAGGTCGATGCGGTTCATCGTCGAGCAGAAGCAGACCGTCTTGTCCAGGAAGACGATCTCCTTGCCCTCGGGCGCGAAACGGTTCGCCAGCCGCCGGACCAGGTTCAGCTCGGTCCCGATGGCCCACTTGGAGCCGGCCGGAGCCGCCTCCAGCGCCTTGATGATGTACTCGGTCGAGCCGACGTAGTCCGCCGCGGCCACGACCTCGTGCTTGCACTCGGGGTGCACCAGCACGTTCACGCCGGGGATCCGCTCGCGCACGTCGCGGACCGACTCCAGGCTGAAGCGGCCGTGCACCGAGCAGTGGCCGCGCCACAGGATCATCCTGGCGTCCCGCAGCTGCTCGGCGGTCAGCCCGCCGTTCGGCTTGTGCGGGTTGTAGACGACGCAGTCCTCCAGCGTCATCCCCATGTCCCGCACGGCGGTGTTCCGGCCGAGGTGCTGGTCGGGGAGGAAGAGAACCTTCTCACCCTGCTCGAAGGCCCACTCAAGAGCCTTCTTGGCGTTCGACGAGGTGCAGATCGTGCCCCCGTGCCGGCCCGTGAACGCCTTGATGTCCGCGGACGAGTTCATGTACGAGACGGGCACGACCTGCTCGGCTATCCCGGCCTCGGTCAGCACGTCCCAGCACTCGGCGACCTGCTCGGCGGTGGCCATGTCGGCCATCGAGCAGCCGGCGGCGAGGTCGGGCAGGACCACCTTCTGGTCGTCCGAGGTCAGGATGTCCGCCGACTCCGCCATGAAGTGCACACCGCAGAACACGATGTACTCGGCCTCCGGGCGCGCGGCCGCGTCCCGGGCCAGCTTGAAGGAGTCACCCGTGACGTCCGCGAACTGGATGACCTCGTCGCGCTGGTAGTGGTGGCCGAGCACGAAGACCTTGCCGCCGAGCTTCTCCTTGGCCGCGCGGGCGCGCTCCACGAGGTCGGGGTCGGACGGTGAGGGCAGGTCGCCGGGGCACTCGACACCCCGCTCGCTCTTCGGATCGGCCTCCCTGCCGAGGAGCAGCAGGGCGAGCGGAGTCGGCTGTACGTCGAGCTCCTGGGTCTGGGCGGTGGTCACGACACGCACCCTTTCTGTTCTGCGGCTCGCCGGTCCGTGGGCCGGACCGGCGGTAGTTTTCGTCGAATTGACGTTATCTATCATAACCGCTTCACGTCACTTTGACGATGGCCATAGTGTCGGTGTGACATGAATCCCGGTGCCGCACCGGCGGATCGGCTCGGCGGTCGCTGTTCGCTTCGTCGGCGGTGTGCGAGCATGAAAGGACAGGCGGAAAGACAAGTCGCTCGGCCCGGAATGAATCCGCGGCCCCGACGGTTGCAACCGTCGGTAAGCAGTCTCCGTACAACCCGGGAGAGATGTAGATGTCCGTATCGGACGAGACCGGCACCGTCACCGACGGCATCATCCTGTCCGACGCCGCCGCGGCGAAGGTCAAGGCCCTGCTCGACCAGGAAGGCCGTGACGACCTGGCCCTGCGCGTCGCCGTCCAGCCCGGTGGCTGCTCGGGCCTGCGCTACCAGCTGTTCTTCGACGAGCGGTCCCTCGACGGTGACGTCGTCAAGGACTTCGACGGCGTCAAGGTCGTCACCGACCGCATGAGCGCTCCGTACCTCGGTGGCGCCTCCATCGACTTCGTCGACACCATCGAGAAGCAGGGCTTCACGATCGACAACCCCAACGCCACGGGCTCCTGCGCCTGCGGCGACTCGTTCAGCTAGATCCGGCTGGACCGGCTGAACAACAGAACACACGCGAAGGCGGCGGCCCCCTCCGACAGGGCCGCCGCCTTCGCGCGTTCAGCGCGGGGAAGGGGGATCAGCGCGCCCCGGACGTCCCCGGGAGCCGGGCCCCCGCCTTCTCCAGCGGGACTTCCTTGCCGTCCGAGCCCACGACCTCGCGGTCGCCCAGCGGCGCCTTGAGCCGCAGTGTCTCGTGGTAGACCTTCGCGATCAGGATGCAGACCTTGTCCGGCAACGGCGTCTCGGTCACCCGGACCGTCACCTTGCCGGAGCCCTCCACCACCGAGGCCTTGTAGTCGGCGCAGACCCCGCCGGTGTAGCTCACGGTCAGCTCGTCGCCCTCGGCGGTGTAGCCGCCCACCGTCACGTCACGGGTGGCCGGCGCCGCGGTCGGCTGGTCGGGGTCGGGCCCGGTCGGCCGGGGGCTCGGCCGCTCGGTCGGCCCCGCGGAGGGCGTGTCCGAGGCCAGGTACGTCGGGTCGATCGCCGGATACGTCACCGTGAAGCCGTCCTGCGCGCCCTGTGCCCGCACCTGGAACAGCCAGGACGGCACCAGCGCCTGCCGCCCGTCCACATAGTGCGAGGCCAGCCCGAAGACCGCCTTCTCGACCGTGATCGTCTCCTGCTTCGGCGTGCTCGCCGACGCCTGCGACCCGCACGGCGCCTCCAGCCGGTCCTTCAGCGGTACGGCGGTGGCGCAGCCCCCGATGCCCATCCGGTGCCCGTCCGCCGGCCGCGCGTTCAGCAGCTCCAGCGCCTTCGCGGCGTCCACGACGGGATACGTGTCGCTCTTGGCCGGTGCCTTCAGCTGACCGCTGCCGCCGACGACCTCGCCCCGCGCGTTCACGGTGACCCCGGTCGTCCAGCCGTGCGTCGGCAGTCCCCCGATCACCGGATCGGCGTTCACCACCCGCTGGGCGCCCATGACCTGGCCCGCGTCGACCTTGGCGTCGTCCTGCCCGACCGCCTTCAGGACCGGCGCCGCCGCCTTCTTCGCGGCGTCCTCGCTCACCGGGTCGCCGGCCGGTGCGGCGGGGTCGCTCGCGCACAGGGTCCCGCCGCCGCAGTCATTGGTGCCGGGCGCGTACCGGTGGAACGTCCACGCCCCCGGCGCCTGCTGGTTCACCTGCAGACTCGGCCCGGCCGCCTCCTGCGCGCCGACCTTCCAGGCCTGCCCCTCCAGGACCGGCGTCCCCGTCACCCCGAGTGCCTTCGCCAGCCGTGCCACCTCGTCCGCGGTGACCTTGCCGGCCGCCCGGTAGACGGGGGCCTCGTCGGGACCGTCCGCGAGCGTGCCCCCGGCCCGGTAGGTGACGCCGTACGGATTCGGCTCACCCGGCGCGATCCCGGCCGTGCCCTCGTCGCCCCCGGTGTATCCGTCGAGCCGGAGCGGCGGGGGAGTGCCGTCGCCGCGCGCCCCGGTCGTCGTACCCCCGCCCGACCCACCGGACGCGGACGCGGCGAGATACGCCCCACCGCCCCCGACGAGCAGTACGGCGGCGGCGACGGAGGCGACGAGCACGGGGGTACGGGGCCGACCGGAACGCGGCGCCTCGGGCTCACCGTCCCGGGGCACCTCGTCCTCGGCGGGCTCGGTCTCGGCGGGCTGGGGCGCGGCGGGCTGGGCCTGCTCGGGGGCTTCGGGGCGCTCGGCGGGCTCGGGCGCGGCGGACTGGGCCCGCTCGGAGGCCTCGGCGGGCTCGGCGGGCTCAGTGGGCCGGTCGGGTTCGGGCGCCTCGGCAGCCTCGGCGGGGCCGGAAGCGGCACCCGAAGGCTCGGCGGTCTCGACCGTCCCGGCCGCCTCCACAGGCTCGGGGGCCTCGGGGGGAGTGTCCTCGCGGGACGCCTGGGCCCCCTCCGTCGCCGTACCGCCCTCGTCCTCGGCGATACCGGCAGCACCCTCATCGGCGTCCGTGGTCCTGCCGACCTCGGTGTCGTCGTCGTTCTCGGGTCGCTCGGTGTTCACCGCATCGCTCCTTCAACCGCGCCATGTCCCAGTGACCCTGACCCGACCACGTCAAAACGGCCGGGCGGTGGGTCGTATCCCACGTCCCCTTTACGGGGGACAGCGATGGGACGCGGCGGGGGAGCGCGCGGTTCCCTTCAGAGCGCTGGTTTCAGTCGCCGTAGTCCGACATCGCGTCCAGCAGGCGCGCGGACCTCGTCGGAACGGTCACACCGTGGATGAGGGAGGGCGAGACGGGGCGGGCGATGACGCGGTCGGGAGCCGCCCAGTGCGGGACCATCCGGGCGCAGTCGCCGCGCAGCGACGCCAGATCGCCGTCCAGATCGGCCGGAACGGGGGCGTGGACCTCGAGGTTCTTCATGACGGCACCGTAGGCACGTCCGGGCCCGCGAAGAAAGATCTACTATCGGGTAGTTTCGGCGGCTGCCGAGGTCCGCGGCGACCGGGTAGCGTGAACCGTCAACCCAGTTTCTCCCCACAGGAGAGTCCACGCCGTGCGCATCGCAGTCACCGGCTCCATCGCCACCGACCACCTCATGACCTTCCCCGGCCGCTTCGCCGACCAGCTCGTAGCGGACCAGTTGCACACGGTCTCGCTCTCCTTCCTGGTCGACAACCTGGACGTACGCCGGGGCGGAGTGGGCGCGAACATCGCCTTCGGTATGGGCCAGCTCGGCACCTCGCCGATCCTGGTCGGGGCCGCGGGCTTCGACTTCGACGAGTACCGGGCCTGGCTGGACCGGCACGGCGTCGACACCGCGTCCGTGCGTATCTCGGAGACGCTGCACACCGCCCGCTTCGTGTGCACCACCGACGCCGACCACAACCAGATCGGCTCCTTCTACACCGGCGCGATGAGCGAGGCCCGCCTCATCGAGCTCAAGACCGTCGCCGACCGCGTGGGCGGTCTCGACCTGGTCCTCATCGGCGCCGACGACCCCGAGGGGATGCTGCGCCACACGGAGGAGTGCCGCTCGCGCGCCATCCCGTTCGCCGCGGACTTCTCCCAGCAGATCGCCCGGATGAACGGCGACGAGATCCGGATACTGCTGGATGGCGCCACCTACCTCTTCTCCAACGAGTACGAGAAGGGGCTCATCGAGTCCAAGACCGGCTGGACGGACGAGGAGATCCTCACCAAGGTCGGTCACCGCGTCACCACGCTCGGCGCGCAGGGCGTGCGCATCGAGCGCGTCGGCGAGGAGCCGATCGTCGTCGGCTGCCCGGACGAGGAGCGCAAGGCGGACCCGACGGGCGTCGGCGACGCGTTCCGCGCGGGGTTCCTGTCGGGACTGGCGTGGGGGGTGTCGCTGGAGCGCGCGGCCCAGGTGGGCTGCATGCTGGCGACCCTCGTCATCGAGACGGTGGGCACGCAGGAGTACCAGCTGCGCCGGGGCCACTTCATGGAGCGGTTCACGAAGGCGTACGGGGACGAGGCCGCGGCCGAGGTGCAGAAGCACCTGGTCTGAGCCGACCGGACCGACAGCGCCTAGACGAGCCGGCGGACGAGATAGGCCGTCCCCTTCTCCGCCGGCTCCTCACCCACGTACTCCTGCTCCCGCATCTCGCACCAGGCGGGGATGTCCAGGCGGGCCGCCTCGTCGTCCGACAGGACGCGGATCAGCCCGCCCACGGGCACGTCCCCGACCACCTTCGCCAGCTCGATCACCGGGATCGGGCAGCGCTTGCCGAGGGCGTCCACGACCAGCTCGTCCGCCCGTACGACGGCCGACGGCGTCGGCGCGCCCAGCTTCTCCCGCACCCCCGCCACCGCACCCGGCAGCACGGCGAGAAACCTCTCCACGTCCTCCTCGGCCGCCCCGAACGGCAACGAGATCCGCACATTCCCCTCACTCAGCACCCCCATCGCCTTGAGCACATGGCTCGGCGTCAGCGTGCTGCTGGTGCAGGACGAGCCGGACGAAACGGAGAAACCCTCCCGGTCCAGTTCGTGCAGCAGGGTCTCCCCGTCGACATAGAGACAGGAGAAGGTGACGATCCCGGGCAGCCGCCGCTCCGGGTCCCCCACCACCTCCACGTCCGGCACCAGCCGCGGCACCCGGTCCCGGATCCGCCGCGTCAGCTCCCGCAGCCGTACCGCCTCCTGGGCCGCCTCGGCCCGTACCGCCCGCAGGGAAGCCGCGGCGGCGACGATCGCGGGCAGGTTCTCGAACCCGTATCCCCGTTCGTCCATCGGCCCCTGAGCGGCGAACCGCACGCCCTTCCGCACGACAAGCAGTCCGACCCCGGCAGGTCCACCCCATTTGTGCGCACTGCCCGCCAGCAGTGACCAGCCCCCTTCGGCCGGCCCCCACCCGAGGGACTGCGCCGCATCCACCATCAGCGGCACCCCGGCCGCCCGGCACACCTCGGCGACCTCGGCCACCGGCTGCTCGGTGCCCACTTCGTGGTTGGCCGACTGAAGACAGGCGAGCGCGGTGTCCTGGCGCAGCGCGGCGGCGTAGGCCGAAGGGTCCACCCTGCCCGATCGCTCAACACTCACTCGAGTGACCGAACCGCCCTCCTTCTCCAGCGCTTCGGCCGAATGGAGCACGGAGGAATGTTCCACCGCTGACACGATCAGGTGACGCCCGACGCGCCGCCGCCCGCCCAACGCCCCCGCGACACCGGCGTGCACAGCCGCGGTGCCGGACGGGGTGAACCTGAGTTCGTCCACCCGACACCCCACGGCCTCGGCGGCGGCTTCCCGTGCGGCATCGAGCAGCATCCGGGCTCTGCGACCTTCGCGGTAGAGACGGGAGGGATCAGCCCACCCTTCATCCAGCGAGGCCAACAGAGCCTGACGAGCGACGGGATGGAGAGGCGCACTGGATGCAGCGTCAAAGTAGGACACGCGCCAACGCTAACCCCGCCAGGGACGCGAGGCTGTGTCCCTGTGCGGCTCCGCCGCGGGGCGCGATCGGCCACAAACCACCCGCAGCCGCCATTCCAGCGAACCGCCCCGCTCAGTAGGCACCCCTCCCCGCGAACCCCCGGAGGGGGTGGGCTAGGGTTTGGTCCGCATAAACATCCAAACCCCTGCCCGACGCAGGGCGGCGACCGACCACCGAGTTAGGCCAGGCCGCAGCCGATACGCGCGGGCGAGACTCTCGGGAAGGCGCTACGTGAGTCCCAACGGCTCCGACCGCTCGCCGCGGCGCCCGATGCGGCGGAAGCTGCTGCAGGCAATGACCGCGGGCCTGGTCCTGGCGACCGCGACCGGTTGCACATACAAGGACTTCCCCCGCCTTGGTATGCCCACCCCCACCACCGAAGAGGCTCCGCGGATCCTCTCCCTGTGGCAGGGCTCGTGGGCGGCCGCGCTCGCCACCGGCGTGCTGGTCTGGGGCTTGATCCTGTGGAGCGCCATGTTCCACCGGCGCAGCCGCACCAAGGTCGAGGTTCCTCCGCAGACCCGGTACAACATGCCCATCGAGGCGCTGTACACGGTGGTCCCCCTCATCATCGTCTCGGTGTTGTTCTACTTCACGGCTCGTGACGAGTCGAAGCTCCTGAGCCTCGAGAAGAAGCCCGACGTCACGGTCAACGTGGTCGGCTTCCAGTGGAGCTGGGGCTTCAACTACGTCGAGAGCGTGGACGGTTCCACCGGCGACGCGAAGACCGACGAGAACCTGGCCGCCATTCCGGACCGGTTCAAGAAGGACTTCCCCGCCAACGCCGGCGGTGTCTACGACGTCGGCACGCCCGGCACGCGGAACCCGCAGACCAACAACCCGGGTCCGACCCTCTGGCTCCCCAAGGGCAAGACGGTCCGCTTCGTCCTCACCTCGCGTGACGTCATCCACTCCTTCTGGGTGGTGCCGTTCCTGATGAAGCAGGACGTCATTCCGGGGCACACCAACTCCTTCCAGGTGACCCCCAACAAGGAGGGCACCTTCCTGGGCAAGTGTGCGGAGCTCTGCGGGGTCGACCACTCCCGCATGCTGTTCAACGTGAAGGTCGTCTCTCCCGAGCGCTACGAGCAGCACCTCAAGGAACTCGCCGAGAAGGGGCAGACCGGTTACATTCCCGCGGGCATCGAGCAGACCGCCCATGAGAAGAACCGGGAGACGAACAACCTGTGAGCATCCTCAACGAACCTCAGGGTGCCGCGGCAGAGTCCCACTACGAGGACGAACTGCCGGTCCGGCGCAAGCAGCCCGGCAACGTCGTGGTCAAGTGGCTCACCACCACTGACCACAAGACGATCGGGACGCTGTATCTGGTCACGTCCTTCGCGTTCTTCTGCATCGGTGGTCTGCTGGCGCTGTTCATGCGCGCCGA